>NZ_CP195159.1:2245398-2566170 GCF_051200815.1 Timonella sp. A28 | reverse complement strand
AGACCCACACAAACCAGTCAAACCCGAAGGCCAACCAGATAAGTGAAATGATTCAGAAAAGACTGAGAAGATTTCGTCCCGCTCAGCGGAACGAGTAACTACTCTACACGATCATCAACCGCGAAACAAAATCGCTATCAACCGGTATTTCGACACTCACCACTTGCGAGGACTCGTTAACAATACACACACCGCACACCCCACCGCCACCGCCAAACACGTGACCCCAAACACAACAAGAAATGAATAAATGGCCTAGTGGGCTATTAGATTCAGAACCACGCCATTAAGGCGCGATACGATCACACAACAAGCAGTACAGGCCACAGAAAACACCGCCCAAAAGACATGAGGGACAGCTATGGATGTAACCACCTTCAGGAACATCTTCCTTAACGAGCTCACCTACGATCGCGGGGTAACACTCGAAAACGCCTCAATGACCGATAAATACACTGCTCTTGTACGCACCTTAAAACGGCCACTCATTGAGAGATGGCAACACACCTCCGCGCGTCACGCTGAAACGCAAACAAAAACTGTTGTCTATTTATCTGCCGAATATCTCTTAGGCCCACAAACAGAAAACGCCCTCTTAGCAACACAGCTCACACGCACTGCCAAGGCTGCGCTCGACTCCCTCAACATAAACATTGACGAGGTCATCGCAACAGAAATAGAACCGGGGCTTGGCAACGGCGGTTTAGGGCGACTTGCTGCTTGCTTTATTGACTCCCTCGCAACACTCGACATCTCCGCCATCGGCTACGGCATCCGATACAACTACGGAATTTTTCGACAAATTTTCGTTGACGGAGAGCAAAACGAACAACCCGATACGTGGACAACACACGGAATACCTTGGGAAACCCAGCATTCCGATCGGGCTCTACACGTTGGTTTTGGTGGCACTGTACATAATGACCCAAGCGGCACTCAACGCATATGGGAACCAGAATGGCAGGTGCAAGCTGTTCCCTGTGACTACCTCGTGCCAGGCTACGACACCACTACCGTCAATACCCTGCGGCTGTGGAGCGCACGAGCAACTGACGAATTCAACCTGCGCATCTTTAATTCTGGAGACTTCGAAAACGCTGTAAAAGCACGAACTGCAGCAGAAAACATTTCCAACGTTTTATACCCAGAAGATTCAACGCCTCAGGGCAAAGAACTGCGACTACAACAACAATACTTTTTTGTTGCCGCTTCACTGCAAGACCTACTCAACTCGCATTTGACTCGCGGAATCACCTACCAGGAACTGCCGCAACACGTAACCATCCAACTGAATGACACACATCCAGTTATCGCAATCCCAGAATTCATGCGGTTACTCGTCGACGAACATGCGCTCAGCTGGAATGAAGCATGGGAACTCACCCAACAAATTTTCAACTACACCTGCCACACGCTATTGCCCGAAGCGCTTGAACTGTGGCCTGTCGAATTATTTGAGCGTCTCCTGCCACGCCACCTTGAAATCATTTACGGAATCAACGAACAATTCCTCAACGAGCTACGTCAAACAACAAACAATGACGAACTCGTACGGTCCATGTCCATCATTCAGGAACATCCTGTTCGTGCGATACGCATGGCAAACCTCGCCACCATAGGCGCAAACCGGATCAATGGAGTCGCTGAACTACATTCTCAGCTCCTCAAAGACAGCGTTCTCAAGGATTTCTCGTCATACTGGCCACATAAATTTACGAACGTCACCAACGGGATCACCCCACGCAGATTCATCAAACTTGCGAACCCTGCCCTCGCAGACTTACTTGACGATGCGGTAGGCAGCGGCTGGGTTAAAGACCTCACGCTCCTCACAGGATTAGAAGAACTCGCAGAAGACCCAGAGTTTCGTACCCAATTTGCTGCAGTCAAAGCGCACAACAAAGAACGTATCGCGCACATTCTGAAGCACCGGGACGGAATCCTTCTTCCCGAAAATGCCATGTATGACGTCATGGTGAAACGTCTCCACGAATACAAACGTCAATCGCTCAAACTACTGCACGTCGTATCCCTCTACGCACAAGTGCTTGCTGGAAAACTTGACGCTGAAGACATTGAACCCAGAGTCATCATGTTTGGTGCAAAAGCAGCGCCCGGCTACCGCATGGCCAAAAACACTATTGCACTCATTAACGCTGTGGCAGCAAAAGTCAACACAGCTCCAGAGCTTAAAGGCCGCCTCACCATTGCTTTCCCAGCGAACTACAACGTTACTCTCGCCGAAAAGCTGATACCTGCAGCTGACCTGTCGGAACAAATTTCACTAGCTGGAAAAGAAGCCTCAGGAACAGGAAACATGAAGTTTGCGCTCAATGGTGCACTCACCATCGGCACACTAGACGGCGCCAACGTAGAAATACACCAACTTGTAGGCGACGAAAACTTCTTCCTTTTCGGTATGACGGAGCCCGAAGTTCATAACCGTTTACAGTCCGGTTATCACCCATCGAGTTACTACGAATCACAAGAAAACCTGAAACTCGCAATCGACCTCATCGCTGCGGGGACATTCTCCAATGGAGATCGCAGCACATTTGAACCTGTTATCTCTGATTGGCTTGAGAGCGACAGGTTCATGGCACTCGCCGACTTTGAATCATATATGTCCGCCCAGCAGGCTGTAGAAAACAGATATCGGGATGCAGACGCATGGACAAAATCTGCGATCCTCAATGTTGCGCGTTGTGGTTTCTTTTCCTCTGATCGGTCTATCAACGATTATCTTGACCGGATTTGGCACGCATCCGCTCAACTGTAGTTACAACAAAGTGGGGGGCGAACCGTATAACGGTTCGCCCCCCACATATGTATGAAGAAAACTATGCAGAAAGAATCTGACGCATCAGTTCAGCGGTTTCTGATGGAGTTTTTCCAACTTTAACGCCTGCGGCTTCAAGAGCTTCTTTCTTAGCAGCAGCTGTTCCTGAAGACCCAGAAACAATCGCACCTGCGTGCCCCATAGTCTTGCCCTCAGGAGCAGTGAATCCTGCAACATAACCAACTACTGGTTTTGTTACGTTCTCCTTGATGAATGCGGCAGCACGCTCTTCTGCATCGCCACCGATCTCACCAATCATGACAATTGCTTCGGTCTCTGGATCCGCTTCAAAAGCAGCAAGCGCATCAATGTGTGTGGTTCCAATGATTGGGTCTCCACCGATACCGATAGCAGTTGAGAATCCGAAATCACGGAGTTCATACATCATCTGGTATGTGAGTGTGCCCGACTTAGAAACAAGTCCGATCTTTCCCGCACCAGTGATGTCTGCTGGGATGATACCCACATTGGATTTTCCAGGGGAGATAATGCCTGGGCAGTTAGGGCCGATCAGGCGAACGCCCTTTTCAGCAGCCAGCGTGTAGAACTCTGCGGTGTCTGCCACTGGTACGCCCTCAGTGATGATGACGGTCAAAGGCATCGCTGCCTCAATTGCCTCTACCACAGCAGACTTTGTGAATGCAGGCGGCACAAAAATTACCGAGACGTTAGCACCCGTTGCTTCCATAGCTTCAGCGACAGTGCCGAACACTGGCACCTCGACCGTTGCATCGCCTTTAGGAAATTCAACAGTGGTGCCAGCCTTACGCGGGTTTACACCACCAACGATGTTGGTACCTGAAGCCAGCATGCGAGTGGTGTGCTTCTGGCCTTCTGAACCGGTCATACCTTGAACGATGACCTTCGAATCTTCGTTAATGAAGATTGCCATTTTTCTTCCTCTTCTCGCTTGTCAGTATCAGGCGTGTGCGAGTTCGGCGGCCTTGTCGGCTCCACCGTCCATCGTCTCAGCCAAAGTTACGAGTGGGTGGTTTGCTGCGTTCAAAATCGCGCGCCCCTCTTCCACATTGTTTCCGTCAAGGCGCACAACCAGTGGCTTAGTTGCGCTGTCACCAAGGATTTCTAGCGCCTTAACGATTCCATTCGCAACCTCGTCGCATGCGGTGATTCCACCGAATACGTTCACGAATACGGATTTCACTTGAGGGTCATTCAAAATGACGTCGAGTCCTGCTGCCATAACTGAAGCAGACGCGCCGCCACCGATGTCGAGGAAGTTAGCAGGTTTTACTCCGCCGTGGTTCTCCCCCGCGTATGCGACCACATCAAGTGTGCTCATTACAAGACCAGCACCGTTACCGATGATTCCGACCTGTCCGTCAAGTTTGACGTAGTTAAGGTCGTTGGCCTTTGCTTTAGCCTCAAGTGGGTCTGCAGCGTCTTTGTCTTCGAGGGCTTCGTGGTCAGCGTGACGGAATGAAGCGTTTTCGTCGAGCGAAACTTTTCCGTCAAGCGCGACGATCTGGCCTTCTTCAGTCAGCACAAGAGGGTTAACCTCAACGAGGGTTGCATCTTCTTGGACGTACACAGTCCATAGTTTCTGGAATGCAGCAACGATTTGCTCTTTAATCTCTTCAGAAAATCCAGCTGCGTCAGCGATTTCTCGAGCTTTCGCCTCGTCGATACCGACAGTTGGGTTGACCTCAACTTTAGCGAGAGCTTCAGGGCGCTCTACTGCAAGTTGTTCAATCTCCATACCGCCTTCGACGCTTGCCATCGCAAGGTAAGAACGGTTTGCACGGTCTAGTAACACGGAGAAGTAAAACTCTTGCGCGATCTTAGCGCCAGCCGCGATCATTACGCGGTGCACCGTGTGGCCCTTGATATCCATACCAAGGATTTCGCGAGCTTTTTCTTCAGCTTCAGCTGGCGAGTGCGCAAGTTTTACGCCGCCAGCTTTACCGCGTCCTCCAGTCTTCACTTGAGCTTTAACTACGACAGTTCCGCCGCCTAGTTTTTCTGCGCCATCGCGTGCTTCTTGTGGAGTAGTGGCAACAACGCCGCCCAGTACAGGCACGCCGTGCTTCTCAAAGATGTCGCGAGCTTGGTATTCGAACAGGTCCACCCTGCTGAGTCCTTCCATCGACCGGAAAATAAATATCTCGACATCGAGACATTTTCTTAAAGACTAACCGGAGAACGGGCCCTACGTCACACTCATGTTTGTTGTTTGAGCCACACTTTGCAGCGATTTTGTTCAAAATGACGCACTCAGCCACAGAAATTTACCTAGTCAATACCCAAAGGCGAAGTTTCTCTACCTCAATCAGTAAAGTCAAACTGTTCGCAGCCATGCACGCCCAAAAGATGAAACACCACTGCCTCGCTTATAGTTTGGTTAACGGCGCAAATCTTAACAACAGGCGCTTTGGCGACTCTCCACCAAAATCAACTTTTGCGATGGTTTTCGCTCCCGTGCCTTCAATCTGCAAAACAGTGCCTAAGCCAAATTGGTCGTGGGTGACCTTATCTCCAGGTGCCAAGGCAGGAATGTCTGACTCTTTCTTAGCCTTTGGGTTATTAAACATGGGGATTTTTTCTTCGGCATGCGCTGCACTCGATTTTTTCCACGCTGGAGTTTCCGAGCGGCGCCCACCAATTGGCGCACCAAAATCATCATCCCAGTTTTGGCTTCGTTGGGAGCGATCGCCACCATATGAAGACTGTCCATAACCTGATGATGAGCCGTAGCGAGAACGTGCTGATTCCGCACTCGATTGCTTACGCAACCAGTCCCATAATTGTTCTGGGATTTCATCAAGGAACCTGCTTGCAGGGAAATGATTAGGGGTGCCCCACGCAGAACGAGTTGACGCACGAGTAATGTACAAACGCTCGCGAGCACGAGTGATTCCCACATATGCGAGCCTGCGTTCTTCAGCGAGTTCTGACTTGTCATGAAGCGCACGCATGTGAGGGAAGGTGCCGTCTTCCATTCCAGTCAAGAACACGACAGGAAATTCGAGCCCTTTGGCGGTGTGTAACGTCATCAACGTAATAACGCCGGGGTCAACTTTTGGAGCCGATTCGTGTCCAGCATCATCACTTGAAGGAATCTGATCAGAATCAGCAACAAGCGAGACCCGCTCGAGGAAATCAGACAACGTGCCTTCCGGGTTGTCCCGTTCGAATTCGCTTGCAACAGCGTGCAGTTCCGCTAGGTTGTCCACGCGGGTTTGATCTTGTGGGTCGTCACTTGTTCGTAATTGAACAAGATACCCCGTCTTATCTAAGACATCGCCTAGAACTTCCGCTGGCCCTGCACCGGCTGCCGCAGTAGCCCGCAATTCCTGCAATAAATCGCGGAATGTACGTAACGGGTTAAGCGTGCGCGCGGTCATACCCGCAATTGTTTCGGCGTTCTGTAATGCTTGGTCGAAACTCGTGTTGTGCGCGGTCGCTGTCGATGCAATCAAAGCTTCAGCACGATCACCCAAGCCGCGTTTAGGAACGTTGAAAATACGACGAAGGTTTACATCATCGTCAGGGTTATTGATTGCGTGCAGATACGCAATCGCATCTTTGATTTCTTTACGTTCGTAGAATCGCGTACCACCCACAACTTTGTATGGCAGACCAACCCGAATAAGAACTTCTTCAATTGCACGCGATTGATTATTTGTGCGATAAAAAATCGCTATGTCGCCTGGCCGAACACCCTGCTCATCAGAAAGTTTGTCGATTTGCTGTGCGACGAACCGCGCTTCTTCATGCTCATTATCGCCAACGTATCCAATGATTTTGGGGCCGTCACCTGCAGCTGTCCACAATCGTTTAGGGCGACGGTCTTGATTTTTGGAGATCACAGCATTTGCAGCAGTCAAAATATTTTGGGTAGAACGATAGTTCTGTTCCAGCAAAATAGAGGTCGCGTTCGGGTAGTCCTTCTCAAATTCGAGAATGTTTCGAATTGTTGCACCACGAAACGCGTAAATGGACTGGTCAGAGTCTCCCACAACAGTCAGTTCACCTGGCGGGAACTCACTCGTTGGATGCCCAGTTAGTTCTTTAACAAGGGTGTATTGTGCATGGTTTGTGTCTTGGTACTCATCTACCAAGATGTGCCTGAACTTGCGTCTGTAATGTTCAGCGACGGCAGGAGCAGTCTGAAGCAATTCGACTGTCTTTACGATGAGGTCGTCGAAGTCGACAGCGTTCGCTGCCCTCAGTTTTTGCTGGTAACGAGAGTAAACATCAGACAGTATCTGATCAAATTCGCTTTTTCCGCCGCGCATCTCAAACTCTTGGGCGGTGATCATCTCGTCTTTGAGCCCAGAAATACGGTGGGAAAATGTCTTAGCCGTGAATTTTTTAGGGTCGATGTCTAGCTCACGCAAGATCAGCGTAATAAGTCGTTGTGTATCGGCGGAGTCGTATATGGAAAAAGTTTTTTTCAGCCCAACGGCTTCAGCTTCACGACGCAAAATACGCACACACGTTGAGTGGAAGGTGGACACCCAGATGCGTTCCGCTTGCGGCCCAATCAACGCAGAAATACGTTCACGCATTTCTGCTGCCGCTTTATTGGTAAAAGTGATCGCAAGGATTTGGCTTGGCCACGCCCTACCAGTTGCGAGGAGATAACCAATTCGATGCGTCAACACTCGGGTTTTACCTGAACCTGCACCAGCAACAATCAGTAATGGGCTGCCAGCGTGCACCACGGCATCACGTTGTTGAGGGTTAAGCCCTTCAAGTAAGTGGGCCTCAGAGATCTCGTGTGTGTTCGTGAGATCAGGCTCAACGCTTAAAGGTGCAACTTCGTATTCTGTTGCCGAACCGAACGTGGGTAAGTTACCAAACAATGAATCCATAGCCCTCATAGCCTATCGGTTCGCTAGCGTGTTGTGGGTGTCTAGGATTGTGTTCTTTACGAACTAGGTCATTACTAATCCGACGATCCACAGTCCTGTCGCGATGAGTGCTGCTCCGAGCTCAACGAGGATTGTGATGCCCGTGGCTTTTAACGCCACTATTGTGGAGGCTTTCGCCGCAGTGAAATCTTGCGTGTGCAGGTATTCACTGAGGAAAACACCAAGAACAAAACCTATAGGTAACCCGATAACAGGGATAACAAAAAATAGGATGGCGCCAGCGACAAGACCAACAATTATTGATGAATTACGCAGCCGTGACCGTTTCATGTGGCTACCCGCAAGAACGTATTTAATGACGGCACCTGCTGCGATAACGAGGAAACTCAACACACATATAACCCATGCCGTGGTGCCACCGGTAAGTAGCGCCCACACAAAGATCGCTCCTGCCACGATGAGGGAGCCAGGCAGGATCTGAATAATCGTGCCAATGAGTCCAACAAAGATGACAAGAGCGATGATGAGGTCTTGCGGAAAAATCATGCCTCTAGCGTACGCAGTAAAGCAGTGATCAGCGAAGACTTTAAATGAAGTGCTTGCCGCCAGTCCAGAACAAGGCAAGTGCAATGTTCAGTACGGTCAACGCACCAATGGTGTTGATGAGTGGGGGTGACGCTTGGTCGGCCTTCTTCTTTGCGACGAAAGCAAGAACCACGATGATGACGGTGATCAGGAGTTTCACTCCGATCTTCATGTGGTTAACAGTCAAGTCTTGCATTTCTGCAATACCTACGAGAAGAACACCGGTAACCAGCGCGGTGAGAGCTGCGTGCGGGATTCCTGCATAGAGCCCAGGGGTGCGAATTGTGGCTAGCCATCCACCAAGGATGAGTGCCCAACTTACAAAGTGAAGAAACAGAACCGCTACGTAAAGAATGTCCATACCAGCAATCCTAGGGAGTGCAGCAATTCTTTGCCAGAAGGTTTACGACACATCGTCAGTAAGTTCAGTCACACAAGAAAAACAGCCTTAAAACCCTAGGCTTAGTCGCTCTACACGTTTATGGAAAGTTACAAGACGTTAACCCCGGTTAAAACCATGACAAGATGTTTAACAGTGGTTAATTCCACGATTCGGACGTTATCGACACCACGCTTAACAGCGCGTAGCGTGGCACCATGACTCAGGCACGGAACACCCAGCGCGTCGCACACGCAGCGACCTATGCGCACGTTCCCATGCCATCACACACGTGTTGCTGTTGTTGATTCTCAACCAGAACCAGCCCTTCGGGGTACCCGAGTTCATTGGTGCGCAAGATCAGACCTGCCACACATCGCATTTTTACGCCCTGATCTAGGCACCACGCCAACTACAAGGACAGCCTAGATGACTGCGCAAACAAACCTTCCCCCCGCCAAAAACAGCGATAAACCCGTCGCTCCAGCAGAACGCCCTGCACGACCAGCACGTGCAAAAAAACCAAACGGGCAATGGAAAATAGACGGCACTACCCCACTCAACGCAAACGAAGAACTCAAACAAGCAGACAACGGACTCAACGTCCGCGAGCGCATCGAAACAATCTATGCGCGAGATGGGTTCGACTCGATTCCAAGCGAAGACCTCCACGGCAGGTTTCGCTGGTGGGGGTTATACACACAACGCAAACCTGGAATTGACGGAGGCCGCACAGCCCAGCTAGAACCGCATGAACTTGAAGACAAATACTTCATGATGCGGGTACGCCTTGATGGTGGAACGCTTAGTGCACAGCAGTTGCGGGTACTTGGTGAAGTCTCGACGAAATATGCGCGAGACACCGCAGATATTACAGATCGTCAAAACATCCAATATCACTGGATTGATGTCGTTGATGTGCCTGCCATTTGGGAGGCCCTTGAAAGCAACGGCATGCACACCACTGAAGCGTGTGGAGACGTTCCACGTGTCGTGCTTGGATCTCCAGTTGCTGGCATTGCAAAAGATGAACTTATTGACCCCACTGAGCAGATTAACCAAATCACCGAAACATATGTGGGCGACCCTGAACTCGCTAACCTACCCCGAAAATTTAAAACAGCGATCACTGGGCACCCAAGCCAAGATGTTGTTCACGAAATCAACGACATTGCTTTTGTTGCGTTAGAGCATCCAACGCTTGGTATCGGCTATGACGTGTGGGTGGGAGGTGGCCTATCGGCAAACGCTCACTTGGCGAAGCGACTGGGAACGTTTGTTACCCCAGATCAGGTTTTGGCAGTGTGGCATGGAGTTATCCAAATCTTCCGTGATTACGGATACCGCCGACTTCGCAACAGGGCACGGTTGAAGTTCCTTGTTGCCGATTGGGGTCCAGAAAAGTTTAGAGAAGTTCTCGAAACCGAATATCTCGGTTACACACTTGCTGACGGACCTGCTGCAACTCAGCCCAAAAACCCGGGCGATCATGTCGGTATTCACGAGCAGAAGGACGGAAAGTTCTACATCGGTGTAGCACCATTTGTGGGACGAGTATCCGGCACAATTTTGAGTCAAGTTGCAGATATTGCTGAAGCCGCGGGTTCACAGCGAATCCGTTTGACGCCACACCAAAAACTTTTGCTACTTGATATTCCGGCAGAAAAGGTAGAAGACGTTGCTGACCAGTTAGCTCGTATTGGTCTCGATCCTCGCCCTAGCCCGTTCCGACGTAACACTATTGCCTGCACTGGAATCGAATACTGCAAGTTGGCGATTGTTGACACGAAAGACACTGCTACGTCTGCAATCAAAGAACTCGAAAAACGGCTGCCACATATTGAACCGTTGGGTGCCATTCGCTTGCACGTCAATGGCTGCCCAAACTCGTGCGCACGTATTCAAACCGCAGATATTGGTTTGAAGGGGCAGCTCGTCATGGATGACAACGGCGAACAAGTACCTGGGTTCCAAGTTCACCTTGGTGGTGGTCTTGCTAGTGATTCACGTGAAGATGCTGGTTTGGGCCGCACAATCCGTGGTTTAAAAGTCACAGCCACAGGTATTCCAGACTATGTTGAGCGGGTTGTTCGTACTTTTGAGGAAAAACGTGAAGGTAACGAAAAGCTTTGCGCAATGGGCGCACCGCGCCAACGAAGAGGACCTCACATGACCGCTTTGGAACAGGCTCGTGCTGAAGCCCTCAAACGAGAACAAGAACGGGCTGCTTCTCGTGAACGTCATGCGCCGCAACGAGCGCAAGATTGGGAGCGCCCAAAGCGAAGCGTTGATGAGCTTCGCGCTCTTGCTGAAGAAGGTGCTGCACGCTTCTCAGGTTCAGGGATTGGAGCAGCAGACGAAGCATCATTCGACGAGGTGATCGCGTGGGCTGCCGACACCTTTGGGTATCGCAGCACCGTTGCGTGCTCAATGGCTGATGCTGTGTTGCCGCATGTTGTCGCGCAGCAACTGCCGTGGGTTGACGTGCTCTTTTTGGAGACTGGTTACCACTTTCCTGAAACTATCGGAACGCGTGATGCGGTAAGCACCACCATGGACGTAACCATTGTGGACGTTAGTTCACCACACAGTGTCGCCGAACAAGACGCTCTCTATGGGAAAGACCTGTGGTCACGGAACCCCGCCCAATGCTGCGCCATGCGAAAAGTCCAGCCGTTAACGGATGCGTTGTCGCAGTATGAAGTGTGGTTTACCGGGGTGCGTAGAGACGAAGCCCCAACCCGCACGGAAACGCCACTAGTGACGTTTGACGAAAAAAACGGACTCGTCAAAATTAATCCACTCGCAGCCTGGAGTTTTGAAGAACTCCTCGGATACGCGGCAGCCTACAACGTTGTTATCAATCCGCTGCTCAACCAAGGCTACCCCTCAATCGGGTGCCTTCCCTGCACTAAAAAGGTTGCTCCGGGAGAAGACCCTCGAAGTGGACGTTGGGCAGGACTCGACAAAACAGAATGCGGACTGCACACATAAACTCGTGCGCTCTGCATGCCCGCACATGCATGACAGGTAAGAACGAAACACTCACCATGCCCGTAACTACGAAACGGAAACACAGCCGTGAACGTACCTGAACCCGCTGAGAATCACGACTCACAGCTCACGCTTCTCGACGCGCTTGAAGCCGAAGCCATTCATATCATCCGCGAAGTCGTTGCAGAGTTTGAGCGCCCTGCACTGTTGTTCTCGGGAGGTAAAGACTCTGTCGTTATGCTTCACCTTGCAGTGAAAGCGTTGTGGCCTGCCCCGCTACCGTTCCCACTGCTGCACGTTGATACTGGACATAACTTTCCCGAGGTTCTTGAGTATCGCGACGAAACAGTACAACGCTTGAATGCCCGCCTCGAAGTTGCGCGCGTGCAAGACTACATTGACGACGGTCGGCTCCAAGAGCGCCTCGATGGCACACGTAATCCTTTACAAACACAGCCGCTACTTGACGCTATTTCAGGGCATCGTTTTGATGCCGTGTTTGGAGGCGGACGGCGCGACGAAGAAAAAGCACGAGCAAAAGAACGCGTCATCTCGTTACGCGACGAATTTGGGCAATGGGATCCACGCAACCAGCGCCCAGAACTATGGAACCTGTACAACGGTAGGCACCGCCCAGGCGAACACGTTCGTGCTTTCCCACTCAGCAACTGGACTGAACTCGACATTTGGCGGTACATCGAACGCGAAAACATCGAGCTGCCTTCCCTCTACTACGCCCACTACCGTGACGTCGTTGAGCGAAACGGCATGCTTTTAGCGGTGTCAGAGTTCATCACCCCCCGCGACGACGAGCCCGTCACCACACGGCTTGTACGCTACCGCACAGTCGGTGACATGTCCTGCACGGGTGCGGTGGAGTCCGAAGCAAAAGACGTCGCAGCTGTCATCGAAGAAATCACAGCAACCCGCATCACTGAGCGTGGTGCCACACGCGCAGACGACAAAATCTCTGAAGCAGCAATGGAAGACCGGAAGAAAGAAGGCTACTTCTAATGAGCACACTTCTTCGACTTGCAACAGCAGGGTCAGTCGACGACGGAAAATCTACCCTCGTCGGGCGGCTACTGTACGACTCCAAAGCGGTATTGTCTGACCAGCTGGAATCTGTGGAACGCATTTCACGCGATAAAGGGCTCGACAGCGCTGACCTTGCCCTGCTCACTGATGGTCTACGAGCAGAACGCGAACAAGGCATCACCATTGATGTTGCATACCGGTACTTTGCAACAGCACACCGCACATTCATTTTGGCGGACTGCCCCGGACACGTGCAGTACACGCGTAACACCGTAACGGGAGCGTCAACTGCTGATGTTGTTGTGCTCCTCATTGATGCGCGTAAAGGCTTACTTGAGCAAACGCGCAGGCACCTCGCCGTCCTGTCGCTACTTCGTGTCCCGCACGTGGTTGTTGCCGTAAACAAAATCGACCTTGTTGATTACTCACAAGAACGATTCGAAGAGTTACAGGCAGATATTTCTGAAGCCGCCCACGATCTTGGTATCACTTCAATCACTGCGATTCCTGTCTCCGCACTTGAAGGCGTCAACGTTGTCGACAAATCAGAAAAGACAGCATGGTACGACGGCCCGGCATTACTTGAATTTTTAGAACAGTTACCTGCCGGTGAGCCAGTATCAACTGAATCTTTCAGGTTCCCTGTACAACTAGTGATTCGTCCGCAATCAGCTGCTGGCACAGATTACCGTGACTATCGCGGATATGCGGGACAGGTAGCGTCGGGAACCATAAAAGTCGGCGACAAAGTCACTGTTCTTCCTTCCGGGATAACAACGTCTGTTGCAGGCATCGACTTCTTTGGACGCAGTTTGCCACAAGCCGTACAAGGACAATCTGTCACAGTGCGACTCGACAACGACGTAGACCTCACGCGAGGGGATGTCATTGTCTCCGCACACGATGCCCCCGAAGCCACCCAAGACATCGATGGCACTATCGCGTGGCTTGCCGAGAAACCGCTCCGCCCGGGAACAAAAGTACTCATCAAACACACGACGCGGGTTGTTCAAGCGCTCGTACGAGAAGTACACGGACGGCTCGACCTCACCACTGCATCACAGGTTCCCGCTCAAGAGCTCGAACTGAATGACATTGGTGGAGTAACGCTACGGCTTGCTCAAGGCGTAGCAGCAGAAGAATATGCGCAATCACGCGCAACAGGTTCTTTCTTACTTATTGATCCGGCGAACGGGTACACCCTCG
This sequence comes from Timonella sp. A28, assembly GCF_051200815.1. Taxonomy (GTDB): domain Bacteria; phylum Actinomycetota; class Actinomycetes; order Actinomycetales; family Cellulomonadaceae; genus Timonella. The sequence continues at coordinate 2,552,294 of NZ_CP195159.1, read as the reverse complement.
CAGCTGGAATGGTTGGCAACGCACTTCTTGGAAGTGTCCAACCCGAAACTCGTCCCCTTCAATACACGATTTAACGCACCATAGCTGATGAGTGTCACCCAATAGTTGGTGACACTCATCAGTGCAAAGGAAACACTATGTCGGCTATTACCCCCATCGGCCTACGATTCGCTGGAAAAAACGTCGTCGTCATTGGCGGAGGCCCTGTGGCCGCTCGACGAGCACGAATTTTCGTACAAGCAGGCGCGTACGTCACCGTAATTGCCCCTCAGGTATGTGCCGACATGACAGAACTCCTTGCAAGTGCCACATTCGCGCAACGCACCCTTGGCACCCCATGCGTCACATGGCTGCCTCGTGAATACCAGGTCGGGGATCTAGCCAGCGCATGGTTCGCTGCAACAGCCACCGGACAAGTAGATGTAGACGACGCTGTCGCGCACGAAGCAGAACAGGCACGAATCTTCTGCTTTAAAGGTGCTGACCCTGAAGGTGCGACCGCGTGGGCTCCCGCCCTGCACATAGACAACGACACAACAATCGCTGTCATATCAACTGGAAATACTGTTCCATCACCCAAACGATCAATGCGTGTACGCGATGCCATCGCAAGTTTTTTGCTGCATAAACGCACACAACTTAACGAGGCACTACACGACACACCATCAGCGGCTGTGCCTGTCCCACATCACGTCGGGAACAAAACCGGTGAAGTTGTACTCGTAGGCGGTGGACCAGGCGCATTAGAACTATTGACGTTAAGTGCACGCGAACACATCGAAAGCGCAGATGTGCTTGTTATTGACAGATTGGCGCCCCGTGGGGCCCTGCAATGGATTGGGGAACACGTCGAAGTTCTCGATGTCGGTAAAACTGGCGGTCACCATCCTGTTTCTCAAGCAGACATCAACAGAGCACTCATCCATTACGCGTCACTAGGTAAAAAAGTCGTGAGGTTAAAAGGAGGCGACCCATACGTCTTTGGGCGCGGCGGAGAAGAATATGACGCCTGCGTCGCCCACGGCATCAACGTGAGCGTTGTACCCGGTGTAACGTCAGCCGTTGCGGTTCCCGGTGCCGCCGGAATACCGGTAACACACCGTGGGGTCTCCCGCGGTTTCTCCGTTATTACAGCCCACGCTGATCTCTCAAAACTCCCACTAGCGCACGACCACACCCTCGTATTACTCATGGGTGTGGCACACATCGACTCCATCGCTGAACAACTCATCGCACAAGGAAACCCACACGACACCCCCTGCGCGATCGTAGAAGACGGCTTTGGACCTCGTCAGCGCACCACAACAGCGACACTCGCGACACTCGCACAACGTGCACGTGAAGCAGACGTCCAACCGCCCGCTGTCATCGTCGTCGGCGACGTTGTTTTACGGGCGCGTAGTGTGATACCGGTCAATGACGATTTCGGCGAGACGAGCCTCGTCTCCTAACGGCGCCGCAACAACAAACTCGCTGTTTTGCTCTTGGCTTCTTAACGTAACAATCGCTTGAAGTTTCTTCATAAAGAAGCCAGGAGCAATCAGATACGGACTAACAACAGTCAATGACCCATCCGCTGACTGCATCAGGGCCTGCTCAACAGTTGGCGCTGCCGCCGAAAGATATGCGGGACGCACCGGAACGCCTAGTCCTTGAGTAAGCAGCTCCGCTTGAGCTTCGACGTCCTTCATAGCGCTCGTATCACTTGAGCCAGCTGCCACTAACACCACCTCATCAGGGGTGCGCCCACCAAGGCTGGAATGAATGCGCTCTACTAAAACATCAGTAAGTAAAGGGTGTGGGCCCAAAGGAGGGGCCGCCCACGTAAGCCCACCAGTCACACGCCGCTGCTGCACGGCCGCAGTAATGTCGTGCCGAACATGATATCCGTTAGACAGCAGCAGAGGTACAACAACGGCTTCCGTGTGCTCCGACAATGACCCTAAAACCTCATCAACCTGTGGATGCTGAACATCCACATACGTCGAAATGACACGGACCTCAGGAAGTTTCTGACGAACCTGCTCAACTAACGAAAAAACTAATGCGCGACCCTTCGGATTATCTGTTCCGTGCGCGCAAACTAAAAGGGTGGGGTGTGACATATCAGCATTATTCCCGCATATACGCTCGCTCGCATATCAAACCACCCTTCGGTCCACTGTTAGAGACAGTAACATCACAGCAGACGACGCGCAGCAGCCCAACGAGTTAACTCATGACGCGACGACAACTGTAATTTACGCAGCACAGCAGAAACATGAGTTTCTACCGTCTTCACAGAAATAAACAGTTCAGAAGCAACTTCACGATACGTGTACCCGCGTGCGATAAGCCGCATGACTTCTTGCTCACGGGCACTCAGCCTATCCAGTTCGTCATCTTCGGCAGCCACATCCGCCGATTGCGTGCCAAACGCATCGAGCACAAAACCTGCAAGCCTCGGAGAAAACACTGCGTCACCGCTGTTTACCCGGCGTATCGCATCTGACAGTTCCGGCCCCGAAATATTCTTTGTAACGTAACCGCGAGCGCCTGCCCTGATAACAGACACAACATCCTCAGCAGCATCAGACACAGAAAGTGCCAAAAACTTGGTAGTCGATGTTAAAGAAGCGCATCTGCGCAACACTTCAGCACCGCCGCCACCTGACCCACCTGGCATGTGTACGTCAAGCAAAACTACTTGCGGGGGTTGTGCATGCAAGGTTTCAACAGCACTATCAACATCTGCTGCTTCAGCAATAACATGCACGAAAGATTCTAGGCTTGCGCGCACTCCTGCTCGAAACATGTCGTGGTCGTCGATGATTGCAACCGTAATGTGTGTGCTGTTCATGAGCCCTTCTTTTGTTCGCACGTCGCGTTGTGAGACGCAATGTCAGTGGTTTTTCGTGGCATAGAAAGATGAACTTCTGTGCCACCACGTGCCATATTACGGAATTTTACGGTTCCGCCTCGCCTTTCCATTCGTCCGATAATGGATTCGCGTACGCCGAAGCGGTCTGGGGCTACGTCGTCCAGCATATCGAGGTCGAAGCCTGTGCCGCGGTCAGTCACGTAGGCTTCTACTGAGTTCTGGCTGATTTCAAGGTAGGCGCTTACTGGCGGGGCACCATGGCGAACCGCATTTTTTAGGGCTTCGCTCATTGCGTTCAATAAAGCGTCGGTGCCGTCTTCGGGTTCCATATCGCCCACGACAACAAGATCTATTGATACTGTTTCCGCTCCGCCGAGATCGAGAGTCATAGAGTTCTCTACTTGGGCGACTGCGTCTTGTGCTGCTTGCGCTAACGAGGTTCCGGGGATTACGCGGTCGTTGTATAACCATTCTCGTAACTCGCGTTCTTGGTTTCGGGCAAGACGCGTTACTTCGCCTGGGCGATCTGCACTGCGTTGAATGAGAGCTAAGGTTTGCAGCACCGAATCGTGCAAATGCGCTGCGATGTCTGCACGCTGCCTGGCTATCTCGCGGGCTGCGCGTTCTTCGCCTAATGCGTTCAAGGTGCGTAACCACCATGGCGCCAGCACTAGACCGACACCGGCTAGGACTGCAACGGAGGCAACCAACGCCTGCCACATAAGGCGCCCGCCTGAGTCTTGTCCGACTACAAGCAGCGCACCTAAGACGACGAGCGCAACGCCCGCGACGACGCGCACAACCCCCATCGGGGTTTTCCCGCCGGTTTGTTCAAGGAATTCGCCTCGTCGTCGAGAATCAAGTTGCCCCCACGCTAAAAATAGTCCGACGACAACGACGACTCCGGCTAATACCCACGTCCAATCAAGATGCGCCCCCAACCTGTCTGCGATTAATAAGGCGGTGATGGCAACAAAGATTACGCCAACTGTGATGTCGCGAAGTGGGATAGCCTGCCACCATGGTTGAACAGGAGGTTTTTCTTCCCCTGTTAAAGCTGGACGCAAACGAACATCAAGGCTTAAGTCTTTTGCTAGCGCGTGCGGGTCACCACGCGGGATCGTCAATGCGAAAAATATATAAAGTACTACCCCGACTCCAGCCGCCAAAGTCAAAATAATAAAAACATTTCGGATTGTTTTAACCGGGATACCAAGATGCAGAGAAAGCCCTGCACACACGCCAGATACGCGCTGCCCTTCGATAGGACGGCGCAAAGGCAGGCGCGGCGACGGATCAACATTCGGTAAATACAAGGACACAACTAAATCGTGTCATACTCACTGGCCCTGATCGAGAGGGGGACACAATGATCAGGGTCTATTCAGGGGATTACCCGATAGCAAAATCATGGTTTACGCGAAACCATTGAACTATGGAAAACGTACACAACACCACCGGACAACCTGAAGGGACCGGCCCTGGCAACACCAACGGGTGGATGCCTCCGGAACACAACAACCCGAAAGAGGGCAACCACGGTGGAAAGAAGTTCTTTGATTCAATCCGCCAGTCTGGGTTCTTTCGCAGTGAAACTCGGTGGATTGGTGGCGTAGCCGGAGGTCTTGCTCGTCGGCTCAACATTGACCCCATTATTGTTCGAGCTGGGCTAGTCGTTTTAGCGCTCTTTTCTGGTTTGGGTCTGCTGCTTTACGCTGCTGCTTGGGCGCTGCTACCTGAAGAACGTGACGGGCGCATCCACATGGAAGAGGCTATCCGCGGAAATTTTAATGGAGCCTTGATCGGTGCCGGAATTTTTGCGATTCTCGGCCTAGGCGCATTAAACAGCTTATTCTTTTTTGGAAAGAACATTCCATGGGAGTTCACTGTACTGTTCTGGATTGGCCTCACAATAGCCTCAATTTACATTATTTCTCAGGTGAAAGACGGAGAGCTAGGGCGCAATCGACGCCTCAGCACAAACCTACCTACCAACAGCCGCAGCCACACAACACCCCGAATGCACCCTACACGTCTGCTGCGCAAGCCTCGCATACGGACGACAGCGTGCACCAACGTTCTGATGAAACAACACCGCTGCCTACAGTGCATACGCCCAACAGCGACACTTCATCACATAGCCTGCACGATGAGCCTGCTGCCCAAACTCCACCTCAACCTCAACAGTGGACGACATACGGACATTACCCTCAACAGCCCCCGGCCCCGCCACAAAATCCCCCAACGACTAATGCGTGGGATTGGACTCCACCAAAAAAAGTAGATGACTCCCCCGGAGCAACACAATTTGCTGTTCTAGCGGGACTCCTACTCCTCATCGCTTCTGGACTGTTTTTTGCACGGGAACGAGGCGCTTTCGATAGCGACTTATCTCTGTACGCGATTCTTATTGCGAGCACGCTCACCCTCAGTGGCATTACCGTCATCATCAATGGTTTTCGTGGAAAAACCTCAGGAGGCGCTGGAACGCTAGCAACCACCGCCCTCGTATTTGGTGTGATTGCAGGATCCATTGCACTGCCCGGAATCAAGATCGGTGAAGGAAACTTCTCCGGTATTTCAGATGCGAAATATGTTCCAACGTCCGTGGAAACCCTGACTGAAGGAACAAGTTTTGGCATCGGCGATATAACCCTTGATTTAACCGAACTTGATCGTGCAGAACTACGTTCTTACAGTTCAACACCTATTAATATTCCGCTTTCTGGTGGTATCGGAGAACTCAGAATCATTGTTCCCGCGGACATCCCCACCACCGCAGATACGGCCGTAGCCGTTGGCAGTGTGTCTGATACTCACGGTTCTCAAGGTGGTATAGGCCGATCAACAATCACTTACGAAAACGAGCTCGTCGCAAATGGGGCAGAGCCCATCTTGCATCTTGACCTAAGTGTCGGTGTTGGCGAGATCTCAATCAAGGAGAAATAATCATGTCCTCACCACACGTTGATCCCCAAGAGCAGCACACACCTACTGAAGAAAAAGCTCCTCTCGAGAACACTAAACGCCCACTTCGTTTCACCACGATTGTGTGGGGGCTTCTCCTCACAATCATTGGGCTAGGAACTTTTGCAATCATTGCTGGATACCACATAGATACAGAACTTGTAGCTATAGGTACCTTAGGTGTGAGCGGGTTAGTGCTCCTGACAAGTGCGCTTGTAAGAGCTGTGAAGAAAAAATAAATAAGTGAGGGGTAGAACACGAATGTTCTACCCCTCACTTATTCTTGTCTTATTTCAGGCGGTCTTGAGGTGACTGCCAGCCGATAGCCCCAGTTGTTGGTTCAGGTTCAGCAGCATCAGACGGTGAAACCGGCGTAGCTTGTGAAGTTTGAGGCTTACCTCGTCGCTTCTTTTTGCTTCCACTCGTTTGGTTAGTGTCTTGGCTGTCCTGTGCTGTGGGAGTTTTATCTTGTTCTGGTGCAGCACCGACAATTGGAATAGTGCCAGTCATCCCGTTTTTGTGTGCATCTGATTCAGAGCGTGCACGTGATTCTGAGATAAGGCGTTCCGAACGAGAAATCTGCAAGGCAGGTTCAGGGGTTTGTTCCTGCGTAGCAGCTTCAGTGTTAGCTGCAGAAGACTTGTCGGAAGCTACTGCCCCCTCATCAACGGGCGATGCAGCGCTAGCAGCACTCACCGCAGAAGAATCCACTGCGGCAGCGCGTGCACGCGAAGCAGGAGACCCCGGGATCTGCGAAGTCTTCGAACCCTCAGACATTGCGTCAACAGCACGTTGAGCGGAAGCCGCTGCATCAGTTCCATTAACCGCAAGAACTGGAATTGGACCGGTAGGCACCGGCTCACGCCTTACGGGTGGTGTCTGTGGCGCAGGTGGTGCAGGCACCGGCTCTACAGCCATCACTGGCTCGTACGGTTCTTCGTCCTCGCGTGCTGTTGTGCTGTATGGAGTTTCAACAATGATCGGTCCTGTGCTTTGTGTTTCCACAATGACAGGAGGACCGCCAGCAAGACGACGAACTGCCCAACCAACAAGTATGAAGACAATACCTACAGCGATAGCGAACGCAGCCAAACCAAACGACACCACTGAAGTAAACAGTGAGGCCCTCAGGAATGAAGCGTTCATAGCGGTGTCACGCACTGGATCTTCACGCGGAATTTCTGCATACGTTCGACCGCCAGTCGCATCGAGTGAATGCTTGCGAATAACGTCAGCTTGCGCATAAGCAGAAAGCGGGTCATTTACTTTTTTGTTAGCAAAGAACGCTGCATCTTCTGAAACTGTAATGCGTTCACTTGCCAATTGCTGAGAGATAAGACCCCACGTTATCCCCCCTACGATGACCAATATCAGACCAACGGTCACCGCGACCAAACCGGCAAGGGAAACCCCCCGGCTGGGTTTAATTGTGATTCGCGAACTCATTTTTCTCCTCAGTGGTCAGATAACGTATTGAACTTACCGAAGCAATGCGTTTCGTTCCACACCACACACGAATATTTTTCTATTCCAGCACAAAAGCAAGAGTCGGGAGGCTAAGCCTATTTTGTCCCGACTCTTGCTTTTGTTATAGCGCTTGGCTATTTAGACCTGCTCTGGGCCTGGCTGCATAGGCGCTGGAGCGGTTGACTCAGTGACAACCGACGGACCGCCAGAGACTTTGACCAAAGCCCAGCCGACCAGACCAAACAGCACACCAACAGCCATCACAAGCGCTGCCACACCAAAGGAAACAACTGAGGTGAAGAGCGATGCACGCAAGAATGAAGCTGACATTGCGGTGTCACGTAGTGGGTCTTCGCGAGGAAGCTCCGCATACGTTTTTCCACCAGTCGCATCGAGAGCGTGCTTGTTAATGATGTCTGCCTGCGAGAATGCGGTGAAGGGGCCAGCTACTTCTTTGTCAGCTAACCACGATGCATCGGAAGAAACGGTAATTTTCTCGTCTTTGAGATAAGAACCGACAAGACCATATGCGAAGGCTCCCGCAATGAACATGATGACACCAACGATAACCGTGATAAGTCCAATAACCTTCACGGATTTCGATTGGTTAACCGTAACCTTTGTTGACATGGGAAAAACCCGCTTTCTTTGTGAGTGATGATATCGAAGGAACCAACACTTTCGTTACAACCATAAAACGCAAGATTGGTGTCAGCAAAAGAACCCACGCCAGAAACACTCAGATAATTTCATTTCAACCTCACACATGCGGCCTCCGCAGGACCATTGTCCTTCACAGAACATCCCCACATAACAGCAACCGCAACAGCCACTCATACTTTTAAAAGCAAGATGTCCCTTACGCTTATATGCATAAGGGACATCTTGCTTACACTTTAAAAAGAGCACTCATCTTGCCAACAACAAGACGGGTTTACTCCCACTCAATGGTGCCTGGCGGCTTCGATGTCACATCCAATACCACTCGGTTAACATCCTTAACCTCGTTAGTGATACGCGTAGAAATCGTGGCGAGAACATCGTATGGAAGACGTGACCAGTCCGCTGTCATAGCGTCTTCTGAAGAAACTGGACGCAACACAATCGGGTGGCCGTAGGTACGTCCGTCACCTTGCACACCTACGGAACGAACATCTGCCAGCAGTACAACAGGGCACTGCCAAATGTCACGGTCAAGACCTGCACGCGTCAGTTCCTCACGAGCAATAGCATCTGCTCGACGAAGCAAATCTAGACGATCACCAGTAACTTCACCAACGATACGAATACCAAGGCCTGGTCCGGGGAACGGTTGACGCCACACGATTGCCTCAGGAACGCCAAGTTCCAACCCAACTGCACGGACTTCGTCCTTAAACAAAGTGCGCAACGGTTCAATCAGCTTGAACTGTAGGTCGTCTGGAAGGCCGCCCACATTGTGGTGGCTCTTAATGTTTGCTGCGCCTTCGCCCCCACCAGATTCAACAACGTCTGGGTAGAGAGTTCCTTGTACCAGCCATTTAACTTCAGAACCGGTTTCGCCTGCCTCTTCAACGATTTCTCGTGCTGCGGCTTCGAAGGTGCGAATAAATTCACGACCGATAATCTTGCGCTTTGTTTCTGGGTCGGTAACGCCAGCGAGTGCAGTCAAGAACTGTTCACGTGCATCGACTGTTTTGAGTCGGACACCTGTTGCTGCAACGAAATCTTGCTCAACTTGCTCAACTTCGCCTTCGCGAAGGAGCCCGTGATCAACAAATACGCAGGTGAGTTGCTCCCCGATCGCGCGTTGCACGAGTGCTGCTGCAACGGATGAGTCGACGCCTCCGGACAGTCCGCAGATTACGCGGTCTGTTCCGACTTGAGCTTGAATGGCCTCAATCTGGTCGGCAATAACGTTGCCTGCGGTCCAGTCTGGCTGCAGACCTGCACCGTTGTAAAGGAAGTTCTCTAAAGCTTTTTGCCCATCAAGGGAATGCTTGACCTCTGGGTGCCACTGCATACCAAAGAGCTTGCGGTTAACATCTTCAAAAGCTGCCACAGGGGCACCTTGAGACGTTGCAAGAACCTCAAAGCCTGCTGGTGCTGCATGTACAGCGTCGCCGTGGCTCATCCACGTACGTTGCATATCAGGGGAACCGGCAAGAAGGGTTCCAGCGGCTGATACGGACACGTCCGTGCCACCGTATTCGCTTACTCCTGTCTGAGCGACAGTGCCGCCTAAAGCTTGCGCCATGGCTTGGAAGCCGTAACAGATGCCGAGCACTGGGACGCCTGCATCAAATAGTGCAGCGTCAACGGATGGCGCGCCAGCTTCATAAACGGAAGAAGGACCACCCGAAAGGATGATCGCTGCTGGGTTTTTGGCGAGCATCTGCTCGACAGAAAATGTGTGAGGGACGATTTCGGAATACACCCGTGCCTCACGCACTCGACGTGCAATCAGTTGGGCGTACTGGGCTCCGAAGTCGACGACGAGAACTGGTCGTGGTAGAGAGCCTTGAGTTTGGGTCACCCCACTATGTTACTTGGGTTTCGCCGCCGCAGTGTGCCGGATCTGGTGATCCTGAGCACCTCTAATAGGGATTTACCTCACGAACAGCTGTAGCCTCCATCGTCAAGGTTCGCTGTGCGTTCAAAAACGTTGTTGCAGGGGTTGCTTCCAGCTAAGGCATATAGTGTCGCGAATTTGTCGCCGAGGAGCGTCCACTGCAAATAATGCTGGTATTCGTGCTCCATAAGTTGTGTAGTGCTAGCGCGTTGTAAAAATTCTTTGCGAGACATTGGGGTTAGAAACGTGTTCCCGTAGGCGGTTCCGCCTCGTTGCGCCCAGATACTTTCAACGCCTGTGCACACCCACATTCCTTCAGAAAGGTTATTGAAAGTTGCCTGTTGTGCGGGCTCAACGGCTTTTCCTTCTCGAGTTACCCACATGCATTGGGCGCCGGAGTCTTGCGCATGGGTTTTCATTGTGTGCCCCTGCACAAGGGCGAACCCTGCTCGTTCTATGACACAGGTGGCGGCGATCGCTTGCTGCTCAATCCGTAAGGGTGCAACTGATGCGGGGTCGTTCAGATCTGGGCACAACTCATTTTTAAGCCCGTGCGCGCTGAGAGCTTTTCGCATTGGCTGCGTGTGGCTAAACGCTACCTCGTGGGCGGTGGCGCGTTCATCTGTGGCGTCTGTTAGGTGTCGGGTGTGGGCGGGACTAAGCGCGGCACTCCCCCACACCACTATTGCGCATAGGGCGCTAATGAGGAAGACCCGATATCGCCGGCGATGATCTTTCCCTGTTGCGGCGCTTAGTCCACTCATGCGTTATGACTCCACGGAAGAGTTTTCTACGTTGTCATCGTGTGTGCTGAGGTCACGTGCCGCTTGGATTCGAGCGCGCGCTTCACCTGTGACTTGATGCTCGACGATAAATGAAAGGACTGGAACGACACCGGCGAGTACAAGATTTATGAGACGTTTGAGCTTCCAGCGCATTTTCACCCACAGGTCAATGACTGTGATGAGGTAAACCACGTAAATCCAGCCGTGCGCAAATGGAATCCATGCAATGTACGGTTTCAACGAGTGTGCTTTGAACGCGTAAATTATGAGCATTTCAACGACAAGTAGCAACAACATCACTCCTGTGATGATCGCCATAACGCGATATCTTGTCAGTGCTGATTCGGCAGCAGAGATGACCCGTTCACTACTATTTGCTTGTTCGTGCATTAGACATAACCCCATTTGAAACGAAATGCTACCGACACGGTGCATAAAAAGACTTAACTATTGTCGCACCCTCACTCTAGGGTAGTGAACGTGTGGAAAATACCTGTAGTAACACCAAATGACAAGGTGCTTGCGTCACCTCTTCGATATGTCATGTGGCTTGCATCGAAGCAAGCCGGCGTACTCTTTTTTGCTATCTTGCTTGGCATCATTGCTTTCGTTGCCCAAGCTACGACTCCTTTCGCAATTGGTCGTGCACTCGACTCTGGGCTTGAGAACGGGCTGACGAAAGACGTTCTCATGTGGGCTGGCGTTTTGTTGGCTGCTGGTGTTGTACAAGTGTCTGCTGCAGCACTCGGCCACAGGTTTGATGTGCTGTCGTGGGTGCGTGCTGCACTCACGACGTCGCGACTCATTTCAGATACGGTGAGCACACGTGGTGATGCGATCCGCGAGGAACTTCCAACTGGTGAAGTTGTTTCGTCGGTGACCTCTGACGCTCACCGTTTAGGTGACCTGTATTTTCAGACTGCGCGTTTTATGGGCAGTCTTGCGACATACGTTGTGGTCGGTGTTTTCATGCTGAACACTTCGGTCAAGCTTGGGCTCATTATTGCTTTAGGTTTGCCCACAGTGGCAGTCATTTTAGGTTTCTTGATTAAGCCACTGCAGAAAAGGCAGGAACACCAGCGTGAAGTGACTGGACGATTAACTTCGCTCGGTTCGGACACTGTTACTGGCCTGCGCATCTTGCGTGGTATCGGTGGCGAAGCCGTCTTTACGCAACGTTATAAAGAGCAGTCGCAGAAAGTACGTGACGCTGGTGTCTCTGTAGCTAACATGCAAGCCAACATGGACGGTTTGCAGGTTCTTTTGCCTGGGATTTTCGTTGCTGTTGTTATGTGGGTTGGTGCTCAGGCTGCGGTTGCTGGCGAGATCACCGCTGGCCAGCTCGTCACCTTTTACGGATATGCAGCGTTCCTAACATGGCCCATGTATAACCTCATTCAGATGGTGCAAATCGCTACTCGCGCGAAGGTGGGTGTTATCCGAGTCTTGAAGGTTCTTTCCGTCAAGAACCACACACCAGACACGGGCAGCATTACTCCTGTTGCTTCTGGTGGCTCACTTATCGACGAGGTTTCTGGTACCACTTTAGAAAACGGCCGGTATGTGGCGCTTGTAGCTGCTGACCCTGACGTGTCTGCTCTTATCGCTACCCGTATGGCTCGTTTCAACGATGCAGCAGAATCAGACACTCGCGTTACATACAACGGGATTTTGCTGAAGGACTATGTGAAAGATGATCTTCGTCGTTCGATTGTGTTGGCGGAATCAACTCCACATATTTTTGCTGGAACGTTGCGCGCGGGGTTGGACACTCGAGGTGGAACTGACGACAGCACCATCTTGAATGCGTTGCATGTTGCAGACGCGCACGATGTGCTTGAGTCGTTGCCGCACGGTTTGGACTCTGAACTTCCTGAAAAGGGTCGTTCCTTGTCGGGTGGGCAGCGCCAACGTGTCGCTCTCGCACGAGCCCTACTCACTGAGGCAGAACACTTAATCTTGATTGAGCCTACGAGCGCTGTCGATGCGCACACTGAAGCTCGCATCGGTGCGCAACTGCGTCAGTACAGGGCTGGTAAATCGACTCTGGTTGTTACGGCAAGCCCACTCGTTTTGGAACACATGGATGCCATTGAAGTGCTCGATAACGACGGAAAAGTTATAGGCACGGGAACACACAGTGAGCTCATGTCTGACATGTCTACGGTAGGGCGCACGTATCGCGCAATCGTTGCCCGTGAAGTCGGCGACGAAGATACCGACGCACGCGAACTACACACTTTAGGAACAGAACAGGAGGTGTCACACTGATGATTGTTATTGATGATCAAGACACCACCACAGAATCGCAAGATTCTCGTCTGCCCATCGCTGATGGCCCAACGGTGCGCGCATATTCTGCAAACCTCATCAAGAAGTACAAGAAATCACTTCTGTATGTTGTCTTGCTGCACGGCTTTGCTGCTGTCGCAGCACTTGCCGGCCCCATAGCTATTGGGCGCATTGTTGACGCTGTTGTTAAAGGCACGACACCAAGCTATGTGAACACTGCTGTTCTTATTGTTGTTGCAGCGGTCATTGTGCAAGCGGTTATTACTCGTTTTGCACGACGCTTGTCTATGACTTTGGGCGAAACAGTTTTTGCGCAGCTGCGTGAAGATTTCATCGATACTGCAACGAACCTACCGTTATCGGTTGTGGAGCGTTCCGGTACGGGTGACCTTGTGAGTCGCACGACTCACGACATCAACCGTGTGCAACACACTGTCCGGTTTGGTGTGCCGCAAATTCTGGTTTCGACAGCCACAGTTATCATCACGCTGATTGCTGCTGTTGTGACATCACCTACGATCTCAATTGCGGTGTTCGCTGGGTTGCCGCTGCTCTATTTTGTAGGTCGCTGGTATTTGCCTCGTGCACCTAAGGCGTACATCAAAGAATCTGCTGCTTACACGCAGATGTATGCTGACATCACTGAGTCCGTTGAAGGTGCTAAAACCATTGAGGCGCTTTCGCTTTCTCGTAAACGTCAAGACATTGTGGAACGTGGCATCACTCAGTCTTTAGGTGCCGAGAAACGGACCTTGAACCTGCGAACTGTTCTTATTCCAGGCATGGACTTGTCGTTCGCTATTGCGCCGATCCTCGTCCTGCTGTGGGGTGCTTTCATGGTTGCGCAAGGTCACGCCAGTGTTGGTGCGCTTACCACTGTGCTATTGTACACCACGCAAATGGTTGGCCCTATTTGGGACCTTGTCTTTTGGCTTGATGAATCACAAGTAGCTGCAACGTCTATGGCACGCATCATCGGTGTGGGGCATGTTGAAGCGGACCGTGAAGCTAAGGATGGAACGCCAGAGCACGACGCAATTGTTGGGGAAAACATTGAATATGCTTACCGTGAAGGCCATAACGTGCTGCACGGGATCGATATTGAACTCAACGTTGGTGAGCGGCTTGCTGTTGTTGGACCGTCAGGTGCAGGAAAGTCAACGTTAGGGCGCATGCTTGCAGGTATTCACCCTCCAACTGGTGGAACAGTGCATGTTGGCAACATGCCACTCATTGATCTGCCGTTGGAAGACCTGCGTTCCCATGTTGCACTCGTGACACAAGAGCACCACGTGTTTGTGGGAACCCTAGCCCAAAACTTGCTTCTTGCCGCACCTGAAGCACCCACCGAAAAGCTCGAACGGGCACTCAATGCGGTTGGGGCTCTTGAATGGGCACAGAAACTACCTGAAGGTTTAGAAACCGAGGTTGGTTCTGGTGGTCACACACTCACTCCAGCACAAGCACAACAAATCGCGTTGGCGCGTTTGGTTCTCCTTGACCCTCATACGCTCATCCTTGATGAAGCGACGAGCCTGCTTGATCCGCGTGCCGCTCGCAATCTTGAGCAGTCCTTAAACGCAGTGCTTGAAGGACGAACAGTGGTTGCGATTGCGCACCGGCTGCACACGGCACATGATGCAGATCGGGTTGCTGTGGTTACGGCAGGTCGGATCAGCGAGATTGGTTCTCACGATGATCTTGTTGCCGCGGATGGCGAATATGCTGCGCTTTGGCATAGTTGGCAGCAAAAATAATCACCCATGAGAGGGAGCAGGAAACAGGCGTTTCCTGCTCCCTCTCAGGTTTATTTGTCATGGTGTAAGAATGACTCGGACCACAAAAATTGTTGTCGTTGTTTTAGCGCTTGTACTCACTGTCGTGGTAGCAATTGCTGCGTACGTCATTGTGAACAACCGCAATGCACCTGAAGCTCTCCAATTGTCCACACCAACAGCCGCACAATCAGGCGACTTTTCTAGCCAGCAACTTGATGGGGTGTGGACCATAAGTTCCGATTCTGTGGCAGGGTATCGGGTTGATGAAGTATTAACCGGGCAAGATGTAACCGTTGTGGGACGCACCGAAAAGGTATCTGGCGATGTCACTATCGCTGACCAAGTAGTCACTGCAGCATCGATAAGCGTTGATATGGCAAGTGTTGCCACAGACAACTCAAACCGAGACGACGCGTTTAGAGACCTTCTTAAAACACAAGAGTTCGCGTCCACCTCGTTCACGCTTACAGAAGAGTTAAAACTTGAATTTGCTGAAAACATCTCGACCGGTGAAACCCGCGTCTACAACGCTGTTGGCACTCTTGAAGTAGCGGGTGTGCAACAAAAAGTAACAGCAGTTATTGATGCGCGTTTCTCTGAAACCGGCATCGAACTTGTTGGCACTATTCCTGTCACGTTTTCAGATTTCGACATCAAAGCACCGAATTTAGGTTTTGTGACCGTGGAGGATTCGGGCTCTGTCGAGTTCAGTCTTAACCTTGTGCGCAGCTAACCCTTGGCTGCTTGTCTTGTCAGGTGTGTTGGTCGACTCTGTCGAACGGGTTTACTGGGGTTGTTTCATTCATGCGCTTGGCATCGTCGCGAACAAGCCGTAGCCACAACGCGGCGGCGAAACCACCAAACACCCACCACTGTAACGCGTAGAACAGGTTTTGCATGTTCACGCCGTCGCCGCCTTCAATAGTTGGGCGCGGCAACATCACGAGCCCTTCTGGCGTCGGTTCGCTGGACTGCGCTAACACAAGGTATCCGCCATACATAGGACCGCCCCACACATTTGCGAGATATGCCGAGCTAATCGAGTTGATGTGTCCGGCTGGCAGGTCGCTGCTCATGGTTGACTCGGAGGCTTGGAGCCATCCGGTAAGTTGTGTGGGCTCCGTTGAAGCCTGAAGTTTCTCGCGCCACTCATCCGTAAGCGCGCCTGACTGATCAACCGCATCTGCTGGAATCCAGCCTCGTGCCACCGGAAGACGTGGATTACCAGAAAGGTCCGCCCACGAACTGCCCTGTGAACCATCATCGATCACGGTCAGTGAGTCAAGCACCAAAAAGCCCTCTTCCCCACCGACGCTACGCCCGTCAACAAGTAACTGCTGCTCTGGATTAAATGTGCCTATCACTTGGACACGTTTTCCGACCAACCGCCCTGCAAAAGTGGTTTGCGGTTTCAGCACCTCACCTAAGGCGACGGCCGACTCGCTTGCGGCTTCCGCCTGAGCGTGTTCTTCCGCCAAATTGGCACGCTCATAGGCACGTTCAAGCTGCCAAATACCAAGCCGTGCACACCCTGCGGCCGCAATCAAAAACACAACAAGCAAAAAGAGTTTATTGGGGGTAAACGCTGCTTTAAACATCCGTTTACTTAACGACGAAGAACCAGAATCATTGCTGTGGTTCTCTCGCGTATCGTCTGGCGCGCTGGTTTGGCGGTTGGTGGTGTCCTGCTGCACAAAACCAGCCTACCTGTCTTCTCCAAAGGGCTGTATAGCGCTTATTGAGTCGTATCTCACGAGAGGTAATTGGACACGTTTTTTAGCAGCGCAACACATTCAAAATGACGTTATGTCGTGACTTAGTTCACGCAAAAGCCGGCACTTACCGGTTATTTCAGCGCGACCCTAGTCCCTAAGGCCTAGAGAACACGTACAACAAGCAATAAAGAATGAAGTTACGGTCTAGCAAGAGTTGAGGATCACCCCAACATTGACTGCGTGCAGATTTCAAGTACGCAAGTTCGTGACATTATGAAGTCATAGGTGGGACGACGACACCACACCCTGCGCGATCACACCCACCATTGCATCAGCATCACCCGCGCAACACGCACTAAGCCTCGGAGGAACCCCCGTGAGCAGCAAGACTCGAAGCGTCTACCTTTCCTCACCAGAAGGCGAGACCGGAAAATCCACTATCGCACTTGGAGTCCTTGACCTTCTAACGCGTCAAGTCCAAAAAGTTGGAGTATTCCGTCCCGTCACCCGCAACGGAACAAACAACAAAAGTGAAGATGCTTCCGAACGCGACTACGTTCTCGAACTACTCTTGGCGCACGATGGCGTCGATCTCCCGTATGAACAATGCATCGGGGTCACCTACTCTGAGGTTCACGCAAACCCAGACGAAGCCCTCGCAAAAATCATTAACCGCTACCACGAGATGGAAGAACTGTGCGATGCAGTTGTCATCGTTGGTAGTGACTACACGGACGTAGCAAGCCCCACAGAGCTCGCCTTCAACGCACGTATCGCAGCGAACCTCGGCGCTCCTGTCCTCCTCGTGCTCTCCGGATCGGATCGCACTCCTGAAGGCATCCACCAGTTGTACGAAGTCTCAGCGGCCGAGTTACACAACCACCACGCGACGGTACTGGGCACCGTTGTAAACCGGTGCACCCCTGGCTCTGAAACAGCAATTGCTGACGCGTTCAGCACAGCTACAACTCCAGTATGGACTGTTCCAGAAGAGCCGTTCCTCACCGCACCAACCGTTCGCCAAATGATGTCTGCAGTGAATGGCTCCTTGGTCAACGGTGATGAGGCGCTGCTTGGACGTGAAGTCCTTGATGTTCTCGTCGGCGCGATGACCTTCGAACACCTATTAGAAAAACTTGTTGACGGTGCTGTCGTTATCACCCCAGGCGACCGCGTTGATGTCCTCCTTGGATTGCTCGTTGCACAAACTGCAACGTCGTTCCCGAGCCTCGCTGCCATCATTTTGAACGGTGGATTCTACCCACCAGAAAGCGTCTCTCGCCTCCTTGACGACATCAACCCGTCGGTACCCGTCATCCACACCGAACTAGGAACGTTCCGTTCTGCATCTGCGGCAGCAAATGTACGTGGACGCCTCTCCAAGGACGCACAACGTAAAGTCGACACGGCCATGGCCCTGTTCGAGCAGAACATTGACGGCAAAGCACTACTTGATGCCCTTGAAGTTGAACGCCCAGAAGCGGTCACACCACTCATGTTCGAATACGAACTGTTGTCACGTGCACGCGAAGACCGCAAGCACATCGTCTTGCCAGAAGGCACCGACGACCGCATCTTGCGTGCAGCGTCCACACTGCTGCAACGTCAAGTCGCAGACCTCACCATCCTTGGTGATGAGGCAATCATTCGTGCCCGCGCAACCGAGCTTGGCTTGGACATCTCCGAAGCAACAGTTATCGGAACCCACTCTGGTGAACTACACGAAGAGTTTGCAGCCGAATATGCTCGCCTTCGCTCGCACAAGGGCGTCACGATTGATCGTGCCCGCGAAATCGTTTCTTCTGTCTCTTACTTCGGCACCATGATGGTGCAGTTGGGGTATGCAGACGGAATGGTTTCTGGCGCTGCACACACAACCGCACACACGATCCGTCCCGCCTTTGAAGTCATCAAGACCGTACCGAACGTATCAGTGGTGTCTTCTGTCTTCATGATGTGCCTTGAAGACCGTGTACTCGTATACGGTGACTGCGCAGTCAACCCTGACCCAACCGCAGAACAACTCGCTGACATCGCTATTTCTTCAGCAGAAACGGCAGCCCAGTTTGGGGTAGCGCCACGAATCGCAATGTTGTCTTACTCAACAGGTGATTCAGGTGCTGGCGCAGACGTTGACAAGGTCCGCGCCGCAACCGAAATCGTTCGGACTCGTCGCCCCGACCTTGAGGTTGAAGGGCCAATCCAATACGATGCGGCAGTCGATGCCTCTGTTGCTGCGTCGAAACTACCTGACTCTGCTGTTGCAGGACGCGCGACAGTATTCGTCTTCCCAGATTTGAACACCGGAAACAACACCTACAAGGCTGTGCAGCGTTCCGCTGGCGCCATTGCAGTTGGACCGATCTTGCAGGGTCTACGCAAGCCGGTCAACGACCTGTCACGTGGTGCACTTGTTCAAGATATCGTCAACACAGTTGCTATTACCGCGATTCAGGCTCAAGGCCTGAGTGCAACTGCTGCAGACAACGCCAACTAAGAGAAATGTAGAATTGACACTCCTATGAGCGATCACACTGTTTTAGTAATCAACGCAGGTTCATCCACCGTAAAGTATCAACTCATTTCTCCTGAAGACGGCGCTGCTATCGCTTCCGGTATCGTCGAACGCATTGGTGAAGAGACTGGTATCGTCAAGCACAAATATGCGGGCCAAGAACACACCGAAAACCTTCCTATCGAAGACCACGGTGTCGGTTTACGTAAGGTCCTTGACTTGTTCGACGCGCACGGACCAAACCTTGCGACCGCCAATGTTGTGGCTGTCGGTCACCGTGTCGTACAAGGTGGCTCGGTGTTCCCTGCACCAACCGTTATCACAGATGAGGTAGTGGAACAGATTCGTGGTCTTATCCCACTAGCTCCGCTACACAACCCCGGCCATGTTCGAGGCATCGAAGTTGCCCGTGAACTTCTTCCAGATGTTCCACACGTGGCAGTCTTTGACACCTCGTTCTTCCAAACTCTCCCAGCGTCTGCATACACGTATGCGCTTCCTAAAGATGTTGCACAAGAATTCTCGATTCGTCGCTACGGATTCCATGGAACATCGCACCAGTATGTGTCTCGCCTTGCCGCGCACACCATTGGCAAAGACGTAGCAGACACCAATCAGATTGTTTTGCACCTTGGTTCTGGCGCCTCAGTTTCTGCTATCAAGCAGGGTAAAGCGGTAGAGACGTCTATGGGGTTGACCCCTCTTGAGGGTCTCGTCATGGGAACACGCACCGGCGATATTGATCCTGCTATTGTCTTCCACCTTTACCGTGAAGCTGGCATGTCTATCGACGAGATTGACACCATGTTGAACAAGCAGTCAGGTTTGAAGGGGCTTGCTGGGCAAAACGACTTCCGTGAGCTTCTTCGCCTCATCGGTGAAGGGTCAGCAGATGCTCAACTCGCATTTGATGTGTTCCTGCACCGCATCGTGAAGTATGTCGGATCGTACATGGCTGTTCTTGGCGGGCTTCCCGACACCATCACCTTCACAGCTGGCGTTGGCGAGAACACCGCTATTGTTCGTGAAAAGACAGTCAACGCTTTGAGTGGCTTTGGCATTGCGATTGATCCTGAACTAAACAGCGTGCGTTCCGACGAACCACGTATCGTGTCGACTCCAGACTCTACGGTGAAGATCTTGGTTGTTCCAACCAATGAAGAACTAGAGATCTCACGTCAAACGATGTCGCTGATCAGCGAATAAACCTCGTTGAACTAGTGTGGGGTTGTGCCAGCATATTGCTGGTACAACCCCATTGTTGTATCTGAAAAAGTTCAACATGTTTATTACAGGGAGTGCGTGATGCGTAGGCACATAGGAAAAGCTCTTTTGGCGGTTGGCGGCCTTGGTCTCATAGGTTTAGGCGCATTGCATGTCTCGTGGGCGCAGGGAAAAACTTGGCCTGCGAAGACTTCACGCGAACTCTCTGAGCACGTCACTGGCTCCCCAGAGCTCCCCAGCCCACTTGCCTGCATGGTTGTCGCGACACCGCTACTCGCGTCAGGCACGTCGAGCCTCATACAGGCGTCCACAGGCCTGCCAGATAGTGTTAGTGCCCGCGCTGTAAAGGCATTGCCGATGATTGCGGGAGGCGCCTTAACTGCCCGCGGTATCGTTGGCGGAAAAATCGCATGTACCGTTGTGGGTTTGCCTGCACCACAAGACGAATTTATGAGGCTGGATACCGCTATCTATCGTCCCCTGTGCTTAACCCTTGGCCTCAGTACAATTGCTGGGTTAATCCTCACTAAATAAAAACGGGGGTGGTGAAGCATTGCAGCTTCACCACCCCGTTTACGTATGTGTTTAGTTTTCTGACTCGTATGGCGAGACAACAACTTCGATACGTTGGAACTCTTTCAGGTCTGAGTATCCAGTCGTTGCCATAGCGCGCTTCAACGCACCGACAAGGTTGAGTGTTCCATCTGCTTGGCGGCCAGGGCCAAAGAGGATCTCTTCGAGTGTGCCAGCGGTGCCTACTTGGACACGTTCCCCACGAGGAAGCTGTGGGTGGTGTGCTTCTGGACCCCAGTGGAATCCGCCACCTGGGGCTTCTTCAGCGCGCGCTAGAGCAGCACCGATCATGACTGCGTCAGCACCGCATGCGAAGGCTTTGACGAGGTCTCCTGAACGCCCCACACCACCGTCAGCGATGACGTGCACGTAACGGCCACCTGATTCGTCGAGGTAGTCGCGGCGTGCTGCTGCAACATCTGCGACAGCGGTTGCCATAGGAACATGAATACCAAGGGTGGTTCGGGTGGTGTGCGCTGCTCCACCACCGAAGCCGACGAGCACACCAGCTGCACCAGTACGCATCAGGTGTAGTGCAGCAGTGTAAGAAGCCGCGCCACCAACGATCACTGGAACATCGAGTTCGTAAATGAATCGTTTCAGGTTCAGCGGTTCTGCTTGTGAGGAAACGTGCTCAGCAGACACGGTTGTACCGCGGATGACGAAAAGGTCCACGCCCGCGTCAACTACAGTCTTGTAGAACTCTTGAGTGCGTGCCGGTGATAGTGCACCAGCTACGGTAACTCCAGCGTCACGAATTTCTTTAAGGCGTTGGGTGATCAGTTCAGCTTTAATTGGAGCCGAGTAGATCTCCTGCATGCGTGCAGTTGAATGTGCTGGGTCGAGTGTTTCGATTTCGGCAAGCAGCGGGGTTGGGTCTTCGTATCGGGTCCAGAGACCTTCGAGATCGAGGACGCCCAAACCGCCGAACTTTCCGAGTGTAATTGCCGTTTGTGGGCTCATGACAGAGTCCATTGGGGCGGCCATGATCGGTAGGTCAAAGTGGTATGCGTCGATCTGCCAAGTAGTCGAAACATCTTCTGGGTCCCGGGTACGGCGTGATGGAACTACCGCGATGTCGTCGAATGTAAAAGCGCGCCGCCCGCGCTTTCCTCGGCCAATCTCAATCTCATTAGTCACTTAGACAGGTTATCGCGTTTTTCTTCAGTTGTTGGCGTGTGAAAGTCCTAATGTCAGACAAGGCTGTCATGCTGTTGGAGAACAAGAAAGCGGAGGATTTTCGTGGTTGCCAATCAAGCATGGCTAAACGGCCCATTTGTGGGCTTTGATACCGAAACGACCGGCGTCTCAACAGACAATGATCGTATTGTTACTGCGGCAATCGTGGTGAGGACCCCTGAGGAGACCACGATACAAACGTGGTTAATTGATCCCGGTATTCCAATTCCAGTAGAAGCCTCCAATATTCACGGCATCACCACGGAGCACGCGCAAGAGCACGGTCAACAGCCGGTTGAAGCGTTGGAAGAAATCGCTGAGCTTATTTCCGGCTATCTGCGTGGAGGCGCTCCCCTCGTCGCATTTAATGCCACGTTCGATGTCACGATTTTGAATGCTGAACTTACACGCCACGGTTTACCCACCCTTGATGAACGCATCGGACGCCCCACCTCCCCAGTCATCGATCCGCTTGTTTTAGACAGGGCACTCGATCGCTATCGTCGTGGAAAACGCAAACTTGTTGACTTGTGCAGCGTGTATGGGATTCAGGAAACAGGGACTTTACACACGGCAGATGCTGACGTTGTCGCAACTTTAGATGTGCTTGCGCGCATGCTTCAAAAATATCCTGATGTTGCACGGATGGGTCTTCCAGAGTTGCACACCTATCAGGCAACAGCTCACAAGCGGTGGGCGCACAACTTTAACGCGTTCCTTGCCCGGCAAGGCAACACTGACAGAGTTGAGACAACGTGGCTGGCTCATGAAGAGCCAGCCAACGAGACGCTGTTTTAACGAAGCACCTAGGGTGCGGCTACTCCCACGCGCTTAATGTTCGTCGGCTTGTAAAGGTTCGAGTTTCGCCCGTAAACGGGTCATCGAATTCGATAGACCGAGAAAGCAACTGTAGCGGGTGGGCGTAGTCGTCACTTGCCACACTGTAAAACTGTGGATAGTAGTTGTCGTGCAAAATTCCGATGCCCAACGAGGCAAGGTGTATGCGTAGCTGGTGCGTTTTCCCTGTGTGCGGAGTGAGCTTGTACAAGCCCACTCGTTCGTGCCCACAGTGAGTGCTCGGGTCCACTATTTTTGTGTCTAACAGCTCCACGAGTGTTTCCGTGTTTGGTTCACCATCAATCGTCAAAGCACGCATAACACCGGGCTCTTTTTTGATTCGTGAGCGCACAATCGTTGGCAATTCAAGATCATCCCGCACAGGCGCTACAGCCTCATAGGTTTTGCGAATGGTACGTTTTGCAAAGAGCTCATGATAGGGCGCACGCAGTTCTTGACGTTTCGTGAACACAAGCACACCAGCGGTGATACGGTCCAACCTGTGGGCAGGACTCAAATCTGGCATATCAAACTGGCGACGAAGCCTCACCAACGCAGATTCGACAACGTATGCGCCTTTGGGTGTGCTCGATAAGAAGTGTGGTTTATCGGCGACGAGTAGGTCGTCGTCTTCAAAAAGTACGTCGACCTCGTAGGGCACCCGCTTTTCTGGTGCAGGGTCGCGGTAAAAGAAAATAAGCGACCCTGGGCTGTATGCGGCGTCTGGAGCCCAGGGCCGGCCTAGCTCGTCGACGATCTGACCTTGCGCTAATTTCCCAAGCAATTCTGTTGGATCATCAGCGAACCTCCACCGTACATAGTCTTCTAGCAGTGCAAACTGTGGAGCATGTACGAGTTCTTGTACAGGCTTGTCCAATGCTAGTTCGTTTGCTTCTCCCTCAGTGCGCGCACGCGCACCCCGGGGCACTGGTGTCCCGGGGTGCGGCAACTGTATGCGGACGGCGTTTAGGCCGTCACGTACAGGTAGCGGTGAGGGGCGTTTCCGACGCCCCATGCTTAGCGCGTACCGTAGTTTGGTGCTTCGACAGTCATTTGGATGTCGTGCGGGTGCGATTCTTTCAAACCTGCCGCAGTGATGCGCACAAACTTTCCGCGTTCTTTCAACTCTGGGATTGTTCGTGCACCGACATAGAACATGGACTGGTGCAGACCGCCAGTTAGTTGGTAAGCGACTGCCCCTAATGGTCCGCGATAAGGCACTTGGCCTTCGATTCCTTCTGGAACGATCTTGTCGTCGGAAGAGACGTCTGCTTGGAAGTAGCGGTCTTTGGAATAGGATTTCTTGCCACGGGACGCCATCGCCCCTAGCGATCCCATGCCACGGTAGTGCTTAAATTGTTTTCCGTTCACGAAGACGAGGTCGCCTGGGGATTCGTCACAGCCAGCAAGGAGCGAACCGAGCATAACGGATTCGGCTCCTGCTACGAGGGCTTTTGCG
Source organism: Timonella sp. A28 (assembly GCF_051200815.1). Lineage (GTDB taxonomy): Bacteria > Actinomycetota > Actinomycetes > Actinomycetales > Cellulomonadaceae > Timonella. The sequence goes on along the minus strand of NZ_CP195159.1, from coordinate 2,528,092 downwards.
ATGTCGCCGGAGTACTGCAAACCGCCGTCTGCGATCACTGGAACGTTGAATTCTTTTACTGCACGTGTTGCTTCATATACTGCGGTGACTTGTGGAACACCAACGCCAGCAACCACGCGAGTGGTGCAGATTGAGCCTGGCCCAACACCAACTTTTACTGCGTCGGCGCCAGCTTCCGCGAGTGCACGGGCACCAGCGTACGTAGCAACGTTTCCACCGATTACTTGAACGTCTTTGAAGAACGGGTCGGCTTTCAGCGATGCGATCATTTCTAGCAGCAGACGTGCGTGACCGTTTGCGGTATCTGCGACGAGTACGTCTACACCGGCTTCGGCGAGTGCGCGTGCGCGCTCGAGTGCGTCACCGTAGAAACCGATTGCTGCACCTACGCGGAGGCGACCTTCGTCGTCTTTTGTTGCGGTTGGGTATTGCTGAGATTTTACAAAGTCTTTGACTGTGATGAGGCCTTGGAGTCGGCCTTCGTCGTCCACAAGTGGAAGTTTTTCGATGCGGTTTTTTCCGAGGAGGTGGGCTGCATCTTCACGAGTGATCCCAACGGGGCCGGTGATCAGCGGCATTGGGGTCATGACTTCGTGGACTTTGGTTGTTGCGAAAGCTTCTGGGCGCACAAAACGTAGGTCACGGTTTGTGATGATGCCGAGGAGTTTGTTGGTTTCGTCGACGACGGGCAGGCCTGAGACTCGGTACTGGCCGCACAGGCGATCGAGTTCTTCAATGCTGGCGTGTGGGCCTACTGTTACTGGGTCTGTGATCATTCCTGATTCGGAACGTTTCACGGTGTCAACGTGTTTGGCTTGGTCTTCGATGGAAAGGTTTCGGTGGATGATTCCGATTCCACCCTGACGCGCCATAGCGATAGCCATGCGCGATTCGGTGACGGTGTCCATTGCTGCTGAGATGAGCGGGACACGGATGTTGATGTCTTTGGTTAAACGCGTTGTTGTATCAACTTCGCTCGGGATGACGTCTGTTTCGTTTGGGAGCAGAAGGACATCGTCGTATGTGAGTCCAAGGAATCCGAAGGGGTCATTCGGCTGGGTGGAAAGCGAGTCGTTCATGAACAAATATTACGCCGAAACTGGTGAGTAAAGTCTTGTCAAGCGTTCAATGAGACAAGAACCACCATTACTACGTGGCCGTATACCCTTCCTGCACCTTTATGGAGGGGTATACGGTTCGCGTTTTATGGCTGGTTTAAAGATATTACTCCGGTATCTTCTGGCCAGTAGTTCAGTTCGTTTTTTTGTGAGCACACTGTCGCGTGGACTTCGTGAAAGAGTGCTTTAAACGATCTGATTCCGCTGATTTTTTCTTGGCTCATGAGGTCGCCAAGGTCTCCGCCTTCGCGTCCTATCCCCACAAGTATTGGCAGTTCTGGGAAGAGACTATTTACCGCGTTGATAACGGCTGTGTCGGGCCCGGCGTGCGTGGTCACAAATACGGCTGCTGTGGGGCGAACCATGCGCACAAGTTCGGTTACTCTGCGCTCGTTTTCTGGCCCGAGGATGACGTGCGCGGTGCAGTCTTGCGCTGCGAGTGCGGCGGCTAGAACGTGCGCCGGTAAAGAAAGGTCTTCGACTGGTGGCGCAAAGACTAGTGCAATGTTTTTGAGCTGGGATGGGTGCGGTCGACGCATCTGCCCGTTCTGTGGCCGCACTGTTTGCATGAACTGCGAGATTGCCGTTTGCGCGAGATAGCAGATGAGCGTGCGAGGGTTTTGTCCTGGCTGGGCTAACACTGTGTGACCAGCGAGGCGATCAAGTGCAGGCTGTACGAGTTTTTCCCACCATTCGACGATGTCTTCTTCGGGGGTGATTTCTAGCAGTTCTTGGCAGGTGGTGTGTTCGCTTCGCAGCGCTGATGCGACGAGTTCTGTGCATCTGTGCGCATAGTCTGTAGGGTCAATGTATTCGGATTCGAGCGGTGCGATAGTGAGGTGTCCGGCGCGGCCAACGTGCACTCGTGTTGGAGCGTTGAGCGTACGTTTTTCTGCCGGAACTGTGTCTTCTTCGCTGCTTTCCGTAGCGGTGTGCCGCGTGCGACTGTCCGCGGTGTGGGGCGAATTTTTGTCGGCCGTGGCTGCCTTAGTTTCACGCAGTTCACGTTCAGCCTGCTCAAACGTCACGTCCCTGTTGTGGGCGGTGTGCGCTTGGTGTGCGGCTTCTGAACTTGTTGCTCCGGCGAGCATGGCTGTGCGCATCACCATGAGTTTGATGAGGTCGTCGTTGGTGTATCGACGGTGTTTTCCGCTGGCGTGGTCTGTTGGGCCAAGCTGGTGGCGGCGCGCCCATGTGCGCAGGGTCGCGGGTGCGACTCCCACGCGTGCGGCGGCAGTTGCAACTGAGTATGTTGGCTCGTCGAAAAGTGGTGAAGGTGTTCCGGTGTTTTCTGACATGTCCTGCTGGGATGTGTTGTGTACGGTTTCCAACTCGCTGTTGCGGGGTGGCGCGGCTGGGTTGTTTGTGTGTGTACCCGTATAGGACATCATGCCGAATCCCTTCGCTTGCTGCACCTTGTATGTAGGGTGACCTCACTATAACAAAACGCTTCAAGAGTTATTCATTGCTGTTCACGCGACCGCAACGCATGGGTAGAACTCACCATTACGATCGCTCTTGTTCCTGTTACATCGGGAGAAAAGCCGCAACATTTAGCCGAGCACTCACCAAAAGTGGAAGTTTTGCGCAGAAATCAGCCCGTGAGCGACTTTGTTTTTCACCCTTTGAAGGACTTTTGAATAATTGTTGACTCGATATAGGTTCGAGGTGTTGACGCGATCTGTTGGTCAAGCAGGTCACACAACAGTGCTATTCGTGAGGTGCTCATCGCAGAACACCCCGCACACCACAAACCCGCACAAACTTTTGAAGGGTGTTGCACCATGACTGATGTTTCACGTCTCCCAGGTCCCGTCATTGAACTTTGGGAATGGCAATATCAAGGTTCTTGCCGCGATGCTGACGACACCTTGTTCTTCCACCCTGAAGGCGAGCGAGGCTCAACCCGCCGCCGTCGAGCAGAACGCGCCAAAGCAATCTGCGCCAGCTGCCCTGTACTCATGCAATGCCGCGAACAATCACTGCGCGTACGCGAACCATACGGAGTGTGGGGCGGCCTGAGCGAAGACGAACGCAACGCCATCCTCGCCGAACGCGACCGCCAAGCTTACCCGCGGACGTTTCCGCACCGCCTAATTCATGCTTCAACACCCATCGCACAAAAAAGGGGTGGAACCGCAAGGTTGCGGTTCCACCCCTTTTTTAAATGCTAACTAGATTTAGCCAACAATCGCGAGTACATCACGAGCAGAAAGAATCAAGTATTCTTCGCCGTTGTACTTCACTTCGGTGCCACCGTACTTGGAGTAGATGACCTTGTCGCCAACAGCAACGTCAACCGGCACGCGGTTTCCGTTGTCGTCAACGCGTCCTGGACCAACTGCCAAGACTTCACCTTCCTGTGGCTTCTCTTTTGCTGTGTCTGGCAAAACCAGACCAGAAGGAGTTGTAATTTCAGCCTCGATCGTCTTAACGACGATGCGGTCTTCAAGCGGCTTGATGGAAACCGACACGCGGACCACCCTTTCGCAAACGTTGTAGTGAGTTCAGCAAGCGCAACCAGAACTGTGCATCTTGTCGTCGCGGTGCCAAGAACACGTCTAGTTACTCCACGTTCTAATGTAGATCCGAGTTAGCACTCGGTCAAGACGAGTGCTAGATCTTGGGGATACTACTCTCTGCCTGCATGAATTAAATACATTCATTAGACCAGGTATGGCGCCTGAGATTCCTGCCGCCTTAGGCTTACACAAACAAAGACTTTAACCATAACTTAATAATAGAAACTTTATTGATTTCATTTATCACTTGATCGTTAATAAAACAGGAAATCGGTTTTATCGATTTATCGATTTCGTCATTCCCGTGGAGAATTTTTCAAACCCGAAATTTTTATAATAAGGTTCCATATTTTCTACGCACATAAGTTGTGGAATTACTCTATTATTCTCACAATGTTGAATCATTCGATTCATTAGTTCTTTGCCGACCCCTTGGGACTGTTGGCTTGGTAGAACACATAATCCGCATATGATTCCAGTGATTACGCCATCTGAGATAACACGCCCCATGCCCACTAATTGTTTTTCGTCATATACGTAAAGTGCATACCAGCTTTGTTTACACATTCTCTCCAAGTCAACGGTTGTTAACTGTAGTGAATTCCATCCTAAGGATTCATATATGGTGAGCAATTGTCCAAAATCTTTAGGAGGCTCTACCGTATAACGTAGAGATTCATTCATATGAGCACCTCTGAATTTTTCATACTGAAGTTTAACAATGAAAAATAAACTTCTTCCGGTCACACTGCGACACGCTACGTGTAAAGGATGTGAGATGCACGTTTCTGCACTTCACACCTCACACAGACCAGAATCTGCGGTGGTCATGACAAAATAATCTGATGGATACCGCGCTTTTGAGTCAGCTTGCCAGCCCACAGGGTCAAACCCTCATGGAAGCAATAGCAAACCTCAACACTAAAGATTCACTTGCGTTGTCTCGCGCTCTACGTAAGCAAGGGTTCGCTGCCGAACTCGTTGCTGCGGCGCTCACCCAAAATCGTTTACGCACTCAAGCCGAAGCGAAACTTGGGCCTTTCGCTGAGCGCATGTTTTTCACTCAAGCAGGTTTAGAACAGGCAACAAGGCTGCCTGTTGCGGCGCATCATGCTCGTCGTTTCCTTGGTGCTGGTGTTACCACTCTTGCAGATTTAACTTCTGGCATTGGCGCCGACTCTATGGCTTTTGCCGCTCTTGGCTTGAACGTTGTTGCTAGCGAGATTGATCCGCTCACTGCTGCTATTGCCGCAGAAAACCTTGCGCCTTTCCCTAACGCGCAGGTGGTAAACCGCGATGGGCTCACAACAGATTTTGTTGGCGAGAATATTGATGGCGTGTACGCTGATCCGGCCCGACGTGATGGCGCTGGAAAACGAATTTTTGATCCCCAAAGTTACCTTCCTGCACTTGATGACGTGTGGAATTTGAGGTCACAAGTGTCGGCTGTTGGTATCAAAGTTGGCCCTGGCATACCTCACGATGCGCTTCCTGCTGAGTGTGAGACCCAGTGGGTGTCTTTAGATGGTGATGTTGTTGAGGCTGGCTTGTGGTTTGGTTCCGTCGCTCACTTTCATGGCCGCAGCGCACTGGTCTTAACAACAACAGCTCAAGGGCAGCAAGCCACAACGTATACGGCTGAAGGCCGTCAGGAGCATTGCGACCATGCTAGAACAGCCTCTGACCTGCTCACTTATATTCACGAGCCAGATGGCGCGATTATACGTGCGGGGCTTGTTTCTCACCTAGCGCATGAAGCGCACGGGCTTCTGCTTGATCCCACCATTGCGTATTTCTCTTCAGACTTACAACAGGTTTCAGCGCAAGAGGGTCATGGGCTCACGCACGCTTATCGTCTTCTCGACACGCTGCCTTACAACGTCAAAGCACTGCGTAGTTACTTACGGGAACGTAAAGTTGGTCGCGTGACTATTAAGAAGCGAGGGATTGGCGTGACTCCTGAGCAGTTGCGTCCGCAGCTTTCCCTTAAAGGTGACAACGAAGCCACCATTATTCTCACGCGCGTTAATGATAAAAAAATGGCACTCATTGTTGAGCCTGTCTAAAGGAGTCTCATGAGTTTCTCTCTTCCTTTTGCTCACTCGGAGCGCTCAACTTTAGGCATTGAGTGGGAACTGGCGCTCGTCGATAAGGATTCGGGTGACCTACGGCAGGTCGCACAAACCCTCCTTGACGAAGTGTCCCCTGATGGCACACAGCACCCGCATATCCGCCAAGAGTTACTCCTCAACACTGTTGAGATAGTAACGAATGTGTGCACCACAGTGGAAGAGGCCGGGCAAGACCTTTCTCGTTCCATTGAGCTTCTGCAGACGCTTGCTGATCCGCTTCGGGTGGAACTCATGTGTGCAGGCACCCACCCTTTTGCACGGTGGAGTCACCAGAAAGTCACTGATAAAGAACGCTATGCAACATTGATTGATCGCACGCAATGGTGGGGTCGACAAATGCTCATCTATGGCATTCACGTGCATGTTGGGATTGAGGACCGCAATAAGGTTTTACCTATTACGTCTGCTTTACTCACGTATCTTGGGCATGTGCAGTCGCTTTCTGCTTCGTCGCCGTTTTGGGGTGGCAACGACACTGCTTATGCGTCGAATCGTGCGCTCATGTTCCAGCAACTACCTACTGCCGGTTTGCCGTTTCAGTTTGCGCAGTGGGAAGACCTCGAACGCTATGTTTCGGACATGCTGAAGGTTGGGGTTATTGACGAGTTCAATGAGGTCCGCTGGGATGTTCGCCCTGCTCCTCATTTTGGGACGATTGAGGCGCGTATCGCTGACGGGGCATCTAACCTTACTGAGGTGCTCGCTTTGGCGGCCTTGACGCAGTGTCTTGTGGAGTATTTTTCGACGTTACTTGACCAGGGGAAACCGTTGCCGGTGATGCAGCCGTGGTTTGTTCAAGAAAACAAATGGCGTTCTGCTCGATATGGCATGGATGCCATTTTGATTCTTGATGAGCATGGCAATGAGGACCTTGTTACTGAAGATTTGAACCGTCTCTTAACTTTGTTGGAGCCGACGGCTGCGCGTTTGGGCTGCGAAAAAGAGTTGAATGATATTCGCACCATCATGCGTAAGGGGGCTAGTTACCAGCGACAACGTGCTGTTGCTCGGCGAAACGGTGGGGATCTTGGCGCAGTGGTTGCGCATCTCGTGAAGGAACTTCGCGCCGGAAAACCTTTATAGTTTCAACAAACACGCTGATCTGGACATACGCACTATTGCGCTCTATTGTTTCCTATAACCAAGTGTTGTTTTGCTCACAAGAGCCTTCAAGGAAATGGTGAATATGTCAGATAGCGAGCCTGAAATACGGATTGTAAAGCCCAAGACGTTGTGGATTACCACTGCTGTTTTTGCGCTCTATTCCACGGTTTTTGTGTGGTTGAGTTTTACGATGCCCACGAACGTTGTCGTCGTTGCAGCAATACCGCTGCTTTCCATAGTGTTTTTTCAAAACACTGCATTTTTCAGGCCGCTGCTAGCCGCGTCCAAAACATCAACTACCGCATCTAAGCCATCGGCAGTTGAGGAAGATCAAGCACGATACGGGTTGCATCTGGCTGGTGCGATGTCGCTAGTTGCTCTTGCTGCTATTCTTCCCAGCGTGTTTCCTAAGATCGGTGACAATGTTGCCCTAGTGGCTGTTATAGCGCTTGCTGCACCTGCTCTTTTATGGGTTCTCACGGTCCACTACTTCCGGTTGGCTCACACACAAGAAAAACAACCCGGGTTGATTTAGTCCCCACATATGACGCATGAAAGAAGCCAACCGTGATGCCAGACGGTTGGCTTCTTTCGTATGGCCCGAGCACACTGTTCTTGTCGAGTTACCAGCTCGATTTTGTGAATCCGGGCAGTTCTCCGCGTAGTGCTTGTGCGCGAAAGTTAATGCGCGAAAGCCCTACTTTTCTTATGTAAGCGCGTGGACGTCCGTCGATGCTGTCGCGGTTGCGTAGTCGTGTTCGGCTAGAGTCGCGGGGCAGCTCTGCTAGTTTTCGTACTGCTGCTTGCTTTTCTTCGAAGCTGCTGGCTGTCCTTATGGTTTCTTTCAGGGCTTGGCGTTGCTCAGCATATTTTTCGACGAGTTTTTCTCTGCGTTGTTGCGCTGCAATTTTTGAGGTTTTTGCCATTATCGCGACTCCTTGTATTCCACGTGACGGCGAACGATTGGGTCATATTTCTTTATGACGAGTCGTTCTGGTGTGTTGCGTCTGTTCTTTTTGGTCACGTATGAGTGACCGGTTCCTGCGGTGGAACGAATCGTGATTACTGGTCGAAGATCGGTTCGTTTACTCATGTGATTTTTTGTCCTCGAGCGATCATGTCTGCGATAACCACGTCGATGCCTCGGGCATCAATTGTTTTGATTCCTCGCGCACTTACGGTCAGGGTGACGTGCCGGTTGAGGCTGGGTACCCAGTACCGCTTTTTTTGGATGTTGATGTTGAAGCGTCTGCGGTTTCGCTTGTGTGAGTGCGAAATTGAGTTTCCGAAGCCGGGTGTGGCTCCGGTTACCTGACATGTGCGTGACATATCCACCTCTCGTATATAATGAGAACCATTATCATTAGCCTAGCAGAGGAAATCATGAAGAAAAACATTCATCCCCCGTACCAAGAAATGGTTTTCCGTGACATCACAGCAGGACACACGTTCCTCACCCGATCAACCTTGACCAGCAACAAAACCATCGTCCTTGACGGAAAAACCTACCCCGTCGTCGACGTCGAAATTTCCAGTGCAAGCCACCCATTTTGGACCGGAACCAACCGAATCATCGACGAAAAGGGCCGCGTAGAGCGATTCAACCAACGCTACGGAAAGCGCACCACACCCAAGGACACCACCCAACAAGAACAGAAATAACCCACAGCATGAACCCGTCAACTTCCGCCCACAGCATCCCCATCGTGCTCGTCACCGGCATCAACGACGCAACCATGAAAGCAACAACCGCAGTCCTGCAATGGGACTGCCCGAACACGGTTGTCGTCCGCCACGAAATTGACGTGCACTCTTCCCGCCTCATCCGGATAGTCAGCGACAACAGCGGCATCCTCGAAAACGTGTACCTCGACCTCGAACACGCCTGTATTCCCTGCGCAATCCGCGAAGACATCATCCCCACCCTCACTCGTCTCACCCACACCAACACATGGGAAAGCATCATCACCCACCTGCCAGTGAGCGCAGACGCACAACAAATTTGCCGCGTAGCGCACTGGGATTCATCCCTCGAACTCAACATTTCTTCCGTTGTCGTTGCAGTCGATAACGCAACACTCACGACAGACCTACGCGGTTCAGACACCCTGCAAGACCGTGACATTCACTGCTCACACGAAGACGAACGCGGCGTCGCAGAAGTCCTTTGCGGCCTCGTCGAACACGCAGATCTCATTGCTCTTGCGGAAAATGCGGAAGCCACAGAAGACACCACCACGTGGGATTTTCTGCGAGCGCTCCCCCGCCCTGAGGTCCCTATTGTGCGCGGTTTAGAAAACCTTCAAGCGCAGCAACTCGTTGAAGCGGCGCACGACCATAAAGCCTCTGAAGCGTGGATAGCGCATGTGCGTAAGGCCCGACATGATGCGCTGGTTGGTGGCGAAAGTTGGGTTCTTGATTTCTGTTCTGATAAGCCGTTTCACCCTGAGCGGCTACTGAACAATATTGAACGGTTAGGCACCCACGATTTTCGTGCACGCGGATGTTTTTGGGTTCCTAGCCGTCCCGATGCCGCCTGCATGTGGGATGGGGCTGGCGGTCAATTGTCTATCGGTACGTGGGGTACGTGGAAAAACAAGCGACCGTTTACGCGTATTTGTGTCACGGGAACAGGTGCGGGGAAAGAAGAGCTTCGCCAAGCTTTCGAGGATTCGCTGCTGTCAGATGTGGAAGAAGTGACGTTAAGTGCACGTTGGGGCACTGAGTCAGATGGGCTTGAGCCGTGGCTCGGCAGCATGTGGGAAGAAACGTACTAGTTATGTGAAAGGAGAATCGTGAAGGTACGCAATTCACTTCGTTCGTTAAAGAATCAACCGGGTTCGCAAATTGTGCGACGACGAGGACGAACGTTCGTCATCAACAAGAAGAACCCTCGGTTAAAAGCACGCCAAGGATAAAGGTGTGCGCATAAGTAAAGGCGTGTTGTGCAGTGACTGCACAACACGCCTTTATGTGTTGAGACGGTTACACGTGAGTGATAGTTAACGGCATAGACGAATCAACTGGGATGTCTAACTGCGATGGTGCCACGCCGGCCGCAACCAGTGACGAACCCAAAGCAGCGATCATTGCGCCATTGTCTGTACAGTAGCGAATCGGTGGGATTCGCAATTCAATTCCGGCTTCTGCGCAGCGCGCAGTTGCCATGTCACGCAGTTGCGAGTTAGCTGAGAATCCTCCACCCACCACGAGCGTGTCCACTCCATGCAGTTCGCACGCGGTAATGGTTTTTGCGGTGAGAACATCTGCGACTGCGTCCGCAAAAGAAGCAGCAACATCATTCAATGGGATTTCTTCTCCTGCGTCTTGGCGAGACTCAACCCACCGTGCAACAGCAGTTTTTAACCCTGAGAATGAAAAGTCGTAGAGGTGTTTAGCTTGATCTTTTTTAGACGTTAACGCCCGAGGGAACTTGATCGCATTCGGGTTTCCTTCTCGTGCCAACCGGTCAATGTGTGGACCACCCGGGTATGGCAAGCCGAGGAGTCGCCCAACTTTGTCGAATGCTTCACCGGCAGCGTCATCAAGTGTTGACCCCAATTCGGTGACATCCGTTGCAATGTTGTCAACAAGCAGAAGAGACGAGTGCCCACCTGACACGACAAGAGACATGAACCGGTCTGGGAAATCTCCGTGTACGAGCTTGTCCACGGCTGCGTGACCCACCACATGGTTCACCCCATACAGTGGCTTGTTGATTGCTAACGCGAGCGCTTTAGCTGCTGATGCGCCGATGGTGAGCGGGCCGACAAGGCCAGGCCCAGCAGTAACTGCGACTGCGTCAACATCAGATAAGTCAACCTGCGCTTCGTTGAGTGCTCGTCGTAGCGTTGGCACCATCGCTTCAAGGTGCGCGCGTGACGCTACTTCAGGGATGATGCCCCCAAACCGGGCATGCTCATCCATTGACGATGCGACTGCATCAAACAGTAGTTCGTTGCCTCTCACAAGTGCGATACCTGTTTCGTCGCACGAGCTTTCGATTCCAAGAATAAGTGGCTCAGACATCGTGTTGTTCACCCTTACGGGTTTCTCCTTTAACGCTCATGCACCGGTGTGTACCGGGCGGGACGAATTGTTTGACCATTGTGACCAAGAGCCTGCATACAGGGCAGCATCTACTCCTAAGGATGCCAACACCGCAATTTCGTGGCTCGCTGTCACACCAGAACCGCAATACACTGCAACGTCATGTTCCACCACGGGCAGCACGTCGGATCCTTCAGTGTCGAACTGGTCTGAAATTACTCCACAGTCATGGAAAATTTCGATGAGTTTATGTGTTGGTAAAACCTTCTGCTGATCGTCAAGCAAAGCCGCGGTAGGGACGTTGACTGCCCCTGGAATGTGTCCAGCACGCGGGTCTACTGGTTCAACATCACCGCGGTAGCGTTCAGTAGCACGAGCATCAATAAGGATGCCTTCTGCCATGAAATCCAGTACATCGTCGGCCTTCAACGTAGGCATATGACCCGACTCTAAAGTGACAGCACTTGCTGGATAGTCTTCCACCCCCGAACGGGTCGGATAACCTGCACTCTGCCAAGCAGGTAGCCCACCATCAAGGATTTTCACATTGTCACACCCCGCCCACTTCAGCAGCCACCACAAGCGTGCAGCAGACATACCACCCACAGCGTCATAGACGACAACCGTTGAATGGCGTTCCACACCCCACGACTGCGCTGCGGCCTGCAAGTCAGCAAGAGCAGGTAACGGATGTCGCCCATCCTGCGGTGTTGGAGGCGCAGCTAATTGTGTATCCAAGTCTGCAAAAGCGGCGGTTGGAATGTGGGCGGCACGATACTGTTCCAGCCCATCTGTACGCCCCAACTGCCAACGCACGTCAAGGACACGCACATTACGTTGCGGACCATGCCTCAACAACGTGTGCACATCCTGCGCTGAAATAAACACTGCTTCACGCGCCGAAGCAACATCATGCGGGACAACATCAGCGATATCGTCATCCAACAGCACAGCCCCCGCCTGACCTTTCGGGTCCGTGCCACTGTGACTATTCGCGTCAACACTATGCCCAACATGAGGCGACCCCATACCAAAAATAGGGTCCGCCGACACATCCTCATCACGCACATCATCCGCGCCAACGAGTTGCTTACGCATCACAAACGCATCCAAGTTTTCTGGCTGATAGTAGCGTTTACGCACCGCAATCTGCTCAAACCCATACTTGGCGTACATGTTCAACGCTGCATCATTATTTGTTGCAACTTCAAGCAGCAACGCTTGCGCACGCAGCCACAGCGAACGCTCAATGAGCGCATTCATCAACTGCGAACCAATCCCCAAATGTTGCGCATCACGAGCCACACCAATAGTCATCACTTGCGCAACGTCACCGTCAAACCACAAGCCCGCATACCCGACTACTCGTTCGTCACCCGCCGCCAACTGCGGATCATATTCCGCGACGATATACCAACGGCCCGACGCACCCAACTCGTCGGCAAGCATGCCATACGTCCACGCCCCTGAACCAAACAGTTCAAGCTCAAGCGCGGTAATTCGGTCAAGGTCCTGCGCTCGCATCGCACGAATGTCGATGCGTGGGCGTGCATGTGCCGGATGTGTCATGGCAGTGCCCGCTTACGTGCGGCAGGTACTTGCGCGTCGGGGCGGCGCAGATAGAGCGGCGTGGTGGGAAGCTCTTGCCCGTCTGCTTGGCGGGCAAGCGCAAGCTGTGCGAGCACTGTTGCTGATGGGATTGCTGGCGATTCGCGTACGTCGTATCCGGTAAAGGCGTCGCGGTAGAGGGCCGCTCCTTCTCCAACAACGATTGCGTGCTCTGCAAGGCCTCGTTCGACGAGTTCTGTTGCAGAGCTGACTTCTGGCCCTTCGAGTGCTTGTACTGCGATCGCGCCGTATGCAGTGGCTGCACCTACCTCGTATAAGGCGTAATACACTTCGCGGCGACGAGCATCAGCGACAACGAGCACTTTGTCTCCTGCCTGTAATTCGTGTTCGGCTGCTGCTTGTGCGGCAAGAGCATCGAGGGAAGACACCCCTAATGCTTCTTTTCCTACACCGAAAGCAAAAGTGCGGGCAGTGACAAGACCGACGCGCAATCCAGTAAAAGGCGCGGGCCCGGTTCCACCAACGACGGTCGTAATGTCAGTTGATGACGTGCCAGTTTCACGCATGAGTTGCTCGATGAGCGGGGCGAGTTGCTCTGCGTGGCGGCGCTGTTCTCGCACTGTTTGTGTTGCGAGTTCGTTGCCTTGGTCGTCGAGCAGCGAGGCCGACACTGCGGCTGATGTATCAACGGAAAGAACAGTCACGTCTCTGCCTACTTATCTTGTCGTTGGGGCACTGTCAGGTGCAGCGCTTGGAACAGGTGGAAGTTCATGGGTGCCTGGAAGTGTTACGCCTTCCCAGCGTTGCCCGTGCAACGTGATGGTGGCGGTGCGTTCTCCAATTTCTGCACCTTCAACGTCGAGGACATCAACTGGGACCCCACCATGCGGTCGCTCTAAGACGATTTCGATGCGGTCGCCTGATATCCCTTCAACAAGCCCCACACCCCATTCGACAACTGTTACTGCCTCTTCGAGCGAGGAGTCAAGGTCAAGTGCGTCCACTTCTTCAAGGGACCCGAGCCGGTAAGCGTCTACGTGAACGAGTGCTGGGCCGTCAGTTAAAGAAGGATGCTCGCGGGCAATGATGAAGGTTGGTGAGGCAACTTGCCCTCGGATACCTAACCCGACACCTATGCCTTGAGTGAGAGTTGTTTTTCCGGCGCCTAAATCTCCGGTCAACATGATCAGATCACCGGCTTGCAGCAACGCGGCAAGCGATTCGCCGAAAGCGCGCGTGGCGTCTGCGTCAACGAGTGTGGTTGTAAGAGTACGTGCAGTAGTCACGCAACCCATTATCCTACCTTCAGGCCTCGCCTGCAGACACTTTCCTTATCATGAGGTTGTGGCGTCTGTGTGCGTGTAGATGCGCGGCACTCGTTCGCTTAGTCGAGTGACTATTTCGTAACTAATTGTTCCAGCGATTTCAGCCCACTCGTCTGCGCTAGGCTCACCGCGTGCAGAGTCACCAAAGAGGACTGCGGTGTCGCCAGCATGGGCGGCGGTTTCAGGTCCGAGATCAACCATGAATTGGTCCATGCACACCCGTCCGCTAATGCGGTATCGCTGCCCTGCGATTGTGATCGGAGCACCTAAACCACCTGTCGCGCGAGTACCAGACACGTGTCGAGGTATTCCATCGCCGTACCCTAAGGGCACAACTGCGAGGACCGTTGATGTAGGTGTCGTGTACTGGTGTGAATATGACACGCCATGACCTGCGGGTAGCTCTTTAAGGGTGGCAATGTCTGCTTCTAAAGTCATTGCTGGACGCAACCCAAAATAGGCGCTGTCGCCAACCTCTGGTGCAGGCGACAGCCCATACATCGCTAAACCTACACGCACAAGATCATAGTAGGCGTGCGGGTTCGTGAGTGCTGCCGCCGAGTTTGCAAGATGACGCACTTCAAAACGAGCGCCAGCGGCCTGTGCATAGGCGATCGCCGCATCAAAAGCCGCAACCTGCTGCTGGTTTACTTCATGTCCGGGCTCATCTGCGCAGGCAAGATGGGACCATATACCAACCCACGATATGTGGCCTGCATGGTCGGCTGCTATGAGCGGTTGGACGATCTCGTTCATGTGCTCAACGGTGTAACCGTTACGCCCCATGCCTGTATCTACTTTGAGGTGAACGCGCGCTCGTCGAGAAACACGTTGGGCTGCTGCGATAACTGCGTGCACGGCGTGCGGGTTGGCAACAGACACATCAATATCGTGTTCAAGTAGCGGATCGAAGTCACTATGTGGCGTGTTCAACCAGGTAAGGATGCGTTCGGTGATTCCTGCTTGCCGCAGTTCAAGGGCTTCACTTGCTTGCGCGGTACCCAACCATGTGGCACCACCGGCAACAGCAGCACGCGCAGACTCAATCAGTCCGTGCCCGTACGCGTTACTTTTTACAACTGCCATCACGTGAGTGTGTGGCGAGCGAACGTGAACTCTGTCGCGAATCGTTGCCACATTGTGGGTGATCGCGTCGAGGTTTATTCGGGCGCGACCCGTGTAGTACGGCAGTGAAGTGTGCTTATGGTGGCTGGCTTGTGGTGCTGTCACGAAACCTATTGTCTCATCTCTGTTTTGCTGAGTTTTTTGCCTTCACTACTCGCGGCACACACTCAAAAAAATAATAATTGCATTATATAATGCTTAGGCTATATTTTTCTGTGACCTCAATTGGGGCGACCGATAGCAGACAGGATCAAGACTTCCAGACATCACAACATGAAAGAGCTGAGGCCGCCTTCTAGCTCAATCAGGGTTTTGTTCGCGTTCGATCCGGAAAAGCGAGCAATCCTCCTCATCGCAGGAGATAAATCAGGCAACTGGAAGAAGTGGTATAGCCAAAACATTCCATTAGCCGATGATCTCTACGACAAGCACCTCAACAATTAAATACGCAAGCCACACCCCTTGGTACGGATTCTTTTAGGAGCCTCGCGCCAAGGGGCCCTTCGCGCTAAACCGTGGTTCGATCAGCATTCAGACGTCGCTAGACCATGGAAAGGAGCATCACAGCACTATGGGAACTTTTACAGAATACAAAAAGAAGAGACCCGCCAACCCCGAGGCTGTTGCCGCATACAAGCAAGAAGCCCTCGAAGAAATTCGTGCATATAGACTCCAAGAACTCCGCAAAGAACTTGGCCTAACACAAACCGACCTTGCGGAAGAAATTGGGGTCAGTCAAGTGCGAATATCTGCACTTGAACGCGGTCGCGTAGAAGACGTGGTCGTAAAAACTTTGCAGCAATACGCCCATGCCCTCGGTGGGAAACTGCGAGTCGAAATCGAATTAGGTGACACAACTTTCAAACTCACTTAAAGCAAAAAGAAGGAAAACAACGTTCACTCCCCACCTAGATCCTCTACGTTTTAAGTGTAAATAGATCCGTATTCCCCATCGACTAACTAACCAGAAACCACTACCCTCAAGGCCGTAGAGATAATGTTCAGCGTGCACGCCCTAACAGGTGGTTTTGTCTGTGCAGCACACAGTTTTATGCGCATGCTGTGCAAGGCTTCACGTACTAAAAGATTGGTTGATAGTTAACGATGAATAAAGCACGAATTCGTAAAATATGTGATGAAATAACCGAGTTAGGTCACCCCCTCACCGACCTGTCAGAACTTAAAACATGGAAGACAGTTCCACGTGAAGTTCAAGACGTACTGTTCGCCACCATCGAAAACAAAAAGCTTGATGGCGATGTACGCGCATTTGTTGCATCCCACTTCCCCACCAAAGGAACTAAAAGGTACTGGCCACGTTTGAAAAAAGTGTGGCTTGCGTCGGCGGATAACACTCCTGCTCTTTCGGCAGCGTTAGCAAACTATTTCGCAGACAGTTCCGCGCCATCGGATTTTGAAGCTCTTGCTGAAATCCTTGCAGATTCACACTACGGCTTTGAACGCCACCTGCTATTCAAGCGTTTCAGCAGGGCACGCGACGCACAAGCAATGGATTACGTGCGCCGATTCATCGACGACTCCGAAATCGGCGAACAAGCACAAACGGTCATAAACGAAAAAGAAAAAGCTCAGCAACGCACACAAGCGCGCAAAGCTAAGCAAGAACCTGTAACCCCTGCCGTGGTTGAAGATGCTGCAGAAGCACCTGAAGCTACTGCAACTCCTGAAATTTCCGAAACACTCGAGCCTGTTGTGGAAGAAGCCTCTGCTGTCGCCGATACAGAGAAACCTGCTGACGAGCCCGTCGTTTCAGAGACCCCTGTGGTAGAAACCGACATCGTCGAAACCATCGAGCCAGTGGAACCGGTCGCTGAAGAAGTTCCTACCGCGCCTGATGTCGCGCCTGAGCCGGTTAAAGAATCTGCAGTAACTGCAGAGCAGCCTGTTGTCCTAGAAGATTCGCCGACAGTTGAGACTGTTCCTCCTGCTCCAGAGCATACTGAAGAGCCGTCACATGACGCTGTCACGGCGCCTCCTGCTCCGCCTGCCGATGAGCAGCACGTTGATGTTGTTCCTCAAGCGAAACGTCAATCTTGGCTTGCTAGGTTGAGCAAGTTCATCAAGCGTAGCCCCGAAAAGAGCAGCACCGAGTAATTTTTACTCACTGAGTTCTATTCACATGACTGCCCTGTGGTTTTCCACAGGGTAGTTGTGTCTATGGGCGGGGTGTGTGGGGTTTGGTGGGATGTGTAGATGTCCCTTTATAAACGTTTTTCCGTGTTGTGTTGTGGTGTTGTTGTATGTGTTGTTGCTCTTGGCCTGTCGGGATGTAGTACCGAACCGGAATCTGCGTTGAGTTCACCCACAGTCATGCCTTCCTCTCCCACCTCTGAATCAAGTGATTCGACGAGTCCACCTGCAACACAATTAGAACTGCCTAAACCGACTGCAGGCATGGCCAACAATAATGCGCAAGGCGCACAAGAAGCAGCTGACTATTTCGGGAAAATGATCACCTACATCATGGCCACCCAACAAACTGACCTCCTCGACACCTTCGCCGTAAAAGACTGCCCAGAGTGTGAAGGCAGTCGTGACACTTTAGTTTTCTTGAAAGAAAAAAGCCTTCGATACTCAGGTTTTTCTGTTGAATACATTTTGAAAGAAACCCCTGCAGAACTATCTGATTCGCTGTGGTTCGCCAAAGCAAAGTTAGCTGTTTCTGAATACGAAATCCTAGATTCTGAGGATCAAGTAGTTAAAACAGAAGCAGCAGACTCACGTACTGGAACTTTTACGGTCGAGTACCACGAAGATGGCTGGAAGTTGTTGGGATTGTTGCCAGAGAAATGAAAACAATAACCGTAAGTATTCTCTTATCAGTTTTGTCGCCACTTACAACGTCCGCAGACGATCTGTCCAAAGCCAGATGGATGCACAATACGGATGGTCGAACCGAAGTCGTAATAGAAATAAGTGAGAAGCACAAACAAGAAAACAAAGGAACGTTTGGTGGTACGTCGTCGGATTCTAAACCGTCTGTTGTTGTGGTGCGTGAGGAGGTGTGTTACTCGGGTGGGATTGGTGGTGTGACGTGTGGTGTGTTGCTGGCTCAAACACGTGAGCAATGTGCGGAGGGTCAGGTAACAGCCGCATACCGGTTACATACCTATGACGCTGACACGAATGAACTGGTAGGGACGCAGTTTCGTGAAGGTGACTGCATCGCTGAACCTGACCCGGCAGCTAGTGAAGTATTTGAAGTAACCCAAGCCGATTTCCAAAAACTACCCTTACAAGGTTCCGGAATCAGCCTGCAACCTCATGACGGTCAAGGCATCATCAATCTTCCGGTGTGGGTGACCACCTCACCCGACGCGCAGATTCTCCCCGCTACAGTGCTCGGCCGAAACATTACCGTGAAAGCAACACCAGTTTCATACACGTGGGATTACGGCGACGGCACAATTTTTACCACCACCAGCCCCAACAAGCCCTACCCTCATAACGACTACGAACACACTTACACCCGCATCAGTACACCCACCATCACGCTGACAACCACGTGGGCAGGAGCCTATTCCCTCGACACCACCACGTGGATTCCCATCCCCGGCACAGCAACCACCACAGATACCACCGAGCCCCTCAACATCGAAGAACGAAAACCCGTCCTCGTCCCCGCGCCCACACCCTAAGACGCACCCACACGTCCTCTTTCTGCAGCAACGCGTGGGTGCTTATGTGGCGTTGTGTTAGGGCAGCCCGCTGTTGAGCAAAGCGCAGGCTCGCGGGATTTCCTCAATGACTCGCGTCGCAGTAATAGGTGCTGAATAACCGCTCGGTGCATGATTCTGCCCCGGCTGGTATTCCCCTGCGGCTAAACGAGCAGCAAACCCGTGCATATACACTCCGCCAGCAGCGACAAGAGCCCAATCCGTGTCTGTGATACTCGTACGTTTATGTGCAAACCATTTAGCAACGCTCGTCGCTAAAATCCCTGCGAGCGCGTCGCCTGCACCAGCACTCGCTAGTTGTGAGGTGCCGTCTGAATACATGTATGCGCCGTGTCTGCCGACGATTATTGTTGCTGCGCTTTTAGCGACGATCGTTGCGCCGGTGATGGTGTGTGCGAGCACTGCGGATTCCATGAATTGTGCTTCTACGTCGGTTCGGGATCGTGGGTGTCCGCAGCGTGTGAGGAGTTCAGCGAGTTCGCCTGCGTGTGGGGTGAGTATGTGGTGTGAGCGTAGGTGTGTGCATAGTTCGGGATCTAGTGTGGCGAGTGCGCCGGCGTCGAGGATTACTGGTACTTGTTCGCGGACGAGTGTGAATACGAGGTCGCGTAGGTCGAGGCCGGGTGGTAGCCCGGATCCTACGAGGTAGGACTGTACTTGCCCTTGTGCGGTTACGATTTCTGGTGCTGCGGCAACGATCATGCGGGCGATGCTGCCTTCTCCCAAGTATCGGACCATGCCTGGGCCGCTTGCTACTGCGGCTTGTGTCGCAATGATTCCAGCCCCGGGGTATTCTGCTGAGCCGGCAATAATTCCGGTTACTCCTCGCAGGTATTTGTGTGAGTGTGCGGGTGGTGCGCTTACGAGAGAGGTTAGGGCTCCGGTGGGGGTGAAGTCTTCAGGTTCTATAACGCGCATATACGCTTGGGGTAGGTTTAGGCCGATGTCGGCTATGTGAATGCGACCAGCATGATGTAGTGCTGGTGGTGCACAGAGACCAATTTTTAGGGCACCGAATGTGATGGTGTCGTCGGCTCGTATTGTGCGGGTTTCGTTGGAGACTTCACCTGTGGATGCGTCGATGCCGCTTGGTATGTCGAGGCTGATTGTCCATGGTTTGTGGGTGTGGCGGTTTAGTTCGCTGATCAGGTCGCCTGCGATTCCGCGTGCTGCGTCGTGTGCGCCTATCCCTAGGATTCCGTCGATGAGTAGGTCCGCTTGAGTGCAGTGTTGTACGGCTTCAGCGAAGGTGTCCTCGTTGAGGTTTATGAGACGTGCTTGGGTGTTGCGTAATGCTGCAATCCCTTCGGCGTGGACGTTTTCGCTAACTGTTATGACAGTGATGTGTGTGGGGAAACGTGCGAGGTGAGCGGCGGTAAAGAGTGCGTCGCCGCCGTTGTTTCCGGGGCCGACGAGCACGGTGATGCGTGTGCCTGAGAGACGTCGGTATTGTGCTTGGATGCGTGTACGGATGATGGTGCTGGCTGCGAATGCTGCTTTCGCCATGAGTGGTTCGCCTGCGGCGAGGAGTGGCTGTTCTGCCGCGCGTATTTCTTGGGCAGTGTATGCGGGCTTCATATATCCATCATGCCATTGGGCTGTTTACGGATGTGGCTAGTCGTGGGTTTGTTGTTCCCATAGGTATTCGCGCAGGGTTATGCCACGGTCGTGGATTTCTTGTGCGGCTTCTTTGCCGACGTAGCGGAAGTGCCAGGACTCGTACATGTAGCAGGTTTGTTCAGTTTTTCCTTTGGGATAGCTGAGAATGAAACCGTATTTCCACGAGTTTTTGCGCATCCATGTTCCGGCTGGTGTGGTTCCCCAGTCGTTGTAGGCCCATGGGTCGCGGAGTGAGTTTGCGCTTCGTACATCGAGGGATGTTCCGAGTTGGTGTTCTGAGTGTCCTGGGCGTGCGCTTGCTTCGATGGCGTGTTCACGACCGTATTTTCGTTGGTTGTCACCAAAAGCGATTTGTTGGTCTGTGTAACTTCTAAATGCTGATGCGACGGCGATTTCTGCGTCTGCTTTTTTGGCGGCTCTGGCCATTTTTTTCAAGTCGTCGATGATGATGGCTCGCACGTACCCACCACCGGGGAGTCCTGCTTCGCTGACAGGCACTAGATCTTTGGGGGCGTATTCTTGCGGCAGCCTGTATTGGTGGTCTAGTAGGGTGTTTTGCCAGTCTTTGAGGGCGTTGTGTTCGGTGGGGTCGTCGCGTAGTTCACAGCTTGGCAGTGGTGGGGTGTTGTTTCGGGCTGGGGTGACTGTTGCGTCGTCTGCGTTGTCGACGTCTTGGCGGGTTTCGGAACGTGAAGCGTCTATTTCGTGTTCTTGTATGGAGCCGAGGAAGGATGGTGTGCCTTGTTCAGAGATGGCGTCTGTGTATTGTTCTTCGTCTTGGGCTGCAGCATCTGATGTGTTGTTCTCGGTGCTGCTCATATAGTTGGGCGCAATGTAGAGCGCTCCTGCTGCAAGGGTTGCGGCTACTGTGCCTGCGACGATGAGTTTACGAGTTGTGTGGCTCATCCTTCGGCCACCACCATCGCCGTAGCGACGGGTCCGTCGTGCGATAAGGACAGGTGGAAGACGCGTACGCCGAGATCGGATGCTGTAGCGGCTACGGTCCCTTCGGCTTCGATTGTGGGGCGTTGACCTGTGGCGCGTCGTATGGTGACGTCGTGCCAGAGCATGCCTCCTGGGGAGCCTAATGCTTTTGCGATTGCTTCTTTCGCTGCAAAACGTGCCGCTAAGGATTCAATCGGCATGTCGCGTTCTGGTTCGGTAAAGAGTTTGTCGCGTAGGCGTGGAGTGCGTTCGATTGTTCGACGGAAACGCTCGATATCGACGACATCGACGCCAATTCCAACAATCATGATGCTCCAAGTCTGTGTGCCGTGCAGCCTAACCCCCAGTTCAAGACTAGGGGTTAGGTGCAGGGACAACAACACTCACGTCCAGAGTGTTGTTGTGAGATCCTTCAAGGATCCGGTGTGCGTTATGTGCGTTTTACTCTACGGTGACTGACTTTGCGAGGTTGCGCGGCTGGTCAACGTCAAGGCCTTTAGCGTGCGCTAGTTCTGCAGCAAAGATCTGCAACGGAATAATCGTGAGTAGCGGTGACATAAGCGTTGGGCATTGTGGTACCCAAAAAACTTCGTCCGCAAAAGCTTCGACTTGGGTGTCACCGTCTTCGGCGATCGCTAAGGTGCGGGCACCGCGAGCGCGGATCTCTTGGATGTTTGAGATCACTTTGGAGTGCAGTGAGTCGCGTCCGCGTGGTGAGGGGACGATAACGAACACTGGTTGTCCTGGTTCGATTAACGCGATCGGACCGTGTTTGAGTTCTCCTGCGGCGAATCCTTCGGCGTGAATGTAGGCGAGTTCTTTGAGTTTGAGTGCGCCTTCTAACGCGATGGGGTATCCCACGTGACGTCCGAGGAACAGCACGGAGGAGGTGTCGGCCATCCAGCGTGCGATTTCTTTGACTCGTCCGCTGCGGTTGAGGGTTTCGGTGATTTTTGCTGGCATGTCTCGCAGTTCAGCGAGGATTGCTTGTATTTCGTCACGGAATTTGTTGCCGCGTAGTTGTGCAAAATATAGGCCGAGTAGGTATGCGGCTGCGATTTGTGACACGAATGCTTTGGTTGATGCGACAGCGACTTCTGGTCCTGCGTGTGTGTAGAGGACTGCGTCGGATTCGCGTGGGATTGTTGAGCCGTGCGTGTTCACGATGGAGATAACTTTTGCGCCTTGTTCTTGGGCGTGGCGTACGGCCATGAGTGTGTCCATGGTTTCGCCTGATTGTGAAATCGCTACGACGAGGGTGCGTGGTGTGACGATGGGGTCGCGGTAGCGGAATTCGTGTGCGAGTTCCACTTCTACTGGGATTCGGCACCAGTGTTCGATCGCGTATTTTGCGACGTGTCCTGCGTATGCTGCGGTTCCACACGCGATGACGATGATTTTGTCGATTGTGCGGAGCACGGATTCGTCGATGCGTAGGTCGTCGAGAACGAGGTCGCCTTTTTCGTTGGTGCGGCCTAGTAGTGTGTCGGCGACGGCTTGTGGTTGGTCGTCGATTTCTTTGGCCATGAACGACCAGTAGCCGCCTTTTTCTGCGGCTGCTGCATCCCAGTCGACTGTGTAGTGTTTGGGCTCTACGGTTTCGCCGTCAAAGTTTATGACGTGTACTGCGTCTGGGGTGATGGTGACGATTTCGTCTTGACCGAGCTCTAGGGCTTCGCGGGTGTGGGCGATGAATGCGGCGACGTCGGATCCGAGGAAGTTTTCGCCGTCTCCTATTCCTACGACGAGTGGCGAGTCGTGTCGGGCGCCAACGACAGTGTCTGGGTGGTCGGCGTGTACTGCAAGGAGCGTGAACGTTCCGTGCAGTTGACGGGCGACGTTACGCATCGCTTCAGTGAGGTCACCGCTTTTTTGGTATTCGATACCGAGCAGGTGGGCGGCCGCTTCGGTGTCTGTTTCAGAGGTGAATGTGACGCCTTGTTCTTCTAGTTCTCGACGAATGTGGAAAAAGTTTTCGATGATTCCGTTGTGGATGACAGCGAGTTTTCCGTCGAGTGCTAGGTGTGGGTGAGCGTTGACGTCGCTTGGTCCGCCGTGGGTTGCCCAGCGGGTGTGACCGATAGCTGCTGTTGCTTGTGCTAGTGGTCTAGCTGCTAGTTCTTCTTTGAGGTTGACTAGTTTTCCTGATTTTTTTGCTTGCGCTATCGAGTCGAGTTCTGGTGCTGCTAGCGCAACTCCAGCTGAGTCGTATCCGCGATATTCCAAGCGCCCCAATCCTTCAAGTACCACGTCTAGTGGTTTTGTTGAAGGTTTTTGGGGTCCAACATATCCTACGATTCCGCACATATGTAGCGAAGTCCTCCCTGGGTTATGCACCCTACTTACGCTGTATTTTTAAGCCGACGCGCATACGCTACACCGGTTGTGTTCGCGCACGTGACGGCTTCAATGCCGTCGTCGTGTGCGTTAGTGTGTTGCCCCGAATCGCTTTGAGGCAGCACATGATTGTAACTAATTGTAAGTTCGCTTCGCTGGGTGGGCAGAAAAATCTGCGTCATATAGCGGATGAAACACCTTAAAATTGTCCGCTTTGTGCCGCCAGTTCGCGTCAGGGGGTGACATTGCGGCATTATTTTGTGTGATGCCTAATTCAATTGCTCCTGCATCCCCGTACGTTGACCTTGATAGGTCTGCGTGGCAACGGCTCTCTGAGTCGACGCCACTGCCCCTTACCGACGAAGACGTCGAGCGGCTTGCAGGCCTTGGTGACCCTATCGACCTCGCTGAGGTCGATGCCGTCTATCGACCGCTTTCACGCCTGCTGAACTTGTATGTGGGGGCTTCTAAGCAGTTGAATACGGCTACTTCAACATTTTTGCGTGAAGAGTCTGGCGGCACACCATACGTTATTGGTGTTGCGGGGTCTGTTGCGGTTGGAAAGTCTACGACGGCTCGTGTTCTTCGCGAAATGCTGGCTCGGTGGCCTGATACGCCGCGTGTTGATCTCATCACCACGGACGGTTTCTTGTATCCGAATGCGGAGTTGGAACGACGCGGAATCATGAACCGGAAAGGGTTCCCTGAGTCGTATGATCGTCGGGCTTTGACGAGGTTTTTGATGAAGGTGAAGGCCGGACGAGCGACCGTGCACGCTCCCGTCTACGATCACCTGACATACGACATTGTGCCGGGCGCACACCAGAGCGTAAATAGGCCAGATGTGCTTATTGTGGAAGGCTTGAATGTGCTTCAGCCTGCCCGCCCGCATGCGGGCGGCACGTCCAGTCTTACGGTCTCCGATTTTTTTGATTTTTCCATCTACGTTGATGCAAAAACTGAGCATATTAAAAGCTGGTATGTTGACCGGTTTTTGTCGCTGCGTGAAACCGCATTCGCAAAACCTGAATCATTCTTTAAACGGTATGCGGAACTTTCTGATACGGATGCGATTGCGATGGCGGAACGCATTTGGGGTGACATTAACGAGCCCAACCTCACCGAAAACATTTTGCCTACTCGTTCTCGGGCAACACTCGTGATGCGTAAAGGCCTCAACCATTCGGTGGAACGCGTCCGGTTACGAAAAATCTAATCGAGCGGCTTGTGGTCGTCGTGCTGTTCTCGGTGGCGTAATTCGTTGCTGTGCTGGGCAACTTCAGCGAGCTGTTCGAACCCTTCGCCAAAGTCGTGTCCGCGTTTTTCGCCGACCCGAAGGATGCGCCGCACCACAAAGTCAACAATGTATCCAAGGAGCACTCCCCCTACGACTCCTGCCACAACAGCAACGATGGGGTGCCCTTTGAGCCAGGTTCCAGCGCCCATACCAATCAGGCTGGAATAACCGGCCCACGTGACGGCTGCGATAGCTGCGTAGAAGACGAATGCGCGGCGAGGGAACCGCATTTGCCCGGCAGTGAAGTTCACAGCAACGCGTCCGATGGGAATGTATCGGGCAGAGATAATGACGGGTGCTGGCCGGCTCGCCACCATGCGTTCAGCCCATTGCATCATGCGTGCCACGCGTGGAACTTTTAACAACCGGATATCTTTCACTGAGAGATACCGGCCTATAGTGTATGCCGTCAGGTCACCGCCCAACGCACCCACAATCGCGATGGCAAAGACAATCCAAATATTTGGGTGCCCTGTACTCATCGAAAGAGCGACAACACCAATAACCAAACTTTCGCTGGGAAAGATTGGCAAAATGCCGTCAAGTGTTATGAACAGCCACAGAAACACAAACAGCCATGGAGTACCTTCAAATGACGTGGCATACGTCATCATGGCGTCGTTTGCTGCGGTCAGCCATTCAAACATGAGGCCTCTAGTCTTTCAGTGCGCTGTGTTGCGCTAGTGCAAAACCTAGTTCGCGTGCGGCATCAACTGGTTCTGACGATGATGCCCACAGGTCGACTAAGTTTTCGGTTGATGTCAGAGATCTTATGTCAGCTTTATCGATGTAAAGGACACCGTTGAGGTGGTCTGTTTCGTGTTGCACGATACGTGCCGGCCAGCCGTGGAGCACTTCGTCAAGGGGGTTTCCGTGCTCGTCGTGCGCCTGTAAGCGAACGCTACGGTAGCGCGCTACAACTGCTTGATAGCCGTCCACGGACAAGCAGCCCTCATAGAAGGACACTTTGTCATCTGACACTGGCATATACGTCGGGTTGATCACTACGCGTGAGTCGAAGGCAACACGTTCACGAGTGTCGTCTTCGTCTAATGAGCCCGGGTCCCACATGACTGCAATCGCTAGCGGAACACCCACTTGGGTTGCGGCCACACCTACACCAGGTGCGTCCATCATGGTCACGTGCAGCGCGTGTAAAAACTCTGGAAGTAACTCACCAAGCTGACCGTCGTAGTGGGCTGCGGGCTGCCGTAACACTGGGCGCCCTGCCTGCACTATCGGCAAAATGCCGTCGGGGTGGTCTTGTAAGAGGGCTGCCACATGATCGTATAACTCGGTGTTACTCACCCCGCAATCTTCGCACATGAAAGAGCGTCATGAACATGCCCTCGACATGTTCATGACGCTACTTCACAAACGTTTTACGGTATTTCTTGTGCCGCGCTTATAGCGCTAAGAAAGCCTTCACGTCGTCTGCTAATGCTTGGCAAATCTCATCGGCTTGTTCCTGCGTAGCTGCTTCAACCATGACCCGCACAACAGGTTCTGTACCTGAAGGGCGTAGTAATACTCGCCCAGTGGCACCGAGCTGCTCTTCTGCACGACGAACAGCCGCCGCGAGTCCTTCATCTGCTGTTGCCCGTGACTTATCAACGTCTTTTACGTTGATCATGGTTTGCGGCAATGATGGAATGTCACTCGCAAGTTCACTCATTTTCACTCGCTTTTCAGCAAGACGTGAAAGCAAGTGCAATGCTGTGAGAACGCCATCTCCTGTAGTGGAGTAGTCCGAAAGCAGTACGTGCCCGGATTGTTCTCCACCGACGCTAAATCCGTTACGACGCATTTCTTCAAGCACGTAACGGTCACCCACCGCGGTTTGCACGGTGTCGATGTTGCGTTCATTCATCGCCAACTTCAAGCCAAGGTTGGACATGACTGTCGTGACGAGAGTGTTGTTTTTGAGGGTTCCTGCCTCAGCGTGAGCTAACGCCAGCATTCCCATAATTTTGTCGCCGTCTACAACGTTGCCTTCTTCATCTGAAGCAATGCAACGGTCAGCGTCACCGTCAAAAGAGACACCGGCGTGCGCCATGTGGCCCACTGTTGCCGCAGCCATACGACGAGGAGCTGTAGCACCGTATTCGTAGTTGATGTTGAGGCCGTCTGGTTCTGCACCAATAACAATGACCTCGGCGCCTGCACGACGAAGCGCTTCAGGGCCGACTTGGCTTGCAGCGCCGTGTGCACAGTCAACAACAACACGCAGGCCAGACAGCGAGTAGTTCACTGTTTCGACGATGTGGTCAACATACTTGTTTACGGCGTCAAGGTCGCTGGTGATTCGCCCAACGTTCGCGCCGATGGGGCGTTCCCAGTCTTCGCCCATGTGTGCTGCAATTTGGTCTTCAACGTCGTCTTCGAGTTTGTATCCGTGACGGTCAAAGAATTTAATGCCGTTGTCTTGCATTGGGTTGTGTGAAGCAGACAGCATGACCCCAAGGTCTGCATTCATTTCACCGGTTAGGTAGGCAACTGCGGGGGTTGGCAGTACGCCTACGTCAATGACGTCGACGCCTGCTGAGGCCAAGCCTGCACATACTGCCGCGGAAAGGAATTCTCCCGAGGCTCGTGGGTCGCGTCCTACAATCGCGCGGGGGTGAGGCCCAGAAAATTCGCCGCGTAACGCTAGAACGTGTGCCGCACCAACAGCTAAGTCGAGTGCTAGTTCAGCGGTAACATCACGGTTTGCAAGACCACGAACACCATCGGTTCCGAAAAGACGAGACATAAAAATCCTTAAGTTAACAAGGTGGCTTAATTGCCGGAAATGACAACGGCTCCGATGGCATTGCCATCGGAGCCGTTGTAAAGGCTGAAGATCAGCGCTTCGAGAACTGCGAAGCCTTACGTGCCTTCTTCAGACCAGCCTTCTTACGCTCAACGACGCGTGGGTCGCGGGTAAGGAAGCCAGCCTTCTTCAAAGCTGGGCGGTTAGCTTCGGAGTCGATCTCGTTCAGTGCACGTGCAATTCCGAGACGGAGTGCGCCTGCCTGACCGGATGGTCCGCCACCGTTGATGCGTGCAACAACGTCAAAGCGACCTTCAACGTCAACAAGCTTCAATGGTGAGTTCACGATCTGCTGGTGAACCTTGTTTGGGAAGTACTCGTCGAGTAGACGGCCATTGATCTTCCACTGGCCTGTGCCAGGGACGAGGCGTACTCGAGCGATAGCTTCTTTACGGCGACCAAGTCCTTGACCTGGTGCAGTGATGCTCTGACCGCGGCCTGTTGGGGCTACTGTCTCAGAGGTGTAGTTGCTGGGGATTTCTTCTTCCAGCGCGTCAATTTCGACGGTGGTCTCGGCCACTGGTGTGTCCTCGCGTCCTAATAATTCTCAGGTCGTTAAAAACGACTACTGAGCAATCTGGGTGATCTCGAACGGCTTCGGCTGCTGTGCAGCGTGTGGGTGCTCAGAGCCTACGTAGACTTTGAGCTTACCGAGCTGCTGAGCGCCGAGTTTGGTCTTAGGGAGCATGCCTTTTACAGCCTTCTCCACGGCACGCTGCGGGTTCTTCTCCATAAGTTCGGAGTAAGGAACCGCAGTCAAACCACCTGGGTAACCAGAGTGGCGGTATGCCTTCTTCTGCTCAAGCTTGTTCCCACTCAGTGCAACCTTGTCGGCGTTGATGATGATGACAAAGTCGCCACCGTCTACGTGAGGAGCAAAGGTGGCCTTGTGCTTACCACGGAGCAATTGAGCAACGTGGCTTGCGAGGCGTCCAAGAATAACATCGGTAGCGTCGATGACGTACCAGTCGCGTTGGATGTCGCCTGGCTTCGGGGTGTACGTACGCACGTTCGTAGCCTTCGTTTCGTATTCGTTCGTCTCTGGTGCCTAGTGGCATACAGAAAGGTCAGCGAGCTTCACGCGAACCTAGGCGAGTGGGCGCACCAAGTTACAACTGAAGCACTTTGTTGTTGTGTGCAATGAAGGTTTTGGTTTCAGACCTATCATGGTCTGTCCGTCATGTTCCTTCTGGCGGCTTAGAGGTTGAAGCACGGCAGGATCTGTTGCGCGAGCTATGAACGACTCCCCTGGTTTTTGCCAAGTTGCGTTCGCTGCTCAACTCACGATCTACAGCCGATCCGTCTAAGTTTTTCACCTTGACACACAGCAATCAGATCTCAGTGTACCTCACGAAGCTACGTGGATGTACTTGAAGTGCATCACGTTTTACATTGTGAGGCAGGACCTGACGATTATGCAGCAAAAACTGTGCGGTTAAACCGCTGCTAAACGGGTTACGCAGTCTTCGCATACTTCTTCAGCAGCAAAGTGTGCACAGTCATCACAGTAGAGCCGCAATACTTTACAGCCCGGGTCAGCACAGTTTGCAAAATGATCGGTTGCAGCCGCGCAGCGTGAACATTCGCCGAGAGTTTGGGTGTCGTCGTCAAA
This sequence comes from Timonella sp. A28, assembly GCF_051200815.1. Lineage (GTDB taxonomy): Bacteria > Actinomycetota > Actinomycetes > Actinomycetales > Cellulomonadaceae > Timonella. Next base: position 2,498,826 of record NZ_CP195159.1, on the reverse strand, counting down.
GTTCACCACCATACGCTTGTCAAAAACGTAAAGTGGGCCCTTCCACAAGCCTTGAGAGCCGAATTTTTCGCCGTAACGAACAATTCCACCCTCGATCTGATACACCTCTTCAAAACCACGGTTTTTCATGAGCACAGAAAGGATCTCGCATCGCACACCACCGGTGCAGTACGAAATAATTTTCTTGCCTTTCAGGGAGTCATATTTCCCTGACTCGATGTCTTCGATGAATCCGTGCGTGGTTTGCACGTCTGGAATAACAGCATTGTTAAAGCGGCCGATCTGCGCTTCAAAAGCGTTTCGTCCATCAAAGAACACAACATCGTCGCCGTGTTCTTCAACAAGTTTGTTCACGTCTTCCGGCTTTAAGTGCGGTCCCCCACCAATGACACCAGAGCGGTCAACCTTGATTTCGTCTGGCGCACCAAACGCAACAAGTTCTGGACGGTCCTTCACCGACAGCCGTGGGAAGTCTTCGCCAGTTCCATCAGACCATTTCACATCCATTTTGCCGAAGCCCGGATACTGCTTTGTTGATTTCACGTAGCGTTTCAAGTCTTCAACAGTTCCACCGAGGGTGGCGTTAATCCCGTGCGGAGAAACAATAACGCGACCCTTTAGGTTCCACTGCTCCCCAAGTGCACGCTGCCAAAGTTTTACAGCAATAGGGTCTGCCACAGGGGCAAAGGCATAGAAGAGAATAATCTTGTGTACGGCCATGTTCTAAGGATATTCGTTTTTCGCCTGTATCTAAGCCAGTTTTTGATCACATGCGCTACCGCTTCTGCCCTACCGTACTAAGACGAGGACAGCGGCCCAATGTGCTCTTGCGCCTCTTCGTCCATACGACGAGCACGAATCGCTACCGCACGCGCAGCAAGTTGATCATGTGGCGGGTAGGCAACTTTCTCTAATGTCAACCCATGCGGGGCAACAACGGCGCTGGAATTTACCCGTGATTTTGAAGCCAACATCTGCGCTGGCCACTCTTCGGGTTTTAATCCAGCACCTACATCAATGCTGGCACCTACCAGTGCACGCACCATGTTGTGACAAAAAGCATCAGCGACGATTGTGGCACGCACCAAACCGGCGTCTGGGCCTTGTGTCACCCGCTCCCACATGAAGGTTTTCAGTTCTCTGATTGTGGTAGCCCCCGGACGCGGTTTACAAAACGCGGCAAAGTCACGCAATCCAGTTAGAGGTGTTGCAGCGCGAGACATCGCGTCAACATCAAGGGGATGTTTGCTCCACAGCACCCAGTCTGCGGTTAATGGGTCACGCAACGCATACGAGTCAGCGATACGGTACTGGTAGGTGCGATACAGCGCAGCAAAACGCGCATCAAACCCGTCAGGGGCTATACATGCCGCATAAACAACGACGTCGCGTGGCATAAGCGCATTAAGTTTATCGACGAGCGCCTCGTGTGGTGCACGGTCAGAACGCCCCGGTAGTCGAGCCCACGGGGTTTCGGGAACATCAACGTGTACGACTTGCCCCCGCGCATGCACGCCCGCGTCTGTGCGGCCAGCAACGGTAACTCGAAGCGGCTCCCGAAACAGCTTATGTAGGGCTTCTTCTAGAGTGCCTTGCACGCTGCGCAATCCCGGCTGGGTTGCCCAACCAACAAAGTCTGTTCCGTTATAGGCAAGGTCAATTCTTACTCGTAGCACCCCTCTATTGTCTCGCATGATGCGCGCCTACTGCGCAAACTTCAACCTATTGACGTTTATTGACTGCACATAAAGCAGTGGAGGGCCCAACCTTGAACAGGTTGGGCCCTCCACTGTGAAAACTAGAAGTTGAGGCTAAGCTCAGTCTTCCTTGGTCTCCTCAGCTGGGGTCTCCTCAACAGGAGCCTCAGCCTTTACAGCCTTCTCAGCAGCTTTTGTTGCTTCTTTAACAACTGCTTGCTTTGGTGAAACAGGCTCAAGAACAAGCTCGATAACAGCCATAGGAGCGTTGTCGCCCTTACGTGTTCCGACCTTGGTGATACGGGTGTATCCACCGTTACGCTCAGCCATTGCTGGAGCGATCTCAGTGAAGAGACGGTGAACGATGGTCTTTGCGTCACCTTCAGCGTCACGAACGTGAACCGTCTTGTTGCGGATAACCTTTGCAACCTGACGACGAGCGTGGATGTCTCCGCGCTTAGCTTTGGTGATGAGACGCTCAGCGAGTGGCTGAAGACGCTTAGCCTTGGTCTCGGTGGTGGTGATGCGGCCGTGCTCGAAAAGGCTTGCCGCAAGGTTCGCGAGGATCAAACGCTCGTGAGCCGGGCTTCCACCGAGCCGTGCGCCCTTGGTAGGGGTAGGCATTGTAGTGCTCCTTGAAATGAGTTACGCCAACCGGCCAAAGCCGGTCAGTCCAGAAGTCAGTTGTACTGCTCGTCTTCGTCTGCGTAGTAGTTCGCAGACTGAGTTGGATCGAAGTCCAGTGGTGAGTCCTTGAGGGAAAGACCAAGCTCAGCGAGCTTCTCTTTAACCTCGTTGATGGACTTAGCACCGAAGTTACGAATGTCGAGCAGGTCTGCCTCTGAGCGAGCAACAAGTTCACCAACTTGGTGAATGCCCTCGCGCTTGAGGCAGTTGTACGAACGGATCGTGAGCTGGAGATCCTCGATTGGAAGCGCCAAATCAGCTGCAAGTGCAGCGTCAGTTGGTGATGGGCCAATCTCGATGCCTTCTGCCTCAATGTTGAGTTCACGAGCAAGACCGAAGAGTTCAACAAGAGTCTTACCAGCGGATGCAAGAGCATCACGTGGTGCGATTGCTGACTTGGTCTCTACATCGACGATGAGCTTGTCAAAGTCGGTGCGCTGCTCAACACGGGTTGCCTCAACCTTGTAGGTAACTTTGAGGACTGGTGAGTAGATCGAGTCAACCGGAATGCGGCCGATCTCTGCTTCGAAGGACTTGTTCTGCTGCGCTGAAACGTATCCACGTCCACGCTCAACAGTAAGTTCGATTTCCAGCTTGCCCTTGTCGTTCAGGGTTGCAATGTGTAGATCTGGGTTATGTACCTCTACACCTGCTGGTGGAACGATGTCCGCAGCGGTCACGTCGCCTGCTCCCTGCTTGCGCAGGTACATCACAACTGGCTCGTCGTTTTCAGACGAAAGCACGAGGTTCTTGATGTTCAAGATGATCTCAGTAACGTCTTCCTTCACACCAGAAACGGTGGTGAACTCGTGGAGTACACCATCGATGCGGATGGAAGTAACTGCTGCTCCAGGGATGGAGGAAAGCAGGGTACGACGTAGTGAGTTTCCGAGCGTGTAGCCGAAGCCTGGCTCGAGTGGCTCGATGGTAAACCGTGAACGGTTATCTGAGATGACCTCTTCGGAGAGGGCTGGGCGCTGTGCAATAAGCACTTCGTGGTTTCCTTTCGAAATGCGTCCGCTATATGACGCATACCTGTGCAGGTGGCGGTTGCCACCTACGTCAACCTGACGTGTTCACTGACTTTTCGACGAGGTGATGCACACTGAATCAGATGATCCAGATGTGGTCACCTCGTCGAGAAGACAAAGGCGAACGATGTGTTACGGGATCAGACGCGGCGACGCTTTGGCTGGCGGCAGCCGTTGTGTGCCTGAGGCGTAACGTCCTGGATCGAACCAACCTCAAGGCCTGCTGCCTGGAGGGAACGGATCGCGGTCTCGCGGCCGGAGCCTGGACCCTTAACGAAGACGTCGACCTTCTTCATACCGTGTTCCTGAGCGCGGCGTGCTGCCGACTCAGCTGCAAGCTGCGCTGCATATGGGGTTGACTTACGTGAACCCTTGAAGCCAACTTGACCGGATGATGCCCACGAAATCACTGCACCGGATGGGTCAGTGATCGAGACGATCGTGTTGTTGAATGTGCTCTTGATGTGAGCCTGACCGATTGCGACATTCTTTTTGTCTTTACGGCGAGGCTTGCGTGCGCCCTGGGCGCCGCGAGTCTTTGGAGGCATGTGCTCTTTTTCTCCTGGGTTAAGATCTTCTGATCGAAAGCCCATACTGTGCCTGCCCAGTTATGGCGGCAATAAAGTATGTGCGGGCTAATCGAACTACTGCTGCTAGATCAGCGAGCCTTCTTCTTACCGGCCACTGTCTTCTTTGGACCCTTACGGGTACGTGCGTTGGTCTTGGTGCGCTGACCACGAACTGGAAGTCCGCGGCGGTGGCGAAGACCCTCGTAGCAGCCGATCTCAACCTTGCGGCGAATGTCGGCAGCAACCTCACGGCGAAGGTCACCTTCGAGCTTGAAGTTACCTTCGAGGAAGTCACGAAGGGCGACGAGCTGGGTGTCGTCAAGGTCCTTTACGCGAACGTCTGCGGAAATGCCCGTTGCTTCAAGTGCTTGCTTGGAACGGGTACGGCCAACGCCGTAGATGTAGGTGAGAGCTACCTCGACTCGCTTGTCGCGAGGGAGGTCCACTCCAATCAAACGTGCCATTAGTCTGATGGCTCCTGTGTGTCTTTCGGAGGTCTGATGCATCACCTCTCGTTATCCGAGCCCCGGCCTCCGAGCCGAGGGTGTGCCAACCTCAGACTTAGTCTGAGAGGTTGGCGGTGATGCTGTCTATCAATGCCTGGATCTATTCAGGCGGGCCGTCTTGAGCCTGACGTCGCGTTGCCGCTGAAAACGAAGCTAATGCTTCGGTTCAGCCCTGGCGCTGCTTGTGACGCAGGTTATCGCAGATGACCATAACGCGACCGTGCCGGCGGATGACCTTGCACTTGTCGCAGATCTTCTTAACGCTAGGGTTGACCTTCATCGTGTCTCCTCTGCTGCATCGGCACGCATCTATGTACGCAAACGATTCAACAGCGATCGAGTGGTGGTTACTTGTAGCGGTAGACGATCCGGCCACGGGACAAGTCGTACGGGCTCAACTCAACGACCACACGGTCCTCTGGAAGGATTCGAATGTAGTGTTGACGCATTTTGCCCGAGATGTGCGCAAGCACCTTGTGACCGTTGGTCAACTCAACGCGAAACATCGCGTTTGGAAGAGCCTCGACCACGCTGCCTTCGATCTCGATGACACCGTCCTTCTTCGCCATATACTCCGCTAACTCCTGTAATTTGGATTACCGATATGTGAGTAGCACATACCAACCCACTATCTTACGGCATTACTTACCGGTTGAGTAGCGTGATTCGGGTAACTTTTGCAGTCATCATGCCACAATCATAAAAGTTGGGGGCCACATGCTTAACACATGTGACCCCCGTGAGAACTAAGCTGCCCTAGACATGAGGCGTCTTCCCTGCCTTAGTTCTCGTGCCCCCTACGGCCTCGTGCTGTAAGCACCGTTATCAAACCAACCAGCATCAAGAAGCTTGCCAAATATGCAAGACCTAGATCTGTTCCGGTTTGCGCCAGTGTGCCACTTACAGCCTTCGTTACCACGACTGGATTTACGGGATTTTCGATGACGTCAGGCAGCGTACCTGTCGATGTCACTGCTACGGTCGCGTCATCATCAGCGCATTCTTCTTGACCTTCATACTGATCGGTCATCGTGCCGCAAATTTCTGCGGTGTTCACAACTTCACCGATTTGTGCGCCCGGGCGTACATTCGCTGTGAGCAGGATGTCTGGTGCAGCGCTCTCTGGCCCTAGCACGCCGTTCAGCGAGCAGGTGAGCTCTCCACCGTAACCGTCAGAATCACCTGTAATTTCACAGTTTTCCCAGGTTGGGAATACGAGTTCGTTGTAGGTGATATCCGTGACGGCCACATCATCAGGGATAGTATCCGTGATGGTGACATCCGTGAGTGTGCCAAGCCCGTCGTTGTGAGCAGACAACAGATAGGTGTAGTCCACTCCTGGGTTGACGGTTTCGACACTTGCTGTCTTTTCGAGGATCAAGTCAGCGGTACGGTCAACCAAGCAATCCTCAGCTATCACCTCAGGGTAAACAACAACAACTGTTGCACCTGGGTTGACAGTGAATTCGATGCGCATTGGTTCACGGAACTTGTATGAGTCCAGCGTTGGGTCAATCACCATGTTCTGCCATGTTGGTGTTTCCCCTGGGCCTGCTGGTCGCATGCCCGGCCATTGGATGGCGATGCCGTCTTCATTTACTTCAGTTCCTGGCCACAGCACAGTTCCTTCGAGCGTTCCATCGTCTGCAACTGGGAACGAGTAGGTTGCTAATGGTTCAGCACCTTCCAAAGCAAACCACTTCATGGTCAAAATCTGACCTGGTTCAAGAGTGAAGTTTTCTGCTTCTACGTAGTACTCCAAGTATTGAGCATCTGCGTAGCATGCGATTTCCGCATTTGGATCGATCTGCTTAACAACTACTGTTGTGGTTCCGCAGTTGTTCTCCTCGTTCGTGTCTTCGTATCCGGATTCAACACATGCCGTGTTTTCAACTGGATCGAACGAGTTAATGAACTCGCCTTCCTCTTCGACTGGTGGGTCATATGTCACCATGAAGCTGATCTCTAGGGTTCCTTCTGGGGCAAGGCCTTGTTCGTCGGAAGCAAAGACAATCTTTCCGTCTTCATTACTGACGAGTGTCCAGCCCACTGGAAGAACAATAGAGTCCGTATCAACTGTGATGAAGTCCGGCAAAGTGTCTGTGACAACCAGTTCATACGCAGTTGTTTCACCATGGTTGGTGACAGCAAGTTTGTATAGGAAGCTGTCGCCTACCTCAATTGCATCTCCACCACCAGGAATGACTGCTTCTTTATCCAAGCCAAGGTCAACAACAACTGGCTCTGGAATGTTTGCGCAGTCACTTGCACTGTCGCTGTCTTGATCAGCCGTGTATGTTGCAGTGTTTGGCGCTCCACCTTCTCCTTCACATTCGCGAATGAAGTCGTAACGGTATTCCTTAGGAATCGTAAATTCGTAAGTCACCGTGTAAACGTGGGTTGCCATGTTTGCGATAACGACGTCTGTTGCGATCGTTGTGTCTCCGACTCCGTCAAAGTTGTCGTTGAGTGTTACGCCTTCTGGGCCAACAACTTCAACTGAGTCGATTACTGCATCTGGGCTGAGACCGAAGTCGTCTGTGAGGGTGTAGGTTCGTGGGTTTACACCGTCTGAGGCGACTGTAACGTCATAAGAGACCCGGAATTTGTCGTTCCCGATAAGTTCTGCGTCTCCTGTCTTCACTTTGTCAATGAAGAGGTTGGACTTGATGTCATCGTTGATGATGCCACACGTAACAACCTGACCGATTGTGAGGTCTACTGTCGCTCCAGCCTCTGTTGGTGTGACCTGCAGAGGATCTTCACCATCGAAGCAGATCCAGCCATCTCCTGTTGGAGGGTAGCCAGGTACTTCACTTTCGGAAAGGTCATACGATCCAGCATCAGCGTCTGCCCATTGGGTGAATGCAACCAATGCATTTGGATCTGCTGGGCTGCCCATTGCGTCAAACGTTGGTTCGTCGTCGATGACTGCTGTTCCACCGCCTGATGGTGCTGCGACGAGGGTGAAGTCACTTGCCACGGAGGAACCACCGTGGTCGTTGACGACTGTTTTAACGAGACGCAGTTGTGCTGGAATGTCATCGTTTGTGATTTCACAGACAACAGTTCCACCGTTAGGGACAGTAACCACGCCGTCTACTAGGTCTCCACCTTCACATGACCAGTCACTTGGTTCGTAACCGAATGGCCCATCTTCAGAGAGGATGTATGCACCGGCATCGACTGCCATTGGTGTGGTGCTTCCTGTGAGTCCACCATTTTGAGGGTTTTGTGATGCGGCCTCGTCAATTGGTGTTGGACCGTCAGCCATCAGTGTGAAGTCTTCCGCCAACGCGGTACCACCGTTGTCGTTGATGACGTTCTTGATCAGAGTTAGCTCGCCCTGCTCGTCATCGTTCGTGATTTCACAGACAACAACTTCACCGTTAGCAACCGTTACGACGCCTTGTTCAAGGGTTCCACCCTCACACGACCAGTCGCTAGCAGCGTAACCGTCAGGACCAGACTCAGACAGAGTGTACGCACCTGCATCGACTGCCGTTGGTGTGGTGCTTCCGGTAAGCCCGTTGTTGCCAACGTTGTATGTTGCGGTTTCGCTGATTGGTGTTGGACCGTCAGCGATCAACGTGAACTGTCCAGCTAACGCGGTACCACCGTTGTCGTTGATGACGTTCTTGACCAGCGTCAATTCGCCCTGCTCGTCATCGTTAGTGATCGTACACACGACGCTTTCAGCATTTCCGATGGTCACGACCCCTTGTTCAAGGGTTCCACCATCACATGACCAGTCACTAGCTGCGTAACCATCTGGGCCAGACTCAGACAGAGTGTACGCGCCCGCGTCAACTGCTGTTGTGGTCGTGCTTCCAGTCAGTCCAGCGTTCTGCTGGTTTTGTGATGCGGTTTCACTGATTGGTGTTGGACCGTCAGCGATCAACGTGAAGTCTTCCGCCAACGCGGTGCCACCGTTGTCGTTGATGACGTTCTTCACCAGCGTCAGGTCGCCCTGTTCGTCGTCGTTGGTAATGGAACACACAACAACATCTGCGTGGGCGATAGTGACTGTGGCACCGTCTTGAGTACCACCTTCACATGACCATTCGCTGGCAGTATAGCCATCTGGGCCAGACTCAGACAGGGAGTAAACTCCAGCTTCAACAACCGTTGTGGTTGTGCTTCCGGTGAGTCCACCATTTTGAGGGTTTTGTGATGCCATCTCGTTAATGGATGATGGGCCATCCGCCGCCAGCCTAAAGTCTTCGGCCAATGCGGTGCCACCGTTGTCGTTGATGACGTTCTTCACCAAGGTCAGTTCACCTGCTGGTGGCACATTGTCGACGTCACAGAGAACTTCTTGTTTGTTATTCTCGTCGTACTGCGGAATGGTTACAGTGAAGCCTGTACGCTCCGCGTTGACTACAACACCTGGGATTTCTTCAATTTTTTCGGTTGCGTTTGGACCCGAGTACCAGCATTGGACGCTGTCGATAACCAGTGGGCCGTCTGGAGCGTTCGGGTGCTCAAACAGCGTTTCGTTAAATGTTGCAACAACGACTTCATCAACAGCTGTTTTTACGGTGAATTTTCCAGCCCGACCATTTCCATCCGTTGTGTGTGATGTTGGAGAGATCGGCAAGAAATCATCGTTTTCATTCACAGCAGAGCCTGCAAATTCAAAGCCCTGTTGCGCAGGCACTCCATCAAGCAGTTTTTGGATAGTAATGTTCGTCGTCTGCTCGGCTTCACGTGCCGTGTTCGTGATGGAACATACAACGTTTGCGCCCTCAACGACTTGCACAATACCGTCAACGACCGGCACAGGCCCTTGATCGTTCGCACACGTCCAGTCAGAAACTAGATACGCCGTGCTCAACACGGGGTTTCCGTTCCACATCAGTTCAGAAAGCTGGTATGCACCAACTCCAACAGTGGTTGCTGCTGTCGTCGCATACTGGCCGTTCCCTGACACGTTTTGTGAAGGAATATCGTCAATTGCGTACCCTGCAGAGCCATCCCACTGAGCACGTAACCGGAAACTTGACGCGGTTGTATTATCGTTTGGCCGTGTTTCAACAGTCTTTGCTAGTTGCAGTGTTCCTGTAAGTAAGGTGTTCGTTATCGTACATTCAACGTTTTCACCTTCAGCGACCGTAATCACATCACCGCCGACTACCGGACCAGATGCACCGGTACACGTCCAATCACTTGCCACATATGAAGGGTCTGTACCCTCACTCAACGTAATATCGCCAACAGGAACCTCAACTGTCGCTGTTGAACCCGTGCTTCCAGCGCTTGGTGCTTCCTCAATAACAGGCACACCCTCATGCGTTGCAACAAGAGTGAAGTCGCTTGCGTCAAGCCCTTCGAATGCATCGTTGTCAACGACTTTCGTCAACGTCAAGTTAGCAGTTGGAGCCAATTCAGCATTTGTGACAAGACAGGTTATGCTCGATCCATTTTCAACCAGAACTTCCCACGAATTATTTGTGACAGCAACAGGTTGGCCTTCACAATCAACACTCTCAATCTCGTAACCGGCTCCTACCACTTCAGTTATCGTGACCGTGTCTTGAGTTTCAAGCAATAACAGATCTGCCTCAATCAGCGGCGCATTTCCACTAGCATCAGTTGTCACCGATGTTGGCGTAAGAATCGTTTCTGGGGCGGCAGCTACCGCCGTAAATTCAACGCCTGCTTGCGGTTCATACGTGTCTTCAAGAGTGTGTAGCCTCTTTTGGATTTGGATAGTTCCCAACCCCAAGCCACGCGGTTCGATTCCTCCGTCCTTAGGCGTCTTTGATTTGAACGTGTTATCAACAGCACACACAACATCTTGTTTGTTTTTGTCATCCAAAACAGTGATATCGAGCGAAAAACTGTTACTGCTCAATACAGAAGTCGACAGAGCTTCACCGCGACCTTCAAAAGTCTTACCCCAGTAACATTGTGCTGAGGCAAGAGGATAGTCCCCCTTTTCGAGGCTTCCATGCCCATTCAAGGACTCTTGGAAAGTCAACGTTGACGAAGCCCCAACTTCAGCTTTAACAGTGAAAACCCCTGCTTCGCCCTTGCCGTCTGTGGAATGTTTAGTCGCCGCGACGAATTCGCCACCGCTCAACTTCACTGCCTCAAAGTCGAAGCCCTGCTTGATCGCTTTACCATCAACGGTCTTCACGATCCGCACGTTTGTGGTTTCTTCAGCAGGAGGAGCGCTTGGTTCCTCCTCCTCGGTTTCTGTAGGAGCTGCACTCTTTGCCGAATCAGATTTTTTTTCTGTAGATTTTGGCTCAGGAGCAGCCGGTTCTTCAGACGCGGGCTCTGAAGAATCTTTCTTAGAAGTATCAGTCTTCTCTTCAACAGCAGGCTCAGGATCAGCTTCCGCCTTCTTTGGCTCAGGATCCTTAGTCTCAACTGGAGTCGGCGTAGGTGTAGGGGTTTCCGGCGCTGCACTCTCAGATTTACTACTCGTATCAGTATTCGCTTTAGTTGCCGGGTCCTGCGTCGCCTCAGAAGAAGCAGGAGAAGGCTCAACAACATTACTTGCCTGCGCAGCAACAGGAACAAAAGACAAAGTTACTGCAACAGCAATTGCACTTGCTAACGTGTGATGCGTTCCTTTTCGCAGCCGCAACAAGCCGCCGCTTAAGCCATGCCGGCCACGCAGACGGTGCTCGTCCACCCTTTTTCTACTCATTGTTCCCCCAGGAAACTTCTCGTGAGTGATACATATCTCGCACATCACGTTTCCATGGTTGGGGAATACTCACCGCCCAGATCGAGATGAACTTGGGGTGAGGGTGAAGGTTAGATTAGATGAGCAACCAACCACACCTCTTCTAAAACCTCAGGTCCGCTCAATAATTCCCAACTCGATACCGCGCTCAATTGCTTCCGCAATATTATGAACATCCAACTTTCGATAAATATTACGCAAGTGAGTTTTCACAGTGTTTACCCCAAGAAAAAGCTCCTTTGCTGTACCAGCAATCGTTGAGGTCTTACCTAAAGCAACAAGCACTTCACGTTCCTTCACCGACAACAAATCTGGACGCGAAGGGCTATCAAAAGGCATAACAAAACCGGGCTGATCTTCAGGATAAATATCGGCAAAACGAGAACTCAGTTTCCGAAAATCCTGCAACGTCGTTTGCGGGAGCATCGCAAAATACAACGTCATATGAGTTTGCAACGAGATATCTTCAGCCTGCCGCAAAAGCTCCACAACCGTATCTTCCCGTTTCAGCTCATGCTCAGCAGCCGCCCGCAACGTCAACAACGCAAGACGGATCCGAATAGAAATCGGCTTAGACTCCAACGCTACGCGAGTAAAAGTTGACGCCTCATCAAAATTCCCAGACAAGTACATTTCTCTCGCCCTAGCCTCAAGAAAATATGGGCTACCAGAATCCAACTTTCGCAACTCAACACGTGCATCCTGCAAATGCCCGATCGACAACAAAAGATGAATACGAGCTTCCGTCAATAAGGCAATCACCAAATTGTATGTCGGGCTTTTCGGCATCTGCGCAAGAATCCGACCAATATGCTCAAGAGCTTGCCTCTGAGTACCCGCCCTCATCGCACACAAATTATGCGACGTAAAACGTATCGCGCTAATCGGATTCATATGGGCTTCATCGCCACCCAACGCAGCACCATGGCCGCCGCAATCACAATGCTCCAAAATCGACGCCCGATACCAACCACGCACAACTGTAGCGACCTCGCTCAGCACAACATCAGAACCTGCAACGGCCTCATCAATATCAGGCAACGCCTCAGCAACCTCATCACAGTGCCCTCGCACCAGCTTTACTGCGGCACGATACACAACAGCACTGCGCACTTCGCTTTCTTCCGGGGCAGGAATCCGCTTCAACTCATACGAAGTACGTTCAAAAGCAGTCCCGGCTTCCTCTAACTCGCCAATCAAAAACCTCGACAGCCCCCACTCAACCAAAACCCTCACAAGCTCAGGACGATTCTCTGGCGTTACAGCATCCAAAACCCGATCATCAAAATACGCTGTTGCGCGTGCACCCCCACCCAACAACTGCTCCAAAAGAGTCACGCGCTGACTACGACGTTCCACATTCCCGCTACGTCGACTTTGCCAAGCAGCCATCGCGGATTTCAACACAGCAAGTCGCGGATCGGACGACACTATCTCCTGAGGAACCTTATCGATCAGCACAGCAAGTGCTGGATGATCATATTCCAACACCACCCACCACAACTGCTCCACAATACGAGCAAACAGCTGCCAGCACTTTCCCTCAGCCGCTACCCGCAAAGCGCCCAACACATCATCCGAATCTAAAAGACGCTGCGCCGCAGATTCATAAAAACTACAGACAATCGGATCGTCAAATTCTTCAAACAAAGCAGCAACCGACCACCGGATTATTGGAGCGAGCGAATACTCCACTTCCTCACCGGCCGTAGACACCGGCACCACAGCCCCATAAGACCGCAAAGAAGTTAATGCTGCACGCACTTCCTGCTCTGATTTAGGCTGCGTAACAACGCTCCATTCTCGCTTGCTCAATTCCCTGCCAACTAGCTTGCTGAGCAACGTAGGCAAATCAGCGTGCACAGAACGCAACATAGCTATCGCATCGTGAACACCAAACTGCGTAAAGGGCGTCAAGGACAACAGCAACGACACCCCTAAATCTTTAGGATCTGCACTAAAGCTCTCTTGAAAAAACTGCACAGCACTCGGCAGCCCAAGATCGTACGACAAGACACCGCTAGGATCGCGCACTACTTGCGCAGCCAAAATTGAAGTCAGCGCAGGCCACCCCATCGTGGTGCGGCAAATATCCTCTGCCTCAGCTTCAGACAGTTCAATTCCACGACTACTCGCTTCAACCCGAATTTCTTGCGCTGTAACACGCAACTCATTAGGAGTGATCACAGTGGCACGCACAAGAGCCGGCAGCACGGACTCAAGCTGAGTAGCACCCCTGTTGAGGGCTAACACATGAACGTGTGGAGCATGTTTCAGCAACCCCCACACGAACCGACCAAAAAACATCGATCGTGGCAACGCATCAGCGTGACCATCAAGAACCACCATGATCTTACGGTCTACATGCTGCAGATCAGCCGCCAAATCCTGTACAGCCTGCTGTAGTTCTTCATCGCCTATTTCCGTACGTTCCACATACTGACGTGCAGAAAAAGATTCAGGTGAAACCGATTCAGTCTTCGAACTACGACCTGTAGTAGCTGAAGAGTCTCCTCGTGCGCTCTCTCGAACATGTCGACGAATTGCTTCAATAATGTTCAACGCCGTTTGCTCTACAGAAAAGTCCGGCGGGTCAAGAGCCCAACCCGCGTCTGGCGCAAAAGCCTCAGACCCTACAAGATTCGCCTGCTTATCTTCTTGTAGTAGGCGCTCATCTGCTTCGGCACTTTTATCCGAAGGAACCAAATGCAAAAGGTTGTGCGCGTGAACAGAAGAATCTATGACAGGTTCTGCAAGCACCTCACTTAACGCAAAGACATTCTCATCAGCATGCACGGCTAAGTGATCAGGCGAAACACCAGACCTGTACATTTCTGTCCGTCGCGCAGTGTCACGAAAATTCTCTTTCGTGACGTCTAACCAATACGAAAATCCTTCATCTTGATCTTGGTCTTGATGAGCAGCCGTTAATTCACGCGATGTTGACGTCAGCCAACACACCATGAACCCCTCGCGTTCAAGGTGCTCTAGCCAAGCGCTTGCAAGTTGCCCTTTAAGGAACCCACTAGGACCACGCACGACAGTTAATTGACGAACCTCAGCTAATCTCTTAAGGATTCTCTTCTGCCCCGCGTGGACTCCCCCGCTGTATGAGTACGGCCGGTCCAATGCACTCTGCGTTCTCGGGCCTTCAGAACCAAAATGCACCATTGTGACTACACCTCTCAAGTAAGCGAACATTTTTGTCCACTTCAAGAGTAAATATCACGCTTATGGAGGGCCGTGAACACTTTAAAGCGCTTTTAACCCGCGGCAATCACAAAGCGCTACGCGTGCTTCGCGCATTAGCCCACGTCACGGCGTTATGGTTCGCTTACAACAATTCCATAGTCAGCCAGTTCGGCTTTTCCGCCATCCTGTGCAGTCAACACGCATATGCCGTCGTCTAACAGTGCAACAGTGTGCTCCCAATGGGCAGAAAGCGAACCGTCACGAGTAACAACAGTCCACGAGTCATCAAGTACATCACATTCAGCCGAACCCAAAGTCACCATCGGCTCTATCGCTAAACACAATCCAGGTTTAAGACGAGGGCCCTTCTCACGGACCCAAAAATTTACGACATCTGGTGCTTGATGCAGCGCCGACCCGATGCCATGCCCCACATAATCTTCAACTATCCCAAATTCAACTTTATGTAGTTCGTTTGCCTGTTCGATAGTCGATTCAATGGCCCCACCGATGTCACGCACATAACGGGCTGAATCCATTGCGGCGATACCCGACCACATAGCCGAGCGAGTTACCTCAATAAGATCGTGGGTGTGCGGTTGCAGCGGCTCTCCAACGAGAAAAGTAGCCGCTGAATCAGCATGCCACCCATCTACATGAGCTCCGCAATCTATTGATACAACATCCCCGTCACGTAATTTCCGTTCAGTGGGTATGCCATGAATGACTTGCTCGTTAACAGAAATGCACACTGAAGCAGGGAAACCCTCATACCCAAAAAATGAGGGGGTTGCATTGTTGTCACGAATGACTGTGTCCGCGAGTTCGTTGATCTGGACAAGCGAAAGTCCGGGACGAATAACGTCCCGGACTTCAGCTAAAGCTTGTGCAACGATCAAACCGGCGACACGCATAGTGCGCATCTGCTCGCGGGATTTTATCTCGACGCGATTACGTCTCCACATATCCCGATACCGCCACACTAATTATTGGTCGTCGAATGACTCAAGTGCAGCCAATAAACGGTCAGTAACCTCATCAACGTCACCGATGCCATCTACTTGCACTAAAGCCGAGCGTTGTGCGTACACAGCTGAAATTGGTGCTGTCTGCTCTGCGTATACGGCTAGGCGGTGACGGATAACAGGTTCTGTGTCGTCTGCGCGGCCTTCAATTTCTGCGCGCTTCAACAAACGCTCAGTAACGATATCTCCGTCAGCAGTAATCTCAACTGCGCCATCAAGAGCAACACCGAATTCGGAAAGGATTGCATCTAGTTCTTCAACTTGCGCAACGTTACGTGGGTATCCGTCAAGGATGAACCCTAAAGTCTGCGCATCACCATCAATTTTTGAGGCGAGTTTGTCGCGAACCATCGCGTTGGTGACTGAGTCTGGCACAAGTTCGCCACGGGAAGTGTATTCCTGTGCGAGCTTACCCAACTCTGTTTCACCTTTGATGTTGGCGCGGAAGATGTCACCGGTTGAAATCGCTTCAACCCCTAACTTCTCCGCAAGGCGAGCAGCTTGTGTGCCCTTACCTGCCCCGGGAGGGCCCAACAAAACTATACGTACGCTCATTTGAGCAACCCTTCATAGTGACGCTGTTGGAGTTGGGAATCAATTTGCTTGACAGTATCAAGACCAACACCAACGATAATCAAGATTGATGTTCCACCAAATGGAATGTTGCTGTTCACTCCAAGGGCGATAAACGCAACCGTTGGGATAAGCGCAACAAGCGCTAGGTAGACAGAACCAGCGGAGGTCACACGTGTGATCACATAGTTCAAGTAATCGGCTGTAGGTCGTCCAGCGCGGATCCCTGGAATAAATCCTCCATACTTCTTCATGTTGTCCGCAACCTCATCTGGGTTAAATGTAATTGCCGTATAGAAGAAGCAGAAGAAAATAATCATCGTGACATACAAAACCAAGTGCAGTGGCGCTGTCGGGTCTGCAATATTGTTTTGCACCCACTTCACCCAGTCAGCTTCATAATTCGCAAACTGAGCGATGAGCATAGGAACCGAGAGAATCGACGAAGCGAAGATAACTGGGATAACACCAGCCATGTTCACCTTGATTGGAATATAGGTGCTGGATCCGCCATAAACTTTACGGCCCACCATACGCTTAGCGTACTGAACCGGAATGCGACGTTGAGACTGCTCAACAAAGACCACGAGCGCAATAACAATGAACGCAACAAGAACAACGGTAATGAACTTAGCAAGACCGCCGCTGCCCTTAGCAATCGACCACAATGCACCAGGGAACGATGCAGCGATAGAGATGAAGATCAACAGCGACATACCGTTACCGACACCGCGTTCAGTGATCTGCTCACCAAGCCACATAATCAGACCAGTACCAGCAGTCATCGTAAGGATGATAAACACTGACGTCATAATCGACTCGTCAGGAATTGGGTTACAGCCCGGCAATAGGGCACCAGTACGTGCCATCGTCACAAAGGTTGTTGCCTGAAGCAGACCCAAACCAATAGTGAGGTAACGGGTGTACTGCGTCAGTTTCGCAGTTCCTGTTTGGCCTTCTTTATGCAAAGCCTCAAAACGTGGAATAACAACGCGAAGCAACTGGATAATGATGCTCGCCGTAATGTACGGCATGATACCCAGCGCAAAAATAGACAGTTGGAGCAGTGCGCCACCACTGAAAAGATTCACAATGCCTAACAGTGAGTTGTCTTCATTTGCGGCAAGACATTGTTGAATGTTCGTATATGACACTCCAGGCGCAGGCACATGGGAGCCAATTCGATACAGCACAATAATGCCGATAGTAAACAACAACTTACTGCGTAGGTCGGGCGTCCTGAACGCCCGTGCGAATCCGCTTAGCACCTAGTCCTCCTGAACCACATCTACGGTGTTCCACCGCAGTTGCGGCTATACGATTCTTCTTTTAAGAACAACTCAAAAGAAAACGAGCGTTTAACACGCTCTGACGTCACATTGTCTCAGTCCTTGCTAGTCACTACCGGACCCACCAGTCAACGATAGTCCCCTCTATACATAATCTGCAGAGCGAACACACGTTACAACCAGACAAACCGATAACGAAGATACCTTATCTGTTCAAGGACTAATAAAGAAATCCACAAACAAGGTTACGACAACCCATATACAAAAACTGGGGTCAACGCGCGAACGTTGACCCCAGTCTTATCTGAGAAACTCAGTTGTCGGAAACTGATCCGCCTGCTGCAAGGATTTTCTCCTTAGCAGAGCCAGAAACTGCATCAACTGCAACCTCAAGCTTGACGGAAACAGAACCAGTTCCAAGAACCTTGACTGGGTGACCCTTACGGACAGCACCCTTAGCAACAAGATCCGCAACCGTTACGGCTCCACCCTGAGGGTAAAGCTGCTCGAGCTTGTCCAAGTTAACTACCTGGAACTCAACACGGAATGGGTTCTTGAAGCCACGAAGTTTTGGAAGACGCATGTGAAGTGGCATTTGGCCACCCTCAAAGCGCTGTGGAACCTGGTAACGAGCCTTCGTACCCTTGGTACCACGACCAGCAGTCTTACCCTTGGATGCTTCACCACGACCAACACGGGTCTTAGCGGTTTTAGCACCAGGAGCCGGACGAAGGTGGTGAAGTTTCAAAGCTGGGCCTGCAGCCGCTTCCTGAACTTCTTCCTTCTTCGCAGGAGCTTTTTTAGCTGCTGGCTTCTTAGCTGCTGCTTTTTTAGCAGGAGCCTTCTTTTCGGTGGTCTCAGCTGCTGCCTCGACTACCTCTTCAGCCTTCTTTTCGGCCATGATCAGTCAACCTCCTCGACCGTGACAAGGTGAGCCACAGTCGCGATCATGCCACGAACCTCTGGGCGGTCTTCTTTCACAACGGTTGCACCGATGCGCTTGAGACCAAGAGTACGTAGCGTGTCACGCTGGTTCTGCTTGCCACCAATAACGGACTTGACTTGGGTTACCTTGAGATTGGCCATTACGCACCTACCTCTGTTGCCTTAGCGGCAATGCCCTCAGCCTGTGCGCGAAGAAGAGCTGCCGGAGCAACATCTTCGAGCGGCAGGCCACGGCGTGCTGCAACAGCTGCTGGCTCTTCAAGACCACGCAATGCTGCAACAGTCGCGTGAACGATGTTGATTGCGTTTGAAGAACCAAGTGACTTGGAAAGTACGTCGTGGATACCAGCGCACTCAAGTACGGCACGAACTGGACCACCGGCGATAACACCGGTACCAGGTGCTGCTGGGCGTAGGAACACTACACCTGCTGCTTCTTCGCCCTGTACTGGGTGAGGAATTGTTCCCTGAACGCGTGGAACGCGGAAGAAGTTCTTCTTCGCTTCCTCAACGCCCTTAGCAATAGCTGCAGGAACTTCCTTTGCTTTACCGTAGCCAACGCCGACGGTGCCGTCGCCGTCTCCAACCACAACAAGTGCGGTGAAGGAGAAACGACGTCCACCCTTTACGACCTTAGCTACACGGTTGATGGTGACAACGCGCTCTACGAAAGCGCTCTTCTCAGCTGCGTCACCACGACGTCCGCCTTCACCGCGACCGCGGCTGTTACGGCGTTCGTTCTGCTCGTTGGCGCCACCCGTGGGTGCGCCAGTGTTGCGCTGCCCTGCAGCCATCAGAGTGTCCTTTGCTTCGAAACGGAAGTGGTCATCACAGTGCCAGACCGCCTTCACGGGCGCCGTCAGCAACTGCTGCCACTCGGCCGTGGTACTTGTTTCCGCCACGGTCGAATACAACCGCGTCAATGCCTGCAGACTTTGCACGCTCAGCGATAAGTTCGCCGACCTTGCGAGCCTTTGCAGTCTTGTCTCCATCGAGGGCGCGAATGTCGACCTCGAGGGTGGAAGCAGATACCAGAGTCTTGCCAACGGTGTCGTCGACAACCTGAGCGACCATGTGACGGCTTGAACGCGTCACTACGAGGCGTGGACGTACAGCATTTCCACGGATCTTCTTGCGAAGACGAACGTGACGACGCTGACGAGAAACCGCCTTGCCTTTGCCCAAAACCTTGAGAGCCATCGTTACTTACCAGCCTTTCCAGCCTTGCGGCGGACGTTTTCGCCGGCGTAGCGCACACCCTTGCCCTTGTAAGGCTCTGGCTTACGCAGCTTGCGAATGTTCGCAGCAGCCTCGCCAACCTTCTGCTTGTCGATGCCAGCAACCGAGAACTTGGTTGGGCTTTCAACAGCAAAAGTGATGCCTTCAGGAGCCGAAATGATTACTGGGTGCGAGAAACCAAGAGCGAACTCAAGGTCCTGGCCCTTTGCGGTTACACGGTAACCAGTACCAACGATTTCGAGCTTCTTCTCGTATCCCTGCGTAACACCGGTGATGATGTTTGCAATAAGAGTACGAGTCAGTCCGTGCAATGCACGTGACTCACGCTCGTCGTTTGGACGGCTCACAGTGATGGTGCCATCTTCGTTACGAGCGATTTCAATTGGAGCAGGCACAACGTGCTCAAGGGTTCCCTTAGGGCCCTTAACAGTCACAAGTGCACCGCTGATCGATACGTCTACACCAGCAGGAACCGGAATAGGAAGTTTACCGATACGTGACATGAGTATCTCTCCTTTCCGATTACCAGACGTAGGCGAGGACTTCCCCACCCACGCCCTTCTGTGCTGCCTGCTTGTCGGTGAGAAGACCGGAAGACGTGGACAAAATTGCCACGCCAAGGCCTCCGCGAACCTTTGGCAGGTTGGTGGACTTTGCGTATACACGCAGACCTGGCTTTGAGATGCGGCGGACGCCTGCAAGGGAACGCTCGCGGTTTGGACCAAACTTGAGTTCGAGAACGAGGTTCTTGCCTACAGCGGCATCCTCGACCGTCCAACCCTTGATGTATCCTTCAGCCTTCAAAATGTCTGCAATGTTCGACTTCAGCTTTGACGAGGGCATGGTTACCGTCTCGTGGTAAGCCGAATTCGCGTTCCGCAGACGCGTAAGCATGTCTGCGATCGGGTCGGTCATTGTCATTGGGCTTCTTGCCCTTCCTCGTCGGGGTATCCAGCTAGTTTGCTTAGAGCACCCACTGGACCTACGACGTAGTTGTTACCAGCTGCTCTTCGTGACGCCGGGAAGCTCACCGCGGTGTGCCATTTCACGAAGGCAAACACGGCAGAGTCCGAACTTGCGGTACACCGAGTGCGGACGACCGCACTTCTGGCACCGGGTGTAGGCGCGAACCGCGAACTTAGGCTTTGCGGCGGCCTTGTTGATAAGGGCCTTCTTCGCCATATCAGTTCTCCTTGAAAGGGAAGCCGATGTGCTTGAGGAGCGCACGGCCCTCTTCATCGGTCTTTGCGGTGGTCACAACAGTGATGTCCATACCGCGCTGGCGGTCGATCGAGTCAGGGTCGATCTCATGGAACATCGATTGCTCGGTCAAACCGAACGTGTAGTTTCCGTTGCCATCAAATTGCTTTGGTGACAAACCACGGAAGTCACGGATACGTGGAAGCGCGATCGACGTAAGTCGGTCGAGGAACTCCCACATGCGGTCTCCACGGAGCGTTACGTGTGCACCGATAGGCATTCCCTCACGCAGTTTGAACTGAGCGATAGATTTGCGAGCCTTCGTTACCTGTGGCTTCTGACCAGTGATCAGAGTAAGGTCACGAATCGCACCTTCGATGAGCTTGGAGTCCTTAGCAGCGTCTCCGACACCCATGTTGACGACGACCTTAACAAGGCCACCAACCTGGTTGACGTTCTCGTGCTTGAACTCTTCACGAAGAGTCGGACGGATCTCTGCGTTGTAGCGTGCCTTAAGGCGTGGCTGAGTCATCAGACGTCCCTCTCTTCGTCGCCGTGACCACGAGTTACACGAACACGAGTAACACGGGTACGACCATCGCGCTGTACTTCTTCA
This sequence comes from Timonella sp. A28, assembly GCF_051200815.1. Classification (GTDB taxonomy): domain Bacteria; phylum Actinomycetota; class Actinomycetes; order Actinomycetales; family Cellulomonadaceae; genus Timonella. The sequence continues at coordinate 2,477,557 of NZ_CP195159.1, read as the reverse complement.
AGACGTGAACCAAGACGCTTAGCGCGCTTTGCTTTCTCGTCGTAGTACTGCACGTTAGAAATGTGGATTGGAGCCTCAATGGTCTCAATACCGCCAGTACGGACACCGCGTGCAGTCTGACCAGGCTTAACGTGCTTGGTGACGCGACGGATTCCCTCAACAATGACGCGGTCGCTGTCCTTGAGTACCTCAAGAACGCGGCCCTTTTCGCCTTTGCCCTTACCAGCGATGACTACTACCATGTCACCCTTTTTGATGTTCGCCATTTCAGAGCACCTCCGGAGCGAGCGAGATGATCTTCATGAAACGCTTGTCACGCAGCTCACGGCCAACTGGGCCGAAGATACGGGTTCCACGAGGTTCACCATCGTTCTTGAGAATCACTGCAGCGTTCTCATCAAACTTGATGTAAGAACCGTCTGGGCGACGACGTTCCTTGGCAGTGCGGACGACGACCGCCTTAACGACGTCACCCTTCTTAACGTTTCCGCCAGGGATAGCATCCTTGACGGTTGCGACAATGGTGTCGCCGATTCCGGCGTAGCGACGGCCCGAGCCACCGAGAACACGAATGCAGAGGATTTCCTTTGCACCTGTGTTGTCAGCAACGCGAAGTCGCGACTCCTGCTGGATCATGTAATGAACTCCTGTCGTCGAGCTGGTTCTCGTCTTTTAACGAGCCTTGCCGAACGGATATTTTTCAACCTAAGTAAACCCAAGACACCCCTCAGGGGCGAACCGCCAAAGCGGTCCGCCCCTCGGAGCGAAAGAACTTACTTGGCCTTTTCGAGGATCTCCACCAAACGCCACCGCTTTGAAGCGGACAGCGGGCGGGTCTCCATGATGAGGACGAGGTCTCCGATACCAGCAGTGTTCAGCTCGTCGTGAGCCTTCACTTTGCTAGTCCTGCGGATAACTTTACCGTAAAGCGGGTGCTTTACGCGATCCTCTACCTCAACAACGATGGTTTTATCCATCTTGTCACTCACAACGTACCCACGACGCGTCTTGCGTTGAGGGCGTTCTGCGATTACCTTCTCGCTCATTTAAGCCTCACTCGCTAACGCTTGGTGCAGTACGAATGCCGAGCTCACGCTCGCGAAGGATCGTGTAGATCCGCGCGATGTCGCGGCGTACGGCCTTGAGTCGTCCGTGTGTTTCTAGCTGACCAGAAGCCGCTTGGAAACGCAGGTTGAAAAGTTCCTTCTTCGCCTTCTCGAGCTCAGCAACGAGTGCTGCTTCATCGAGTAGGTCCAACTCTTTGGCTTCAAGACCTTTAGTTCCGATAGCCATCAGTTAGCACCTCCTTCGCGTACCACGAAACGGCACTTCATTGGGAGCTTGTGCATTGCGCGGCTCATTGCCTCGCGTGCAAGAGGCTCAGGAACTCCAGCCAACTCGAATACGATACGACCTGGCTTAACGTTAGCTACCCACCATTCAGGTGAACCCTTACCGGAACCCATACGAGTTTCGGCTGGCTTCTTGGTGAGTGGGCGGTCTGGATAAATGTTGATCCAAACCTTACCGCCACGCTTAACGTGACGTGTCATCGCAATACGTGCAGCTTCGATCTGACGGTTGGTGACGTATGCAGGCGCGAGAGCCTGAATACCGTAGTCACCGAATGTCACAACGTTACCGCCCTTTGATGCGCCGGAGCGTGAAGGGTGGTGCTGCTTGCGGTGCTTTAGCCTGCGCGGGATAAGCATTCGCTCAGGCCTCCGTTCCGGTCTCAGCGGCTGGGGCAGCTGCCTCAGCCGGTGCCTCAGCTACAGGAGCTTCCTGTGCAGCGGCACCCTTGTTGCGGTCGTTGTTACGACGTCCACCACGTGAAGGACGGTCAGAGCGGCCACGGCCGGCACGAGGTGCCTGCGAAGCCTGCTGAGCGTTGAATTCCTTCTCAGTGATGTCGCCCTTGTAGATCCACACCTTTACACCGATGCGACCGAACGTGGTACGAGCTTCAAAGAAGCCGTAGTCAATGTTCGCGCGAAGTGTGTGAAGTGGAACGCGACCTTCGCGGTAGAACTCGGAACGGCTCATTTCTGCGCCACCGAGACGACCAGAGCACTGGACACGGATGCCCTTTGCGCCAGCACGAAGTGCTGACTGCATGCCCTTACGCATTGCACGACGGAATGAAACACGTGATGCGAGCTGCTCAGCGATACCCTGTGCAACGAGCTGTGCTTCAATCTCAGCGTTCTTAACTTCGAGAATGTTGAGCTGAACTTGCTTCCCGGTGAGCTTTTCGAGCTCTCCGCGAATGCGGTCAGCCTCAGCGCCGCGGCGACCGATAACGATGCCTGGGCGTGCGGTGTGAATGTCGACACGTACACGGTCACGTGTACGTTCGATTTCGACCTTTGCGATACCTGCGCGCTCAAGGCCTTCGCTCATGAGCTTGCGGATGGCTACGTCCTCACGAACGTAGTCACGGTAACGCTGGCCTGGCTTAGTGCTGTCGGCAAACCAACGCGACCGGTGGTCGGTGGTGATACCGAGACGGTACCCGTGCGGGTGAATCTTCTGTCCCACTATCGGGCCCCTTCCTTGTCGTCAGCCGGAGCGACAACCACAGTGATGTGGCTGGTCCGCTTGAGGATCTGGCTTGCACGACCCTGAGCACGCGGGCGGAAACGCTTAAGCGTTGGTCCCTCGTCAACCAGCGCAGTCTTAATAACGAGTGTTGTCTCGTCAAAAGCTACGTTGTCGCGGTCGGCGATTACCCGTGCGTTAGCGATCGCGCTTTGCACGACCTTGAGTACTGGCTCGCTCGCAGCTTGCGGTGCGAACTTGAGCACGGCTACGGCCTCAGTGGCCTGCTTGCCACGGATAAGATCCACGACGCGACGGGCCTTCTGGGGCGTGACACGGATGAACCGCGCCTTCGCCATGGCTTCCATTGCTGTCCTGCCTTCTTGGTTCGTCATGACCGAAGGAGTTATCGCAACTGACCCGGGGGTCAGCGGCGACGACCCTTCTTGTCGTCCTTCACGTGGCCGCGGAATGTCCGCGTTGGTGCAAACTCACCGAGCTTGTGTCCAACCATAGACTCGGTCACAAACACTGGAACGTGCTTGCGGCCGTCGTGCACGGCGAAAGTGTGACCTAGGAAGTCGGGGGTGATAACCGACCGACGTGACCAGGTCTTAATTACGTTTTGGGTACCAGCTTCGTTCTGTACGTCGACCTTCTTCTGAAGGTGGCCGTCAACGAAAGGACCCTTCTTCAAGCTACGTGGCATTGTTTCAGGCTCCTATCAGCGCTTCTTGCCGGTGCGGCGACGGCGAACAATAAGCTTGTCGCTTGGTTTGTTCGGACGACGGGTACGGCCCTCTGGCTGACCCCAAGGTGAGACTGGGTGACGACCACCGGAAGTCTTACCTTCACCACCACCGTGTGGGTGGTCGATTGGGTTCATTGCAACACCGCGGACGGTTGGGCGAACGCCCTTCCAACGCATACGGCCAGCTTTACCCCAGTTGATGTTGGACTGCTCTGCGTTACCAACTTCACCAACGGTTGCACGGCAGCGAGCGTCTACGTTGCGGATTTCACCGGAAGGCATACGCAACTGAGCGTATGGGCCGTCCTTAGCAACCAGCTGAACGGAAACACCAGCGGATCGTGCGATCTTGGCGCCACCACCTGGGCGAAGCTCGATAGCGTGAATCACGGTACCGGTTGGGATGTTACGAAGAGGAAGGTTGTTACCTGGCTTGATGTCCGCGGTAGCACCGTTCTCAACGACATCGCCCTGCTTCAATTTCTCAGGAGCAATGATGTAACGCTTTTCGCCATCTGCGTAGTGCAGAAGCGCGATACGAGCGGTACGGTTTGGGTCGTACTCAATGTGCGCGACCTTTGCCGGAATGCCGTCCTTGTCATGGCGACGGAAGTCGATGACACGGTAGGCACGCTTGTGGCCACCACCCTTGTGGCGGGTAGTGATACGTCCGGAGCTGTTACGTCCACCAGTCTTGGTCAGCGGACGAACGAGGGACTTTTCCGGCTCCGAGCGCGTGATCTCGACGAAGTCGGCAACGCTCGAGCCGCGGCGGCCTGGCGTCGTCGGCTTGTACTTACGGATTCCCATGGGGATCTATCCTAATCTGCTCTCGAACGGCTTCAGCTCCAGCTCCACCGAACACGTCGATCTGGTAGCCCTCTGCGAGGGTTACGATCGCGCGCTTGGTGTTCTTGCGCTTGCCGATGCCGAAACGGGTCCGACGGGTCTTACCCTGACGGTTGATCGTGTTAACGGAGGCGACCTTAACATCGAAGATCTTTTCAATAGCGATCTTGATCTCGGTCTTGTTTGTACGTGGGTCTACGAGGAAGGTGTATTTACCCTCTTCGAAGCCAACGTAGCTTTTCTCCGTGAGGACGGGAGCGACTAGGATGTCGCGAGGGTCCTTCTGTACGTTGGTCACTTTGCGTTCTCCTTGTCGAGCTCAGCCGACTTAGGTCCCTGAAGGAATGCTGCAAGAGCACCTTCGGTGAAGACCACGTCGTCGGAGATAAGCACGTCGTAGGTGTTGAGCTGGTCAGCTGCAAGCAGGTGTACAGACTCAACGTTGCGCAGGGACTTGATGGTCATCTCGTCGCCGCGCTCGTGTACAACGAGTACGTGCTTAACGTCATCGAAGTTCACTTTGCTTAGGGAGAGTGCCGAAAGTGCTGCAAGTGCCTTCTTAGTTGAAGGAGCGTCAACGCCGAATCCGGAGATAACGTGAACGCGGTTTGCGCGTGCACGGTCCGAAAGAGCACCGCGAAGAGCTGCTGCCTTCATCTTCTTAGGGGTACGCTGCGAGTAGTCGCGTGGCTGTGGACCGTGTACGATTCCACCACCTGCGAACTGTGGCGCACGAGTCGAACCCTGACGGGCACGACCTGTTCCCTTTTGCTTGTATGGCTTACGTCCACCACCAGAAACATCCGCACGAGTCTTCGTTGCGTGTGTTCCTTGGCGAGCAGCTGCACGCTGTGCAACTACAACCTGGTGAATAAGTGGAACGTTTACCTGTACATCAAAAACTTCACCTGGAAGTTCGGTTGTACCGGTCTTCTTTCCAGTTGCGTCAAATACGTCAACAGTAAGGGTCTCAGCCATTTTTTCACGCTCCCTTAACTGCGCTACGTACGAGTACAACGCCGCCCTTAGGACCTGGAACAGCACCCTTAACGAGTACGTAGCCCTTAGCAGCATCGACTGCGTGTACGGTTAGGTTCTGGGTGGTCTGACGCTCAGCGCCCATACGACCAGCCATACGCAAGCCCTTGAATACGCGCGATGGAGTCGAAGCTCCACCGATCGAACCTGGCTTACGGTGGTTACGGTGAGCACCGTGGGAAGCGGATACACCAGCGAAGCCGTGACGCTTCATAACACCGGCGAAACCTTTACCCTTAGTGGTACCTACTACGTCGACCTTAACTCCGGCCTCAAATACGTCTGCGGTCAATTCCTGACCGAGCGAGTACTCAGATGCGTCAGTGGTACGAACCTCGGTTACGTGGCGGCGTGGTGTCACACCGGCCTTCTCGAAGTGTCCCTTGAGTGGCTTGGTCACCTTGCGTGGGTCAATCTGGCCAGTTGCAACCTGTACGGATGCGTAGCCGTCAACCTCAACGGTGCGAACCTGAGTAACAACATTTGGCTCAACTGCAACAACAGTTACAGGAACCAAACGGCCGTTCTCATCCCAAACCTGGGTCATGCCGAGCTTTGTACCGAGAATCGCCTTTACTGGCTTCTCGTTCTGCTGGGTAGTCATTTAAGTTTCTCCCCCAGTCTCAGAGCTTGATCTCGATGTTAACGTCCGCAGGAAGGTCGAGACGCATGAGCGAATCTACTGCCTTCGGCGTTGGATCGATGATGTCGATAAGCCGCTTGTGCGTGCGCATTTCAAAGTGCTCGCGACTGTCCTTGTACTTGTGAGGCGAACGGATAACGACGAATACGTTCTTTTCCGTTGGCAACGGCACCGGGCCCACGACCGTAGCACCAGCGCGAGTAACCGTGTCGACAATCTTACGTGCCGAGCTGTCGATTACCTCGTGGTCGTAGGACTTGAGCCGGATGCGGATCTTCTGTCCCGCCATGGCGTCGTCTGACTCTCTTCTCTCGAACCGCTAGCTGTCCGACCCCCGCGCTCGCGCGTGTCGCACTAGGCGACATACACATGCGCTACACATTTGTGTGCGGGTCGTTTATCTAGAGAAGGAAACATCTACTTGAAACAAGAAGACACTTACCTTCACAACGTCTACTTGCCTGTGTTCAACCGATTTACATCGCGGGCTTCGATCTGAAAATACCGTACAGAGAGCTCAACGCAACAAATGGCGGCATACGCCACGGCTCAACACACTGTTCGATATTTTAATGATCGCGCCCGTTAACAGGCAACTACTCAATACTGCCATGAATGCAGTAAAAAGCCAACCGCTTTAACCAAGATCACACGGGGTTCTTGCATGCCATCTGGCAGTTGGGGTTTTCGTCCTTACAAGCATACAGGAGCAGCCGCACAATCAAAAATGCCAAGCACGCGAAACGGCAGAGATCACACCACAAAAAATCCACATAAAACGTCGGCACAACAAAAGAAGAGGGCCTCGCACAAGCGAGACCCTCTTCCCTTAGCTTAGAAAGCTAGGTGTGAAATTAGATCACTTAACGATCTTGGTTACACGACCTGAACCAACGGTGCGGCCACCCTCACGGATAGCGAAGCCGAGGCCCTCTTCCATAGCGATTGGCTGGATAAGCTCAACCGACATTTCGGTGTTGTCGCCAGGCATAACCATTTCGGTGCCCTCTGGGAGGGTGATAACGCCGGTGACGTCCGTGGTACGGAAGTAGAACTGTGGACGGTAGTTCGAGTAGAACGGGTTGTGACGTCCACCCTCGTCCTTAGCAAGGATGTAGACCTGTGCTTCGAAGTTGGTGTGAGGGGTGATCGAACCTGGCTTCACAACAACCTGACCACGCTCAACGTCTTCACGCTTGGTACCGCGAAGAAGAAGACCAGTGTTGTCACCAGCCTGAGCCTGAGTCATTTGCTTGTGGAAGGTCTCGATACCAGTAACAGTGGTCTTCTGTGCTGGGCGGATACCGACGATCTCAACTTCGGAGTTAACGTCGAGTACACCACGGTCAACCTTACCGGTCACAACGGTTCCACGACCGGTGATGGTGAAGACGTCCTCAATTGGCATGAGGAATGGCTTGTCAAGGTCACGAACTGGGTCTGGAACGTTGTTGTCAACTGCTTCCATGAGCTCTGCAACAGAGTTCATCCACTTTTCGTCACCTTCAAGAGCCTGGAAACCAGAAACGCGGATAACTGGAGCGTTGTCACCGTCGAAGCCCTGGCTTGAGAGGAGTTCACGAACCTCCATCTCGACGAGCTCGAGGATTTCCTCGTCGTCGACCATGTCGCACTTGTTGAGTGCAACGAGGAGGTAAGGAACACCAACCTGACGAGCAAGAAGAACGTGCTCGCGGGTCTGTGCCATTGGACCGTCGGTTGCTGCTACAACGAGGATTGCTCCATCCATCTGTGCAGCACCGGTGATCATGTTCTTGATGTAGTCAGCGTGACCAGGTGCGTCAACGTGTGCGTAGTGACGCTTGTCAGTCTCGTACTCAATGTGCGAGATGTTGATCGTGATACCACGCTGCTTCTCTTCAGGAGCTTTGTCGATCTCGTCAAACTTGAACTCTGGGTTCACGTCTGGGAAACGGTCGTGCAGAACCTTGGAGATTGCAGCAGTAAGAGTGGTCTTACCATGGTCAACGTGACCAATGGTACCGATGTTTACGTGCGGCTTCGTACGCTCGAAAATGGCCTTCGCCACTGTGGTCCTCCTGGGACTTGGGTAGTTTTGCCGATCGTGCACATACCGGCTCGTGAACGAGCATAGGTATATGCGGGGCGGCGATCGCTACAGGTTGATGTGTTGTTATTTTACAGTACGACCTGTGGGGAACTCACTCGCCCCGGGTCTTCTTGATGATCTCTTCGGCAACTGCGCGAGGAACCTCGGCGTAGCTGTCGAATTGCATCGAATACACTGCACGACCCTGGGTCTTCGACCGCAGGTCACCGATGTACCCGAACATTTCTGACAATGGTACTTGTGCGCGAACAACCTTAACACCGGTTGCTTCTTCCATGGACTGGATGATTCCACGGCGTGAGTTGATGTCACCAATCACGTCGCCCATGTATTCCTCAGGGGTACGCACCTCAACAGCCATTACTGGCTCGAGAAGTACCGGATCGGCACGCTTGGCACCCTCACGGAGCACCATGGTACCGGCAATCTTGAACGCCATTTCTGACGAGTCAACATCGTGGTAGGCACCGTCAAGAAGACGAGCCTTAACACCCACGAGTGGGAAGCCAGCGAGAATACCCTGCTCCATTGCTGCCTGGATACCAGCGTCAACGGAAGGAATGTACTCACGAGGGATACGTCCACCAGTAACCTCGTTGGAGAACTCGTAAAGTTCACCCTCGGCAGTGTCGAGAGGTTCGAAAGTAACCTGCACCTTAGCGAACTGACCAGAACCACCGGTCTGCTTCTTGTGCGTGTAATCGATCTTCTCAGCGGTACGACGGATTGTCTCGCGGTATGCAACCTGTGGCTTACCAACGTTAGCTTCGACTTTGAACTCACGACGCATACGGTCAACGAGGATATCGAGGTGAAGCTCACCCATACCACCGATAACAGTCTGGCCGGTTTCTTCGTCAAGCTTGACGCGGAAGGTTGGGTCTTCTTCAGCAAGCTTCTGGATAGCTGTTGAGAGCTTCTCTTGGTCAGCTTTCGTCTTTGGCTCAATTGCCACGTCGATAACTGGCTCTGGGAAGGTCATTGACTCAAGGATCACTTGGTTCTGTGAGTCGCAAAGGGTGTCACCAGTGGTGGTGTCCTTCAAACCGATGAACGCATAGATGTGACCTGCGGTTGCTTCTTCAACAGGGTTTTCTTTGTTGGAGTGCATTTGGAAGAGTTTTCCGATGCGCTCTTTCTTACCCTTTGTTGAGTTAACAACCTGCTGTCCTTGTGCAACCTTTCCGGAGTACACGCGAACGTAGGTGAGCTTTCCAAAGAATGGGTGAGCTGCAACCTTGAATGCGAGTGCCGAGAATGGCTCGTCTGCACTTGGCTTACGCGAAAGAACAACTTCCTCATCGTTAACTGCGTGTCCTTCAACAGCAGGAACGTCAAGAGGAGTTGGCAAGTAATCGATAACAGCGTCAAGCATCGGCTGGACACCCTTGTTCTTGAATGCAGAACCACACAGAACAGGGAATGCTTCACCAGCAATAACGAGCTTACGGATACCCGACTTGATCTCAGCAATGCTGAGCTCTTCGCCACCAAGGTACTTCTCTAGAAGAGCTTCGTCAGCTTCAGCAACATCTTCGATGAGCTGGGCGCGGTATTCCTTCGCCTTCTCAACGAGGTCAGCTGGGATTTCTTCAACGTCGTATGCTTCACCAAGTTTGGTTTCACCGTGCCAGACGTATGCTTTCATCTCAAGTAAGTCGACCATACCGATGAAGTCGTTCTCAGCACCGATTGGAAGCTGAATAACGAGTGGCTTAGCCTTCAAACGGTCAACGATGGTCTTTACGGTGAAGTAGAAGTCTGCACCGAGCTTGTCCATCTTGTTGACGAAGCAGATACGTGGGACGTTGTACTTGTCTGCCTGACGCCAAACGGTCTCAGACTGAGGTTCAACACCCTCTTTACCATCGAACACTGCAACTGCACCGTCGAGAACGCGGAGCGAACGCTCAACCTCAACGGTAAAGTCAACGTGACCTGGTGTGTCAATGATGTTGATCTGGTTGTCTTTCCAGTAGCAGGTGGTAGCTGCTGAGGTGATAGTAATACCACGCTCCTGCTCCTGCTCCATCCAGTCCATCGTCGATGCACCGTCGTGGGTTTCACCAATTTTGTAGTTCACACCTGTGTAGAACAGGATGCGCTCAGTGGTGGTAGTTTTTCCGGCATCGATGTGTGCCATGATGCCGATGTTACGGACCTTGTTCAGGTCGGTCAGCACGTCAAGTGCCACGGTCTTACCTCTTACTGGTAATAGGAACAGACTATTGTCCGCTCACCGCGGGTATACCTAGTGCCCCGACGAGCGGGGCACCTAAAAGTATTACCAGCGGTAGTGAGCGAAGGCCTTGTTCGATTCGGCCATCTTGTGCATGTCCTCGCGGCGCTTAACAGCTGCCCCGAGACCGTTCGATGCGTCGAGGATCTCGTTCATGAGACGCTCTGTCATCGTCTTTTCGCGGCGTGCGCGGGAGTAGTCGGTCAACCAACGAAGTGCAAGGGTAGTTGCACGTGCTGGACGAACCTCAACTGGCACCTGGTACGTTGCACCACCAACGCGACGTGAACGAACCTCGAGCGCAGGGCGGATGTTCTCGAGAGCACGCTTCAACGTGACAACTGGGTCAGCGTCAGTCTTTTCGCGTACACCCTCAAGTGCACCATAAACGATAGCTTCTGCAGTCGACTTCTTGCCGTCGAGAAGAACCTTGTTAATAAGCTGCGTCACAACTGGCGAACCGTAGACTGGGTCAACGATTAGCGGACGCTTGGGGGCTGGACCCTTACGAGGCATTTCAGCTCTTCTCCTTCTTTGCGCCGTAACGGCTACGAGCCTGCTTGCGGTTCTTGACACCCTGGGTGTCGAGAGCACCGCGGATTACCTTGTAACGAACACCCGGAAGGTCTTTAACACGACCACCACGAACGAGCACGATTGAGTGCTCCTGGAGGTTGTGACCAACACCTGGGATGTAAGCGGTAACTTCAATGCCGCTCGAAAGCTTCACACGGGCTACCTTACGGAGCGCTGAGTTTGGCTTCTTTGGGGTGGTGGTGTAGACGCGGGTGCACACACCGCGCCGCTGAGGGGAGCCTTTGAGGGCGGGAGTCTTCGACTTGCCGGCCTTCGACGTCCGCCCCTTACGGACGAGCTGCTGGATAGTGGGCACTACAACTCCGTGTCATTTAGAGCCCGCCAGCTTTAGAAAAGACGGGCTTCATACGGTCTAATATAGGATCCGTCGTGCCAGGGCACACAAGCGCACCCACGGCTGCTCACCGTCAAAATACGCCACGTTCCACCGGCTCGATGGCCCAGATAAGCATGTCAGCTACTTACATGGGATATGCACTAGAGAAAAACCGCTTGAATCACTTATACAAGCTCAAGCCCATAAACATATGCGACACTGACAGTCGCAGACATGTTCACTGACGTGATTACAGCTTGCATGGTAAACATGGAAACTGTTTCAAGCGGCGCTTCAATGCGCACACAGTCATTAAGAATACCGTTCGAACAATTGCGCGTCAAAGCCTTACAGCAATTTTAGTGCCGTGATCTACGTCGCCTTAACCGCGGTGTTTCAACGAATTCTCATACAGATATAACAAATGGGGCGGAACAACATAGCTGCTGTTCCGCCCCACAAGGTTAAGACCCGCTATTAACGGAAGTCAGGAAACTCTAGATCGTCAAGAGGAATTGAATCTCCAGAACCTAAACCACCGATTCCTGAGAAATCAATCTCGTCATATCCAAAGCTTGGGTACAGTTCAGCCTTTGCCTCTTCAGTTGGTTCAACCTCAACATCACGGTAACGAGGAAGACCCGTACCAGCTGGGATGAGCTTACCGAGGATGACGTTCTCCTTAAGACCAAGAAGTGGGTCACGACGGCCAGACATAGCTGCCTCAGTGAGGACTCGTGTCGTCTCCTGGAACGATGCAGCAGACAGCCAGGATTCAGTTGCCAACGAAGCCTTAGTGATACCCATAAGTTCTGGACGACCAGAAGCTGGGATACCGCCAGTAGCAATCGCTGAACGGTTCGCATCTTCGAAACGAGCACGCTCAGACAACTCACCCGGAAGCAGATCTGTGCTACCAGAGTCAAGAACTGTCACACGACGTAGCATCTGACGCACGATAACTTCAATGTGCTTGTCGTGGATGTCTACACCCTGCGAACGGTACACGTGCTGAACCTCGTCCACAAGGTGCTTTTGAGTAGCACGTGGACCAAGAATACGAAGAACCTTCTTCGGGTCAACTGCACCCTGAACGAACTGCGTACCTACAGCAACTTCTTCGCCATCTTGAATAAGAAGACGTGCACGCTTCGACACTTGGTATGTGATCTCTTCAGATCCATCGTTCGGTGTCAAAACAATGCGACGGCTGCGCTCAGAGTCATCGATCGACACGCGACCGGTGTACTCAGCGATTGGCGCCTCACCCTTTGGTGTACGTGCTTCGAAGAGCTCCGTAATACGTGGCAGACCCTGCGTAATGTCATCAGCAGATGCGACACCACCAGTGTGGAAGGTACGCATAGTCAGCTGAGTACCAGGCTCACCAATCGATTGAGCAGCGATAATACCGACTGCCTCACCAATGTCGACGAGCTTACCGGTTGCCAGCGAACGGCCATAGCACTTAGCACATGTACCAACGCGTGATTCACAGGTAAGAACAGAACGAACCTTCAAGTTGTGAACGCCTGCGGAGAGAAGCCTGTCGATGAGCACGTCACCAACGTCTTCACCAGCGTGTCCAACAACTTGACCGTCAACCTCAACATCAGATGCAAGGGTACGGGTGTAGATCGACTGCTCAACCTTGTCGTGACGCACCAAGGTGCCATCGCCGATGTCTTCACCAACTGGAAGAGTCAAACCGCGCTCAGTGCCACAGTCCTCTTCACGAACAATAACGTCCTGTGAAACGTCAACCAGACGACGAGTCAAGTAACCAGAGTCTGCTGTACGCAATGCGGTGTCAGCAAGACCCTTACGAGCACCGTGTGTCGCGATGAAGTACTCAAGAACCGAAAGACCTTCACGGTAGTTCGACTTGATCGGACGCGGAATAATGTCACCCTTAGGGTTTGCCACCAGACCACGCATACCGGCGATCTGACGAACCTGCATCCAGTTACCACGAGCACCAGAACCAACCATACGGAAGACCGTGTTGCGCGCAGGGAAGTTCTCCTGCATCGCCTTCGCGACCTTGTCCGTTGCCTGGGTCCAAATTTCGATGAGTTCTTGACGACGCTCATCGTCGGTGATCAGACCGCGGTCGAACTGCTGCTGGATCTTCAATGCACGAGTTTCATGCTCAGCAAGAATCTCAGCCTTGATAGCTGGGGTTGCAACATCCGAAATTGCGATGGAAACACCTGAGCGAGTCGCCCACTTGAAACCTGCAGTTTTCAGCGCGTCAAGTGACTCTGCAACCTCAACCTTTGGATAGGTTTCAGCGAGTTCGTTCACGATAGCTGAAAGCTTCTTCTTGTCGACAACCGAGTTGACGTATGGGTAGTCAACTGGAAGCAGTTCGTTGAAGAGTGCACGGCCAAGAGTCGTCTCAAAGACGATTGGTTGGCCAGGCTCCCAGCCTTCAGGCGCGTCGAAACCAGACTTCGGTGGAACAAGGTCGTTCATGCGGAGTTTCACGACCGCATTCAGGTCAAGCTCACCAGCGTCAAACGCCATGATTGCTTCGGAAACAGAAGCGAAGGCACGACCTTCACCCAATGGGTTTTCACGATCTGAAGTCAAGTGGAACAGACCGATAATCATGTCCTGAGAAGGCATGGTTACTGGACGACCATCAGATGGCTTCAAAATGTTGTTGCTCGACAGCATCAAGATGCGTGCTTCTGCCTGTGCCTCTGCAGACAACGGCAGGTGAACAGCCATCTGGTCACCATCGAAGTCAGCGTTGAACGCAGCACATACGAGTGGGTGCAAGTGGATTGCTTTACCCTCAACGAGCTGTGGTTCGAACGCCTGAATACCAAGACGGTGCAGCGTTGGTGCACGGTTCAACAGAACTGGGTGCTCAGTAATAACCTCTTCGAGGACATCCCACACAACGGAACGTCCACGCTCAACCATACGCTTAGCAGACTTGATGTTCTGTGCGTGGTTAAGGTCAACCAGACGCTTCATAACGAATGGCTTGAACAGCTCAAGTGCCATCTGCTTAGGCAGACCACACTGGTGCAGTTTCAGCTGAGGACCAACAACGATAACCGAACGACCGGAGTAGTCAACACGCTTACCAAGAAGGTTCTGACGGAAACGTCCCTGCTTACCCTTGAGCATGTCAGAGATCGACTTCAACGGACGGTTACCTGGTCCGGTAACTGGACGTCCACGACGTCCGTTGTCGAAGAGTGAGTCAACAGCCTCTTGGAGCATACGCTTTTCGTTGTTCACGATGATCTCAGGTGCACCAAGATCAAGCAGACGCTTCAAACGGTTGTTACGGTTGATCACACGACGGTACAAGTCGTTGAGGTCTGACGTTGCGAAACGTCCACCATCAAGCTGAACCATCGGACGCAAGTCCGGTGGAATAACTGGAACAACGTCCAGCACCATAGCTTCAGGCTTGTTGTCTGTGGTCAAGAAGGCGTTAACAACCTTGAGACGCTTCAACGCACGGGTCTTCTTCTGGCCCTTACCCGTCGCGATAATTTCGCGTAGGTTCTCAGCTTCAGCATCAAGGTCAAAGTTTTGCAGACGCTTTTGGATTGCGTTTGCACCCATGGAACCTTCAAAGTAGGTGCCATAGCGGTCGTTCAACTCGCGGTAGATCATTTCGTCGCCCTCAAGGTCTGCAACCTTCAGGTTCTTGAATTTGTCCCATACGAGTTCAAGGCGCTCAAGTTCGTGGTCAGAACGCTTACGGATCTGAGCCATTTCGCGCTCTGCCGAGTCACGTACCTTACGCTTTGCGTCTGCACGTGCACCTTCTTGCTCCAACTGTGCAAGATCGTTTTCGAGACGAACGGAACGGTCGTTGATCTCGTTGTCACGACGATCTTCGATTTCCTTCTTCTCAATGTCGATCTCGTTTTGCAGGTTCGGCAAGTCTTCTTGACGTGCTTCATCATCAACAGACGTGATCATGTATGCAGCAAAGTAAATAACCTTTTCAAGGTCCTTTGGTGCAAGGTCAAGCAGGTATCCAAGGCGTGAAGGTACACCCTTGAAGAACCAAATGTGCGTTACAGGAGCTGCAAGTTCAATGTGGCCCATGCGCTCACGGCGAACCTTTGAGCGGGTGACTTCAACACCACAACGCTCACAGATGATGCCCTTAAAGCGCACACGCTTGTACTTACCGCAGTAGCATTCCCAGTCACGAGTTGGACCGAAGATCTTCTCACAGAAGAGTCCGTCCTTCTCAGGCTTGAGCGTACGGTAGTTGATGGTCTCTGGTTTCTTTACTTCACCATGTGACCAGGTACGTATATCTTCGGCGTTTGCCAGTCCAATACGGAGCTCGTCGAATTCAGTGACGTCGAGCAAGGTGTCCTACTTCCTTCGTCTGCCGGCGCGATGGGTAATTCCGTCCGGCGCGGTGGAGGTGTTGCTAAAAAGTCCGTAGGTGGTTGAGGGCCAACCCAGGCCCTCAACCACATAGTTGCGAGATTAGATCTCGTCGATGCTTGATGCAGCGTTAGGGCGACGTGCAAGGTCAATGCCGAGTTCCTCGGCCGCACGATATACCTCGTCGTCAGACTCTCGCATCTCAATGGACACACCATCGGATGAAAGAACTTCAACGTTGAGGCAGAGCGACTGCATTTCTTTGAGGAGAACCTTGAACGACTCTGGAATACCGGAGTCAGGGATGTTCTCGCCCTTAACAATCGCTTCGTAAACCTTGACGCGTCCTGGGACGTCATCGGACTTGATGGTGAGGAGTTCCTGGAGGGTGTATGCGGCACCATATGCTTCAAGTGCCCACACCTCCATCTCACCAAATCGCTGACCACCGAACTGGGCCTTACCACCAAGTGGCTGCTGGGTGATCATTGAGTATGGACCGGTGGAACGTGCGTGAATCTTGTCATCCACCAAGTGGTGAAGTTTCAAGATGTACATGTAACCAACCGAGATTGGCTCTGGGAACGGTTCACCTGAACGTCCGTCGAACAAACGTGCTTTACCGTCAGCACCGATTACACGGTTACCGTCACGGTTAGGCAACGTGGTTGTCAACAGACCCTGGAGAGCCTCTTCTTCAAGACCGTCAAACACTGGAGTTGCAACTGGTGTGCGTGGCTCCGAAGTGTGTGCGATCTCTGGAAGAAGGTTCTTCCATTCCAGGTCGCCTTCAGTTGCAAGGCTGGTGTCCCAACCTTGAGCAGCGATCCAACCAAGGTGAACCTCAAGCACCTGACCGACGTTCATACGACCAGGAACACCCATTGGGTTCAAGATGATGTCAACCGCAGTACCATCCTCAAGGAATGGCATGTCTTCCACTGGAAGAATGGTTGAGATAACACCCTTGTTTCCGTGACGACCAGCGAGTTTGTCACCAGCGGTGATCTTACGGCGCTGAGCAATGTACACGCGAACAAGTTCGTTAACACCAGCTGGGAGTTCGTCGCCGTCTTCACGCTTGAAAGTGCGAATAGCGATAACAGTTCCAGACTCACCGTGTGGCACCTTCAACGAGGTGTCACGGACTTCACGAGCCTTTTCACCGAAGATTGCACGCAACAGACGCTCTTCAGGAGTCAGTTCAGTTTCACCCTTAGGAGTGACCTTACCGACGAGAATGTCGCCTGACGTAACTTCAGCACCAATACGGATAATTCCGCGCTCATCAAGGTCAGCAAGTACATCCTCAGAAACGTTCGGGATGTCGCGGGTGATCTCTTCTGGGCCGAGCTTGGTGTCACGAGCATCGATTTCGTGCTCTTCAATGTGGATCGACGAAAGAACATCGTCCTGAACAAGACGTTGCGACAAGATGATCGCGTCTTCGTAGTTGTGGCCTTCCCACGACATGAATGCAACGAGCAAGTTGCGTCCAAGTGCGAGCTCTCCGCCATCGGTAGCTGGACCATCAGCAAGTACCGAACCGACCTCAACGCGTTCACCTTCGTTTGCAACAACACGCTGGTTGTACGAGGTGCCTTGGTTGGAGCGGCGGAACTTCTGGACACGGTACGAAGTGGTTGTGCCGTCGTCGTTAGAGACAACAATCATGTCTGCAGAAACCTCGGTCACAACACCTGGCTTCTTAGCCACGATTACGTCACCGGCGTCAACTGCTGCACGCCATTCCATACCAGTTCCAACGAATGGAGCTTCGCTGCGCACAAGAGGCACAGCCTGACGCTGCATGTTGGCACCCATGAGCGCACGGTTCGCGTCGTCGTGTTCAAGGAATGGAATCAGCGCGGTTGCGACAGACACCATCTGACGTGGTGAAACGTCCATGAAGTCAACGGCCACACCTGGCACGTCGTCGGTTTCACCACCCTTTGTACGAACAAGAACACGGTCAAGTTGGAATGAACCGTCTTCGTTCAACGGGGTGTTTGCCTGAGCAATAACGAAGCGGTCTTCGTCATCAGCGGTCAAGAACACAACGTCTTCGGTAACTTTGCCGTCCACAACCTTGCGGTATGGAGTCTCGATGAAACCGAACGGGTTGATACGACCGAATGATGCAAGCGAACCAATCAGACCAATGTTTGGACCTTCTGGCGTTTCAATCGGGCACATACGTCCGTAGTGCGACGGGTGAACGTCACGAACTTCCATACCTGCACGGTCACGTGACAGACCACCTGGACCAAGAGCCGAGAGACGACGCTTGTGAGTCAAACCAGCAAGTGGGTTGTTTTGGTCCATGAACTGCGACAACTGCGAAGTTCCGAAGAACTCTTTAATTGATGCAACCACTGGACGAATGTTGATCAGCGTTTGCGGAGCAATAGCTTCAACTTCTTGAGTGGTCATACGTTCACGTACAACACGCTCCATGCGGGAAAGACCCGTACGGATTTGGTTTTGAATCAACTCGCCAACAGCGCGAATACGACGGTTACCAAAGTGGTCGATGTCGTCTGTTTCAACGCGAGTGTCAACTGTTTCGCCGTTACGCACACCAGGCAACTGGGTCAAGTCTGCGTGCAAAGCAGCAAGGTATTTGATGGTTGCGGTGATGTCTTCGACCGTCAAAACGGACTGATCGATTGGTCCGTCAACACCGATCTTCTTGTTCATTTTGTAACGTCCGACCTTTGCGAGGTCGTAACGTTTTGGTTTGAAGTAGAAGTTTTCGAGCAGGTTGCGTCCAGCTTCAACTGTTGGAGGCTCACCTGGTCGGATCTTACGGTAAAGGTCAACCAGCGCTTCGTCTTGGGTGTGGACTGAGTCCTTCTCCAAGGTGTCGAGCACCGCAGGGAACTGAGCGAATTCTTCACGAATTTCGGACTCGGTCATGCCAAGTGCTTTAAGCAGAACAGTTACTGACTGCTTACGCTTACGGTCAACACGAACGCCTACAGCGTCGCGCTTGTCGATTTCGAACTCGAGCCATGCACCACGTGAAGGGATGATCTTCGCTGAGAAGATGTCCTTATCGCTGGTTTTGTCTGCAAGGCGTTCAAAGTACACACCTGGTGAACGAACAAGCTGCGAAACAACAACACGCTCTGTTCCGTTGATGATGAAGGTACCGCGCTCGGTCATGAGTGGGAAGTCACCCATGAACACAGTTTGGCTCTTGATCTCACCGGTTGAATCGTTATAGAACTCTGCTGTGACGAATAGCGGTGCGGAATAGGTGAAGTCCTTTTCCTTGCACTCGTCTGCAGTGTATTTTGGTGGCTCAAACCTGTGGTTTGAGAACGATAGGGACATGGTCTCGCCGAAGTCCTCAATCGGAGAAATCTCTTGGAAGATTTCTTCTAGTCCTGAGGTTTCAGGTACGTCCTTGCGTCCTGCAGCTTTCGCTGCATCAACGCGGGCGCGCCAACGTTCGTTTCCCATGAGCCAGTCGAAGCTCTCGGTTTGTAGACCAAGAAGGTCTGGGACCTCAAGCGGCTCGTAGATTTTTGCAAAAGATACGCGTCGGGACGCAGTGCGGTGAGCAATTGCGTCAGCGGACGGAGCAGAAGGGGTGCGCGAGGCAGCCAAGAGGGGTCCTTCCCTGCGGTTCGTGTGCACACTTATACGCTTGTGAATGCGCTTGCTCGTACTGGTGCTGTACGCACGAGCAAATCCCAAAACCTGAGACACTAAACGTGCTAGAGTCTGCGGTGTAGATAACTAAAATCGCGATAATAACCGCCATTTTTAGCCATTCACACGTGGTCTATAACGGGTCCGCAAGAGTCAATGGTGACCCCTCACGGGCATACGTTAGCGCAAAGCGATAGCATACATGGCCGACCAAACAAAATCAAGTCGGCCGGTTTTCCTGGTTTTTTAAAGTTGATCATTTCGATCAGTAAAGCGTTCCATCACATGCCGCTCATCATGCGTGTGCCCCTTGGCATCTCTGTGGAAAATGGCGGTCAGGTAAGAAAACGCTCAATGCAACTCAGGTAATGCGCAGACAACTCGACCCGCGTCCGCTTAAGGACACGGGCCGAGTTGTTAAACTGCGAAATTGGTAGGCAATATGCCCGCCAACCCTAGCAATAAGCCCGAAGGCTCAGATCACTTAAGGGTTACGGTTGCGCCAGCGCCCTCAAGAGCAGCCTTTGCAGCTTCTGCCTTTTCCTTGTCAACAGCGCCGTCGAATACCGACTTAGGAGCACCGTCTACGAGGTCCTTAGCTTCCTTCAGACCGAGGGAGGTAAGAGCGCGGATTTCCTTGATGACCTGGATCTTCTTGTCACCAGCGGACTCGAGGACAACCTCGAACTCGTCCTTCTCTTCTGCAGCAGCAGCGTCGCCTGCTGCTGGAGCAGCAACAGCAACAGCAGCTGGAGCAGCAGCGGTTACGTCAAAGGTCTCCTCGAATGCCTTAACGAACTCTGAGAGCTCGATGAGGGAGAGTTCCTTGAAAGCTTCGATGAGCTCTTCGGTGGTGAGCTTAGCCATGATGGCCTTCCTTCCGATTTATCCTGCGTGAAGCAGTAGGGGTTATAGAAGAGGTACTACGCTGAATCTCTAATGAGATCAGGCAGCCTCTGCCGATGCCTGCTTCTCGCGCAGGGCGTCGATGGTGCGTACGGCCTTCGATGGTGCCGCCGCGAAGAGGTATGCTGCCTTCGCGATGGAAGCCTTGACGGCTCCAGCGGTCTTTGCAAGCAGAACCTCGCGGGACTCGAGGTCCGCAAGCTTGTTGATTTCCTCAGCTGAAAGTGGTTTTCCTTCAAGGACACCAGATTTAATGATCAGCTGTGGGTTAGCCTTGGCAAAGTCACGAAGACCTTTCGCAGCCTCTACTGGGTCACCAGTAACGAATGCGATAGCTGATGGGCCGCTGAGGTCAGCATCGAGTCCCTCGATGCCAGCTTCTTTAGCCGCAATAGCGGTCAGCGTGTTCTTTACCACGGCGTAGGATGCGTTTCCGCTGAGCGACCGGCGCAGCGTCTTAAGCTGCGCAACGGTGAGCCCGCGGTACTCGGTCAACACTGCAGCGTTGGATTCACGGAACAGTCCCGCGAGTTCCTCTACTGCGGCTGCCTTGTCCGGCCTCGCCATGGCAATCCTTCCGATTGAATGCCGCTGGTTTTCGCTAGGGGATCTAGCTTCCGTCCATATCTGCGTTGTGTTAAACAACAAAAAACCTCGTGCGCAGGCACGAGGTTTACACATAAAAGTAATAAAAATCGTTACCTGCGTGGGCTCCAGAACTGGACTTCGATCTGATATCGACACACATGATGTCAACAGCAGATAACCTACGGTCTTGGGTACCTAGTTAGGTTAGCAAGTAACTAGAAAAATACACAACAGGGATTCGGTAGAGATAGGTCACAGTAACTCGCCCTACATGGATATGCGAAAGGGGCGCACCGTTACAGCGGCGCGCCCCTCCCCAATCACATATGTGAATTTACTTCACACAGATCAGTTCTCGTCTTCAGTGAGCTTGCTGACCTTCGACTGGTCCACTGGAATACCAGGGCCCTGAGTCGTGGAGATTGTTGCCTTGGTAAGGTAACGACCCTTTGATGAAGAAGGCTTCAAACGAAGAACTTCTTCGATCGCAGCACCGTAGTTCTCAACAAGCTGAGCTTCGCTGAACGAAGCTTTACCGATGATGAAGTGCAAGTTAGCGTGCTTGTCAACGCGGAAGTCGATCTTTCCGCCCTTGATGTCGTTAACTGCCTTGGTGACGTCCATGGTCACTGTGCCGGTCTTAGGGTTTGGCATGAGGCCACGTGGACCAAGTACCTTACCCAAACGACCAACCTTACCCATGAGGTCTGGGGTAGCAACAGCTGCGTCGAAGTCGGTGAATCCGTTAGCAACCTGCTCGATAAGCTCGTCGCCACCAACAATGTCAGCACCTGCAGCACGCGCCTGCTCAGCACGCTCACCGTTTGCGAAGACCAGGACCCGGGCGGTCTTACCGGTGCCGTGAGGCAGGATTACGGTTCCACGAACCATCTGGTCCGCTTTACGTGGGTCCACACCAAGACGGAATGCAACCTCAACAGTTGCGTCGTACTTTGTGGACGAAGTCTCCTTAGCAAGGCGAAGAGCCTCAACTGGGGAGTACAAGCGCGAGCGGTCGATCTTCTCTGCCGCTGCGCGGAATGCTTTGCTGCGCGTAGTCATCTGCTTTTCTCCTTAGAGCAGTCGTGGTCATAAGATCCGCGCGGATCCTGCCACTTTCTCGAAAAATCCGAGAAATTAAAAAATACGATTCGGTCGATGAATACACTTCATCAACCACGAACATTGAAACGCTTATAACAGCGCTCAGTCTTCGACGGTGATACCCATCGAACGTGCAGTTCCAGCAATGATCTTTGCTGCAGCGTCAATGTCGTTTGCGTTGAGGTCTTCCATCTTGGTCTGCGCAATTTCACGAATCTGAGTTTGTGAAATCTTTGCAACCTTAACGGTGTGCGGAGTTCCTGAACCCTTGTCTACGCCAGCTGCCTTTTTGATGAGCTGTGCTGCAGGAGGGGTCTTGGTGATGAAGGTGAAGCTACGGTCTTCATAAACCGTAATTTCAACTGGAACAACGTTGCCACGCTGCGACTCAGTTGCCGCGTTGTAGGCTTTGCAGAATTCCATGATGTTGACACCGTGCTGACCAAGCGCGGGACCAATTGGAGGAGCAGGAGTTGCTGCACCTGCGTTGATCTGGAGCTTAATAAGCCCAGAAACCTTTTTCTTTGGAGGCATTTCGGGTCCTTCTTAATTTGACTAGGATTGTGCAGTCCAGATAGGACTGCGGTTTTGTCTGCTTCGTTTCGTACACACACGAAAACTCGCACTGGCAAACCAGTGCGAGCACACGTGCATACGATCAGATCTTTGCGACCTGATTGAAGCCGAGCTCGACCGGAGTCTCCCGGCCGAAAATCGATACCAATACCTTGAGCTTTTGA
The DNA here is from genome assembly GCF_051200815.1 of Timonella sp. A28. Lineage (GTDB taxonomy): Bacteria > Actinomycetota > Actinomycetes > Actinomycetales > Cellulomonadaceae > Timonella. Next base: position 2,455,116 of record NZ_CP195159.1, on the reverse strand, counting down.
GCTTCAACATTGATCTCGGAAATCGTTGCAGGAAGGGTGTCAAACGGCCCGTCGGTAACCGTGACAGATTCGCCCACCTCAAAGTCAACCTGAACGACAGGGGCCGACTTCGTCTTTTTCGCAGACTTGCCGGGCACTGGAAGTTCAAGCATTGGCGAAAGCATTGAGAAAACTTCGTCTTTCGTCAACGGCACGGGCTGGTGTGTGTTACCAACAAAACCAGTCACACCTGGTGTGTGGCGTACCGCGCCCCATGACTCGTCAGTGAGGTACATGCGCACAAGTACATATCCAGGGATACGAACTCGTCGAACAACCTTCTTCTGGGTGTTTTTAATCTCGGTAACTTCTTCCATAGGAACCTCAATTTGGAAAATGTAATCTTCCATGTTGAGGCTCTGGATACGAGTTTCAAGATTAGTTTTTACTCGGTTTTCGTAACCTGCATATGAGTGGATGACATACCAGTCACCCTCCTTCGACAACAGTTCACGACGGAAGGCCTCAAGTGGGTCTTCTTCTTCGAGTTCTTCGTCTGTAGTGTCGGCAACAACATCCACATCGGAATCTACGGACACGGCAACGTCGGCTGGAACCTCTTCGGTTTCAACCTCGAGAGCGTCTACGTTCTCTTCTGTCGGTTCGTACGACTCCTGAGACACGTGTCAACCTACTTTCTAAGTACACAAGCCGAATAGCTCGGCATCACACTAGTTGCAGAAAACCTGCAACACACTATTGTTCCATTGTTTGCTGTTTTCGGGGAATATTTTCCCGCAAATGTGATGAGAACCAAAGGTTCACCCATCAAAATTTCACAACGAAGCACTCATGTCATGTGAGGCGACGCTATGCCTCATAAAACCGCATTAACCAAAGAGGAAATCCGTCGCCTTGGAAATAAGGAAGTCGCTAGCCAGCACGAATGCCATCATGACAAGAACAAACATGATTACAACCGTGACGTAGTTGAAGTACTCACTACGTGTAGGAACAACCAATTTTTTGAGTTCAGCAATGATCTGACGAACAAACAATGCAATGCGCGCGAAAATGTTCGCTTTTTTAGGCGCTTTCGACCCCGAAGTCTTCTTGCTCGTCGATGAGCCGGAAGCTCCACCATTGACCGCGCCGGAAGCTGATTCGCTCACTGTATATCCCAACGTTGTACTTTTGTGCCGAAAATTACGTGCATTAGCAGGGCAGACAGGACTCGAACCTGCAACCTGCGGTTTTGGAGACCGCTGCGCTACCAATTGCGCCACTACCCTAAAGATATCTTGGTTAGTTTACTAAACCGATCAAAGAAGCCCTAATCATCCGCGGTTCAACATGCCCAAGCACACTCTACGACAGGTTCCCCGCAAGGTTACCAGTGGTGTCAAAAGATTGGTATGGGGGCTTTCGTATAAAAACAAAAGGCTCTTCTTGAATATTCCAAGAAGAGCCTTAATTGCAGGGCAGACAGGACTCGAACCTGCAACCTGCGGTTTTGGAGACCGCTGCGCTACCAATTGCGCCACTACCCTACTGACCAGTGCTTTCATCACAAACAGAAAACTATTTGCGATCCAGCGTCGTGGTCCTGTGATATCTTACGCGAAAGTTACGCCGAAGTGTTAACCGGGTCCAAAAACCGCGTCTTCAGCTGGGTTTTCACCTAAGAACCGCATGCTCTCTCACGCAGAAATCGTGCGCTGATCAAGAATGCTTTCACCAATGCTACGCGCCCAGTCACGCACCGCGGCCATGTCACGAGAATCCCCGTACTTGCCACGCGCTGCCATAATTGCTGCACGCTCAGCCAAACTCAACTGTAAAACGTCAAGTTTGCCAGGGAAGTGACGGTGCCCAAGTGCACCGGTAGCTTTCATACGAGCCAAAAGCGCAGGAGTGTTATTAGCATCCTTGCTTGGCGTATCTGCCAAACCAGAAGAGAACAACCATACTTTCCGCTCTTTCATAGCAGGACCAACGCGTTCAATGAGGTCACGGGCTTCCCCCAACCACTGGCCTACATAAATTGCTGATCCCACGATCACGGCGTCGTACCCTTCAACGGATTCGACGTCACGTGGCTCTTTGAGGTCGCACTCAAAGTTCATTGTCTGAAGTTCTTGTTCTATAACTGCAGCGATTTCTCGGGTTGAACCATGCCGTGAAGCTGCCGTAACGAGGACTCGCATCTGCCCCTCCTGATTTCTAGACTCGTTCTCTTCTAGTCTTTCCCCTTACGCTGTCATTTACTTGGGTCTGAGGTCCCGTCATCTCACAAGCGTCTCGTGAGTGCGATCACGTTCTATTCGCACACCAATACTTACTACAATCTAACGCGCATGACATCACGTGTCAGAAAATTTACAAGACGTTACGTGCAGATACGTCCTGTTCCCACACGAAACATCGTAAACATGAAACACTCAACCTATGCGTGATCTTGCTGCCCTCCCCAAAGCGCACCTACACCTGCACTTCACGGGTTCCATGCGCCCCAACACCGTTGCTGACCTCGCACAGAAATACAACATCAAGTTACCCAGCGCGATTCTTGATAATGACCCTGTGCGTCTACCCGCAACAGATCGCGGCTGGTTTAGATTCCAACGGCTCTACGACGCAGCACGCGCTTGCGTCCGCGGCGAAGACGACATGAGACGCATCATCAATGAAGCTGCACACGACGATGCCACTGAAGGCTCAGGACGTTTAGAAATACAAGTCGATCCCACCTCGTATGCGCCGTTTGTTGGAGGCATAACACCGGCCCTTGAAATAGTTCTCGACGAAGCGAAACAAGCAAGCACACAACACGGCATCTCCGTTGGAGTTGTGGTTGCAGCCTCACGCATGCGACACCCGCTAGAAGCCCGCACACTCGCACGACTTGCCGCACAATACGCTGGCGACGGCGACGGTGAAGTCATCGGTTTTGGTCTCAGCAACGACGAACGTCGCGGCCGCACCGAAGAATACTCGGCAGCATTCACCATCGCCCACAAGGCAGGACTCATAGCTGTTCCTCATGGCGGCGAACTATTAGGCCCTGACCACATTGACGTCGTCGTCGAAGCTTTACAGCCACAACGGTTAGGGCACGGAATTCGAGCTGTAGAAGATCCGCGAACTCTCGATGCTCTCGCTCAACGCAACATTGCGTTAGAGATCAACCCCGCATCAAATGTGTCGCTAGGTGTCTACGCGACAGACGACGAGGTCCCCCTGACCGCACTATACGACTCCGGGGTCACAATAGCGTTAGGGGCAGACGACCCGCTGCTCTTCAAATCGCGTCTCACTGAACAGTATGAAACTGCCAGAACTGTGCACGGTTTTAGCGATATTCAACTCGCCAAGATAGCGTCTGACTCCATCAAAGCGAGCGCAGCATCTGACTCCACAAAAACTGACCTACTGCGGAAAATAGACGACTGGCTCGCCTAACGCACGCGGCGTTAAGCGAGCCAGAAAAACATCCTTACGCAAGCGCTAATTCAATTAATGCCAGCGCACCTTCACGTGATTCCGCGGCACAAATAAACGCAGCCTTGTGGCAGAAAACAGCGTCTTGGACTCCTGTAACTTCTGCGAGCGCAGTTCCGTTTAAGCCACGCCATGCTTGTGGCAGGTCTTTGCGGTTTCCGAACTGTGAGTTCTCTGGGCGTACTGCCTGTACGGTCCAGTTTCCGGTAGCGCCTGGGTAGACGGTGTAGAGCAGGTCGGGTTGTTTCGAGGCTATTGATCCGTGTGGAATGTAGCGTTCTAGGACGACATAGCGTTTGTCATCTGCGGCAGCGTAACGTTCTAGGAAGTATTGCTCTGCTTCGATCACTTGCACGTATTTGGCTCGTAAACGTTGGAGTACGACGCTTGCGAGGTCTACTGCGTGAGTGAATTGGGTGTCGAAGTCTTCGTCGTCGGTGACGGGGTTGAACAATCCGAGATATTCGGAAAGGTCAAATGGTCGGGTACCGAAGTCAGAAACCGTGTAGAGGTCTTGTCCGTTGTCTACGGCGTCAATGGCGGTAACGAGTCGTGAATCGATTTTTTGCCATACATCGTCGTTGCCACAAAATTGTTTGCCGTATGTTTGCCACAGCAAACCGAACGCAGAGTAGAGGATGCCTGTATCGCGGGCGCCTGAAGACTTTTGGTGGTGGTCAAACCGGCGGGTTTCAACGTCGTAGATGCCGCCGACGTCTAAAACGATGTCTGCCTGGTCGAGTACGGTTTGGTCTCGTGTTCGCACGATCTGTGCGTCCGGGTACAGCTGTTTGAGCAGTGCGACTCCAAAGACGTCGTCTGCATGAAATTTACCGTTGTGGGTTGCGATGATCACGTGTTCACTCTACGTCGTCTGTGTTGGAGAAGGAAAAGCTTCTACCTATGATCTGCGTTTAACCTGGTGTTGTGTTGTGAGGCCAATGATGTTCAATGGCTGTCAGAGCTGCATCTTTTGTGGCTCCACATGCCACCGCGTTTTTTATGTAGGCGTGTGCGTACTGCATTAAGGCGATGTCGGCGGGGATTGCTTGTGGGTTGATTCGGGTGCCTGATCGTCCTTGGGTGGTGACGTATCCTTCGTCTTCGAGTTCGCGATAGCTGCGTGCCACCGTGTTTACTGCCACGCCTAGTTGTTTCGCTAGTGAGCGGATGGCGGGGAGTTTTTCATCCGCGCGGGTTTCTTGTCGATCAATCGCTTCAATTATTGTGTGTTTGATTTGTTCAAAGGGCGGGATTTTTGCCGTGTGATCGATGGAAAACTCGATGGGCATGCGCTGGTGCCTTTCGTTTATGTTGTTGGCAGCACACTATCTGTTTGGTCTTTCCATGCTGTGTATTTCTGCGTTGACACAAGGTTATGGCGGCTCAGCCAGTCGGCTATCGCGTTGAAGTACATGTCGCGTGGCTTGGGTTGGCTTAATGCTAGGTCGTGTACGCCTTGGGGAATACTGGCGATTTCTACGTTGTCGCCTAGTTGGCGTGCTCTCGCTGTTATTTGATGTACGTCAAGCACTGTGTCGCTGGTACGGGTGAGGTCTGGTTCTGCGTAGGGGCTTACTGAGCGTTCTGATACACAGGCGAGGATCGGACAGGTCAGGTTTAATCCGTAGGCTATACGTGCTTGGCCTTCGCGTATGGCTCGTAACCATCCGGTTCGTACGGGTGCGGGACGTTCGCGTTTCCAGTCCATGTTGAAGTCCCAGAGTCCCCCGTATGAGGTGTGGAGCATACGAGTGTATGGGGAGTCATCGTTGGTTATGACGTAATCTGTCACGTAATTGCCAACTGCGTCTAGCATGGCGGTGCCGACAGTCCGGTCGAACCATGACCGGTTGAGGTCAAACCATGGGCTGTTTAAGATCAGGCCGTCAACTGTGGCTCTGCCCGTTTCGCTGTGCGCCCACAAGGCTGCGAGTAGTCCGCCTGTGGAGTGTCCCATAATGAGCAGTGACTCGTATCCGTATTCTTCACGGATGATGTGGGTTGCAGCGGCTAACTCGTTTCCGTATTCACGGAGGGAGTGCGCATCATTGCGTGTGGTTTCGTCTGTTGTTGATCGACCATATCCGTGCAGGTCAAGGGCAAAGAAGGCGAGGCCGAGGTCTTCAAAAAACTGTGCAACGTGTGTCTGAAAGAAGTAGTCGTTGTATCCGTGTATGTACAACACTGCGGTGTGAGGCCGGTCTGCGTGTTCACGGGATACGAGCCACTGCGGGCGCGATACCAATGTTGATACCATTTTTTTGCCGCGCAGTTCAGGCACGTTAATGGTTCGATTGAGCCAATCGTCGCCAAGGATGTCACGCTGCCACATAAGTTAACCGTATTTCAGCTCTTTACCTGTGTCATCTCTTTACGTCGGTATGTGGGCTGCTGAGCGCTCTTGCGGGGTTAACCGTAGCGGCAAGACGAGGAACAGGCCGAGCAACAAGATCGCTGCGATACCTAATATTCCGTAACGTTGCTCGTTTGTTACCGCAACTAGCACCCCAAACAGTGCTGGCGATAAGAAGGCAACGACGCGTCCGGTCATGGCATACAAACCGAAGAGCTCTCCTTCGCTTGTGGGCGTTGCGAGTCGTGACACTGTAGCCCTGCTAGCGGATTGCACTGGCCCTACAAAGATGCACAAGATGAGACCGAAAATCCAGAAAATGTCTTGGCCGCGGTCGTGAAAAAGGAAGATAGCGACAGCTGAGACGATCATTCCGATCAACGAAAAAACGATGATTGGTTTTGACCCTACGCGGTCTTCAAAAAGCCCAAACAGGATGGTGGCAACACCTGAAATGACGTTGGCGAGAATCGCAAAAATGAGCACGCTAGCGTTAGTAAAACCGAACGTTCCGATAGCGATAATGCCACCGAAAACAAAAGCACCGGTCAGTCCATCCCGGAAAATTGCAGACGCGAACAGGAATTTTAAGACGTTGCGGTCGTCGCGCCATAAGTGGGCAACATCTTGACCGACTTTTTTGTATGACGCTATGACACCTAATGCTGCGTGTACTTTGTTGGCTGGTTTTTCGGGGACTGCCACGAACACGGGGATTGCAAAGAGAGCGAACCACAACGCTGCAAAGAGTACGGATACGCGGATGTCTAGGCCGTTGTCGCCGGTGACCCCAAACAAGCCGACTTCAGGGTTGATGAACCCAAAATACAAGAACAGGAGCAGAACAATTCCGCCTATGTATCCTGCTCCCCAACCGATACCAGAGATCTTTCCGCGGTTTACCGGAGTGGAGATCTGGTTGAGCATGGCATTGTAGTTCACTGATGCCAGCTCAAAGAAGATGTTACCCAGCGCAAGGATCACCAAACCGATGATGACGTTGCGGTCTAGATGTGCCTGATCTGGAGTGATAAAGAACAACGAACTAGAAAACAGCACAACAGCAGCGGTGTTGATACCTAGCCAGAGTTTTCGTCGCCCACCTGAATCTGCGCGAGCGCCAAGCACTGGAGCCGCGAGCGCGATTGCGACTCCAGCCAATGCGGTAGCCCAGCTGAGCCATGTTGAGTGTAGGGCTATGACTTCGTCGACTTGGGCTTTAGCTTGTGTTGAGTATTCTGCGGCGTCAACGATGTCTTGCGGCGCAAAAGCGGAACTAGTGAGCCATGTGGCAAACACAAATGTTGTAATGACTGCGTTCCAGGCAGCGGACCCCCAATCCCATAAGGACCAAGCAACTACTGTGCGTTTCTTTGTGGGCGTTTGTGTGGGGTCCACTGCGATGCTGGAACTGTCTGTGTTCACACCGACATTGTGTCGTAAAACAATCGTGATTGCTTACTTATTGGGTGTCCTTGTGGAAACTGTTCACACTGTGGTCATGTTGTCGTCGTTTCAGAGCAGGCTTGTTCCGATCACCATGGGTTCAGGCTCGAGTGTGACACCGTATTTTGTGTACACGCCGTCTCGTACGTGTTGGGCTAGTTCGACGATGTCGCTGGCTGTTGCCTGCCCTCTGTTGGTGAGGGCTAACGTGTGTTGAGTTGAGAGCGTTGCCGCTGATGCGGGTCCGTGTACTCCATAGCCCTTCTCAAAACCGGCATGTTGGATCAGCCAAGCAGCTGAGGTTTTGATGCGAGTGTCGTCGACCTGTGGGGTACTTACGCCAAACTCATTTTTCACTAGGGTGTGGACGGGATACTGTGGGGCGCCCTCAGGGAGTTTTTCTGCTTCAGCGCGAGAAAGTATGGGGTTGGTGAAGAACGACCCTGCACTCCACCTGTCATATTCGGGTGCCGTGTTGGTGTGTGGCGTCGTGTCGTTTTCAGGCGCGTGGAGGGTTCCCAGCGCGCCCGGTGTGTCTGCTGTCTCTGGGCGTTCGTACGAGTCAACAAGCATCCCTTTTCCGGCCCGTAACTGCAGCACTGTTTGTGCAACGTCCTGCGTGTTAGCCCGTTCACCGACCTGTACGCCTAGTTGCCGTGCAAGTTCCGCGTATTGGATGGGTGCAGAGCGGGTGCCAAGCCGGAATTGGAAGTCGACTTCTAGCACGATGTAGCGTGGGGCTGGCCCCCACACTTTTCCGGTTTCGTCGCCGATAGTCATCGACCGTTTGATGCGTGAGTCCCGGTACGCGAATTCAAGTTCGGTGAGTGCGAATGTGCGCGCACCTTTTTGGGCTCGGTCGTATACCCGCACTGACGAAATAACGTGTGCTACTTCTGCGCCGTATGCGCCAATGTTTTGTACGGGTGCAGCGCCCACAGTCCCGGGGATGCCGATGAGTGTTTCCACTCCAATCCACTCACGTTCGATAGCTTCGCGGACGAAAAGGTCCCAGTTGTGTCCGGCTGGCACACGCACGTTTGCGCCGCCGCAGGCGTCTTGCTGAATGAGTTGCACGCCTGAGCGCATGTCACGCACAACAATTCCCGTAAATTCGCTGTCACCGGCGACGATGTTTGAGCCGCCACCAATCACAAGCAGTGGAAGGTCGCAGGCGTCGGCATAAGCCACAACAGCGATGAGGTCTGCTTCGGTGTGTGTTTCAACGTAGGTGCGGATTGGCCCTCCTACACGCATTGTGGTCAGTGCACTAAGGTGTGTGTCTGTGCTGGCTGATGACAAAACGGCTGGAGTGTTTGCAGGCTGGGTAATCACGGAACAAGCCTACTTGGTTTCGGAAGGGGCTGAGCCCACCGTTCGAGCTTGTTTTCTGGCTGCGAATGCTTGGGCAGCTACTCCTCGTTCTTCTACAGCACGCACGATGAGTAGCCCGACAAGCACTGGAATCATGATTGCGAGAAGCGCATGACGGTATCCGACGTGGTGCGCGAGTTCTCCAAGTATGGGTGGCCCAGCAAAGAACGCGGCATAACCGATTGTGGCGACGACGGAGACGCGTGCTGCCGCGTGTTCGGGTTCGTCGCTGGCCGCTGACATTCCCATCGGGAAGCCTAAGGCTGCTCCGGCTCCCCACAGTAATGCGCCTACCAGTGCCAGCCATAGCCATGGTGCTAGCCCGAAGAGGGCGAGTCCGGTAAAGGCACACAGCGAACAGATACGTAGTACGACGATACGTCCATACATGTCGAGGAGTTTGGTTCCTACCATTCGAGTGATAGTCATCGCGGTGAGGAACACGAATAACCCAAAGGCGCCTAGGGCTTTGGAGACTTCAAATCCGTCGACGATGGCAAGGCTCAACCAGTCGTTGGCTGCGCCTTCAGTGAGGGCCGCAGCGAGTACCACGAACCCGATCATCCATGTTTGTTTTTCTTTCCAGGCGCTCCACACGGACCTTTGTGGTTGTGTGTGTGTTTCGGTTGTGGTGTCGAGTGAAACGTGACTGATGGTGTGTTTGGGTGCGAGCAGGTTACGCGTTGCGTTCACGATAAGGACGTATCCGAGCAGTAGCGCAATACCCATGTGCACTGCGACGCTGAGGCTCACGATTTCTACAAGGGCACTAGCTAACGCACCTGCCATGGTCCCGAGCGAGAACATTCCGTGGAAGCGTGGCATGAGTGCACGTTGTGCCGCGTTTTCTACGCGTGTGCCTTCAAGGTTCATTGCCGCGTCACAAATACCCATGCCTATTCCCCCGAGGAGGAGACCTGCCGCAGTTACTGCGATGGGCAGGTCTCCTAGGGTGGTGGCGGCTAACGCGTAGCCGCCAACCATGAGAGTAGCTGAGGCGATGATAGTTTTTTGCCCACCAAGTTTTTGCACTATCCAACCGCTCGTTGGCAAAGCAAGGAGTGAACCTATTGCTCCAACCAGCAGCAGACGTCCCATTTGGGAAGCGCTGAATTCCAGTTCGTCACGAATAGCAGGCAGGCGTGCTGCCCAGTTCGCGAATATGAATCCGACGACAAAGAACGTCACATATACAGAAAAAGCAGCGCGACGAATGTGCACACCGGTGGTGGGCATTTACTCTCCTACAGGGGTGCGTTGAGGATGTTGATACCCAACTTTTTGTTCTGGTTTCAATGGTGCGACGGCCTTTGACAGCACAATGCTGACAAGAATGAACACTGCTATGCCGGTGAGTGCCATGCGGGTTCCGGTGTATTCGGCGACGAAGCCGAGTACTGGTGGCGCGGCCAATGAGGCAATAGATGCGAAGGCGGACACTACTGATACACGGGCTGCGGCACGAATTGGGTCATCTGATGCACCAGCAATTCCCAGTGGCACAGCAAGTGCAGCGCCCATCCCCCACAACACAATTCCTAAGATCGCAAGGTAAATGTGTGGTCCGAAGCCAAAAAGCAGAAGACCAAGTATTGAGGCGATTGCTGACAGCCGCAATACTGTGACTCGTCCATAAGCGTCGATGAGTCGAGTGCCGAAAATCCGCACGATGGTCATTGAGCCAAGGAATATTCCTAGTCCGATAGCTCCTACAGCTTCTGGTTGGGCAAATCCAGATACGACAGCGATCGCTAGCCAGTTGCTTGCGGAACCTTCAGAAAGAGCTGCTGCAAAAATAATGAGCCCAATAAAGAGTGTGCGTGGTTCTCTCCACGCGCCTAAGGCAGAGCCAAGGGTAGAACGCCTAGCACGCATGGTTGCGGCAAGGGTACGGGTAAGTGGTGGTGTATTGCCACTCGCTTTGCGTTCAGCTTTGACAACTCGTTTGCGTCGTGAGGCGTCGGCCCTGTTCCAGCGTTCTTCATAGGTGAGTTCAGTGTCGAGGATGACCCGCGGGATTAAAACAAGGCGCACACCAAGAGTAATGAAGGCTGTTGCTGTCATTTGTGCGATAAGTGGAACATCATTCGCGGCACATGCTGCTCCAATGAGGGCACCTAAAACCGCTCCGATGGAGAACGCGGCGTGAAAGTGCGGGATGATGGCGCGCCCAAGTCGGCGCTCAATTGCTGCGGACTCAACGTTTTGAGGAACGTTTGTTAACGCCACGAAACATCCGTTAAGGAAGATTCCTATCGCTAGCAGCCAAGTGTTCCCAAGTGTTGGGGCTAAGCCTTCGAGGAAGAAGCTAGCGCGATACCGAAGGCGGATACCGTCAGGACTGCTCGTCCACCGAACCGTTGTACAAGTGAACCGGCAATTGTTGCAAAGATAAGTGACCCGATAGCTCCGGCGAGTAGAACGACACCAAACTCTTTGGCGTCAAGTTCCAAAACTGCTTTTACGGTAGGGAATCTACTAGCCCAACTCGAGAAGCTTAGTCCGAGTAAGGCAAAGAGAAGAAGCAAACTTATGCGGGCGTCAGTAAGACGCTTTTCAATTGGTGCTGGTTGCGGCATTGGTTGGGTATCCATTGAAGTCATAACTCACCTGTCTGTTCATGGGGGCGAGGTTGGACAAAGAGGTGTCGAATCGATTCGAGTCGCACATATAATTCTTTAGTACGTCGTCCGTAACGTCAATTGAAAATGGAACTAAATAACTGCGATGTCAAACACTAAGCCAACACTCGCCAGCGTAGCCGCACAGGCCGGTGTTTCCATTTCCACCGCATCATTAGCATTTTCAGAATCAGGACCAATAGCCGCGAACACCCGCGATCGAGTCCTCGCCGCAGCAGAAGAACTCGGCTACCGAGGCCCCTCTGCGCTGGGCAGACAGTTACGCAAAGGCCGCTCAGGAATCGTCGGGGTCATCATTGGTGACGCCCTGCGGCGAACATTCCGCGACCCCGTCACAATAGCCGCACTCGACGGCATAACCCGCACACTGGGTGAAAAAGGCCTAGGCGTGCTCCTTATACCCGGCGGAAAACACTACGACACAGCAGACGGCCTCAACCCACTCCTCCACACTGCCGCAATAGACGCAGCCATCCTGCTCTGGGGCGGCCACGAAAACGACCCCGTCTTTCAAGCCCTGCACGAACGAGGCATCCCCATCGCCATAGCTGAAGGACAACATGTGCCCGGCTCACCACTCATAGCCCTCAACGATAGAGCTGGCACATCAGAACTCACCCGAAAACTCAAAGCACTCGGCCACACAAAATTCGGCATCATCACGCTATCGCTCAACACTGGCAACGCACCCGGCCCCGCACCCACACACATCACCGAACACCTCACCAAATTCCCGTGGCATCCAAGCCGCGGACGCCTCCTTGGAGTCTTTGACGAAAAAATTGAGCCTACAGCCATCTGGGAAGCTCGTGCCTCACTCGTCGAAGAAGGTCAACGCGCAGCACTCTATTTACTCAACCCTGCACACTACGACTCCCCCGAAGATGTTCCTACCGCACTCATCGCGCAATCCGACTTACTCGCAGCAGGAGCCTTACAAGGTGCCCGCGAACTTGGGCTTCGAGTACCAGAAGACGTCTCAATAGCAGGCTTTGACGGCGTGGACTTGCCCTGGCTTGGACAAGACAAACTCACCACGGTCAAACAACCACTGCCAGATAAAGGCGAAATTCTTGCACAAGCAACAGTCGACCTCATTCACGGAACAGTGCAACCACCCCGCACACTAGATGTCGCATTTGTGCAAGGAACAACCACAGGCCAAGCTAGGAAAGGCCCCTTAAAGGTGCGCTAAGAACGATTGCCATCACCAGAAAAGCATTGAGGGCCACCCCACGTGGGGTGGCCCTCAATGCTTTATGCATGAATTCGTTAAAGGAACTTAACAACAACCTGCGTTTTTGCAAGCACCCGTGCGCCCTCAAACGTAACCGTAAGGTCGATACGTGCAGTTTTAGCGTCTTCATCCAACGCGCCAACCTGAGCGACAACCTCAACAACAGCTACGCCAGGATTTGGCACGGCAATCGGCCGCGAAAAACGTGTTTGATAATCAGCGATCATCGCATCGCTACCAATAAGCTCTTCAACAACGGTGACGCTTGCTCCCATAGTGAGCATTCCGTGAGCAATCACGGAATCCAAACCTACAGAATGAGCGAATGTGTCATTCCAGTGAATTGGATTGAAATCCCCAGAAGCGCCAGCGTATTTCACCAACGAAGAGCGATCAAACTCAATCGTTTTAGCGCCAACCTGCTGCCCAACAGCAAGCTCAGAAAAACTAAGCGTGGCCATCAGTGCCCCTCTCCGCGTACTGCAAGAGTTGATGTCACCGTCACGACAGGCTCCACAACGTCACCGTTGTGTGCTGAGATTTCGCAACGAGTCGTGACTAAAGCAAGACCCGCACGTTCAACGATCTTGTCGACGTGAACAACAGTGACAAGTTCGTCGCCAGCAAAAATAGGGCGCTGATACGTAAAGCGTTCGTCGGCATGTACTACCCGGCTGAAATCAACACGCGCTTCCGGATCCTGAATGTATTGCGCCTCAGCGGCCTGCGCCACAACAACCGCAAAAGTTGTTGGAGCAATAACATCCCGATAGCCCAAACCCCGCGCTGCCTCAACAGAGAAGCAGGCGGGGTTAGATGAGCCTATTGCGCGTGCAAACTCAGCGATCTTTTCGCGTCCTACACTGTAGGGTGCGGTCTGTGGGTATTGCCGACCAATAAAGTCGAGATTCACAGAAGATTGCGTCATTGCTGCGTGCGATCCCTACCTAATCAGCGGGTTTCGCGGTGCGCTGTGTGCTTTACACAACGTGGGCAGAACTTCGCCAACTCCAGACGGTCTGGGTTGTTACGACGGTTCTTCTTGGTGATGTAGTTGCGCTCCTTGCAGTCCACGCATGCGAGCGTGATCTTCGGGCGAACGTCTGAGCTCTTGCTTGCCACGGTCTTGCCACCTCTCGCGCCGCAACTGGGCGCTGCCATTATCGAACAAAAAGCACGCTCTTCAGCGTGCGGATTTAAGTGATTTTGTAGCGGGAGCGGGGCTCGAACCCGCGACCTCACGATTATGAGCCGTGCGCTCTGACCAGCTGCGCTACCCCGCCGCATCGAAAGTTATTCACTTTCAGTGATGCCAGAACCACAACAGCGTTAAATTATGCCACATTATGGTTTTAGGCACCAGCAGAGCCCCCGACGGGAATCGGACCCGTGACCTCAGTCTTACCAAGACTGCGCTCTACCACTGAGCTACGGGGGCAACACAGAAAACATTACACACACCCCACCCCTGTTACAAAATTCTTACAGGCGTGATAGTGGTCACCTTGAATATTTCCTGCTCAGCCACCTGAAGCACACGCTCTTTTAATGTGATTCCAACAATTTGAAGAAACCACCATCTTGGCTAATCGCCCCAGTAACTGTGCCCAACCATGTCGGATGCGTCCGCTCCACAACTTTTCCACCATGCGACTCGATAGCAGCAACAGCTTTTGTTGTGTCCACAACCTCAAAGAACACCGCCCACATTGCGGATTCTCCGTCTTCAAAAAAGTTAGATGCATCCATAATTCCCGCGCGAGCATCATCACGAGAATCACCCAACACCGAATAACGCGCATTCCCCGGCTCATTGACCTGCACTAAATCCCAACCAAAAACCTCACGATAAAACACGAGAGACTCGTCGTAACGTGCAGTATGCAGCTCAAACCATGCAGGAGCGCCGGGCTCATCATGCACTTGCATCCCCGTCACACCATCAGATTCCCAACCACATACCCAGGCCCCACCGGGATCCTGCGCAACAAAAAAGTTTCCTTCCGCAGACGAACCGGCATGCACATGGATGACACCACCAAACGCCTCAACTTTTTGCGCTGCTTGAGCCGCATTTTTGACGTCACACGTAATGAGCCACTGATCACGCAACTCCAATTCATCAAACTGAAGCCCGATTCCCGCGACCATGCCATGTCCGGCATACATGAGTGCGTAATCTTCAAACTCTTCAGTAGGTTTTGCATCCCAGTTAAGCGCCGCACTAAATAACTCAACTGCAGAATGTGGATTACGCGCAAAATATTCAATCCACATAGGTTCGCCTGCAAAACGCTGCACAAAAGCAACCATGTCTCTGCTCCCCGTATCGAGCCATCTACGACCGCTAAAACAACCTGCTATATCGTCGAATTTACTTGGGGTGAGAAGGAATAACCCGTTAAAGTGCGGATGAAAAACAAAAGGTCCCACGGAAAACCGTGGGACCATCTGTGGCAGCTGAGGGATTCGAACCCCCGAAGCATAACGCGGCTGATTTACAGTCAGCTCCCTTTGGCCGCTCGGGCAAGCTGCCTTACATCACACAGAAAACAAGAACGCACTACGTTCCCGCTGTTTCCGTGAGCAGGATTAACAATACTAAATGATCGGCCAAATAGAAAATCGTTTGTTTTTCAAGGCCACAGCAAGGCAACAAAGCCCCTGCCACAAGTACATACATAACCCTGTTCGACAAGAAGACCAGCAAGGCCTGCCAACAACGAAGTTCGCCAGAGACTACAACAAAGGCCTATCGTAGGTTTCATGTCGCCTGCTTCGCCCACCTCGTCTACGTCTTTGCGCCAAGGATATATAGCAGGCACCTTGTGCTACGTACTGTGGGGCACGATGCCCCTCTACTTTTCCGCAATAGACGAAGCTTCTCCTCTAGAGATCTTGGCGCACCGAATAGTATGGTCACTCGTTTTCACGATCGTTCTTCTCGCAGTATTGAAACGCATCACCTTAACCATCAACGTTTTTAAAGACTGGTCGCTACTCAAAGTTCTTGGCATTGCCACAGTGCTCATCCTCATAAACTGGCTGACATACATTACTGCTGTCTCTACCGGGAATGTTCTTGAAGCCGCCCTCGGGTACTACATCAATCCGCTCGTAACAGTGCTTCTTGCAATAGTGGTTTTACGCGAGCGAGTTCCGCCAACAACATGGATTGCCTTAGGAATTGGTGCAATCGCAGTTATTGTCATGACTGTCGGGTCAGGAAAAGTACCCTGGATTTCATTTATTTTGGCGGTGTCTTTCGGTCTGTATGGACTAGCCAAAAAGAACATCGGTTCCCGCGTAGATGCCATCGTGAGCCTCAGCGTAGAAACAGCGCTTTCTACTCCCCTCGCCGTCGGCTTCCTCATATGGTTGACGCTCACCAGTCAATCAACGTTCACCGGATACGGTCTCACCCATACGCTGCTACTCAGTTTTGCTGGCATCATGACGGGGCTGCCCCTCATCCTTTTTGGACACTCCGCACGGCTACTGCCTCTAGCCACACTTGGGCTACTGCAATATATCGGCCCAACAATTCAATTCCTCGTCGGAATACTCATCTTCCACGAATCTATGCCACCCTCACGATGGATCGGATTCGCGCTGGTATGGCTCGCCATTATGGTGTTTACTTTCGGTGCGTTATCGCACAAAGGCATTCCGCCCCTTGCACGTCGCGCTCCACGCACACCTAGAAAACTCGGCTCGTAGCAAAACCCTGCTGCACGCAGCACAATCCAACGGTTATCTACCTAGAAATCGGATACCGTTAAGGGCAGCACATACTGAACTAGCGAGGAGGACCTCATGGCTGATTCTTCAATGGACATCGTCTCCAAGGTAGACCGTCAAGAAGTAGACAACGCACTCAACCAAGCTGTTAAAGAAATTAACCAACGCTATGACTTCAAAAATGTTGGAGCATCCATTGCGTGGAGCGGCGACAACATCGTTATGATCGCAAACTCGGAAGAACGCGTTTTAGCGGTACTTGACGTCTTCCAAACCAAACTCATTAAGCGTGGCGTCTCGCTTAAAGCCTTCGACACCGGCGACAAAGGCCCACAACCTTCAGGTAAGGAATACCGACTCGAGGGCTCTCTCAAAGAAGGCCTAGCCGGAGAAAACGCGAAAAAAATTACAAAAATCATTCGCGAAGAAGGCCCAAAATCTGTCAAAACTCAGATCACAGGTGACGAAGTTCGCGCATCATCAAAATCACGTGACGACCTTCAAGAGGTACAGGCCCTCCTGCGTGGCGCTGACCTAGACTTTGCTGTTCAATTCACGAACTACCGGTAAGAAAACCGTCACATCATGCTGCGTGAACTTCCTATTCCTAAACTTATCGCAACCGATTTAGACGGAACTCTTCTGCGAAGCGACCACAGCATATCCCCATTCACTCGACGTGTATTGCGCGACCTTGAAGCCCGCGCAATACACGTCGTTTTTGTTACAGCTCGACCACCACGCTGGATGAAACCACTCAGCGATGCAGTGAGCGGGCACGGGCGTGCCATTTGTTTGAATGGCGCATGCATTTACGAGTTTGCTTCACATCACTCAAGCGATATTCGCGGCTTCAATTTTGAGTCACTCACAGCCATCATCACCGACTTGCGTGCCGCACTGCCTGGTATCGCATTTGCTGCTGAACGTCCCTCTGGAGCGGTGTTTGACCCTCACTTTATTTCTGATCACCCTTATGGGCCTGAAACGTTACACATGCGGGTAGAGGACGCTCGCGACGACGTGGTTGGAAAACTCTTAGCACGCATGCCAAGCCTCCCAGACAACAGTTTCTTTGACGCAGTCTCAGAGATTGTTGGCACCCGAGGCTTACTTGCCTATTCAGGTGCTTCCGGGCTAGCAGAAATCACAGCACCCGGGGTAACGAAAGCAGCAGCACTCGAACGTTGGGCGTTGCACCACAATATTGCCGCGCACGAAGTGTGGGCGTTCGGTGATATGCCCAACGACGTCCCCATGCTCAGTTGGGCAGGGCAAGGAATTGCTGTCGCAAACGCTCACCCCGAAGCGCTAGCAGCCGCCACCGCATACACCCTGTCAAACGATGAAGACGGTGTAGCTCATGCGCTAGCGTATCTCGTTGGACTTGATGTTTAACCGCGCGCAAGCGCACAGTTCTCGACAATGCTCATCGTCCCTAACTTTGGGGTGTACACAACGAGATAACCGTATCGAGCAGAACCTTCAATAACAAAGCTTTCATTAATGAGAGCGCTTTTTGATTCTTGATACACCGCTTGGTTATCTGGACTTGCTAACAGTTCTACAGCGCGAAAAGAAGAACGAGCTCGCCCTATGAACCCCTGTACGGTTCCTGCACTATCTCTGTGCACACTGGCAAAAATATGTTGCGGCGGTGCGGAATACTGTGTGCGATTCGATCGGGCGGTAATGCCCCATATGGGAGTACGTCTCGTGTCGAACCATTGAATCGCTGTATCTGCATGATTAACGACTCGCATATTATGTTGCGTATCCAGCCCAGCTCGTCGGGTAAAACCAGTAAGTGCAATCTCTGTACCCCGCATCGCATCAGCAGCACTAGTTTTTAGACGACGCCACATCGTATAGCGCACCTGGCGCACACACAGGTAAACAAAACCGATGAAGAAAAACAGTAAAGGCATGAACGGATCAAAAGGTGCGGCAAGTTCTTCACACCAGTGGTTGTCATCGTTATAGAGAACCTGAACAGATTCGCCGGGTGCCACTCCCTCAAGGAACGAAAGCGCACAGGTTGGCTCTTGTTGCCCCGGCACACTCAGCATAAAAAATAAGTCGTCGTTTTCTGCAACGTACGTTGCAGTAACAACTTCAGCGCCGTTGCGTCCATTCTGGGCTTGGGCCACCTCAAAAAAGGTAAAACCTAAGCTTATGCTCATGACAACCACGGCAAGAATAACCGACCACGAACGATCAAAGACACTGCCTTGCAGTTTTTTCCGCACATCAGTTTTCTGCCATGTATTACGAATTAATGTAGAACGCTGAGCCTCAAGAAAAATGTGAAAGTTACGTTGTCGCGCAAAAATAGTGACAACTATGCACAGCGCTGTTGCAAACATAACCCAAGTCGTAACGCTCGCCCAGTGTGCATACTGTTCGGTATAAAACGATTGACGGACAGATAATAACAACAGCGTGCTGGCCACTAAAGCATGTACGGCACCGATCATATAGTCAATAAACAATGACAACGGAATAGTAAGCAGACCCACGGTCATAAACAGGCCTAAAACAGCATCCAAGCTTACAGTTTCAGCGACTTGCCCAAGAGAGCTCGAAACGTCCTTATCCATCGGTTCTTTAAGAATGAGCACCCACAAGGCCAGCCATGAACCGATTATCAGGAAATAAGATCCTGTACGCCACCACGATGTCATCATGCACTAAAAGTACACGTCAACCAGCGAATACGTTAAACCCTGCAAGGGGCATCTCAGTCGATAGTGCTTACGTCATGGGCTTCAGCGCATAAGCCAATAAATAACATGCGCATTATGAGGCCATTCGCCTAACCTGATATTCCCACGCCCCCTACTCGGCAAAGCGTAAAAAGCTACGAGGCAACAAAAAAGTACATGACTCATCGAGGGAACGACATAGCGTGACAGATCGAATAATCGCGAACTTAGGTTGGGACGAAGAACGGGCACAAGACTGGCAGCAAAACCCTCTATCAGCCACGGGCGCTTTCTTTGGACGCGTCGTACGTGTAGAGCGCACAACCATCCACATCGCGCATGAGGCTGGTCTTCACACAGTTATGGCTACGGGTTTCGCCGTCGGTGATTGGGTTGCCACAGACGGCGAAACATGGGTCTCTTTACTACCACGACGCACCCAACTTTCTCGTCAAAGTTCAGACCGGACTTCTGCGGAACAAATACTTGCAGCCAACATTGATGCGGTTTTTGTCATCGAGCCAGTGCACCCAACGCCTAACCTGCGACGTGTTGAACGCATGCTCACCCTTGCGTGGGCCAGCGGTGCACGCCCGATAGTTGTGCTTACCAAGCACGACCTCGCCGAGCAGGACTTTGTTCCAGACATCGAAGCCGTCGCGCATGGCGTCGAGGTTTTTGCCGTAAGCTCAACGACAGGTCACAACCTGAGCGCTGTCACTGCGCTCATTCACCCCGGACAAACGTTTGTCTTTCTAGGGCCTTCTGGGGCGGGAAAATCCAGCCTAGTCAACGCGCTTGCTGGACACGACATACTCGCCACAGCCGATGTCCGAGGAGACGGACGAGGCCGGCACACAACGACTCGACGCGAGCTCATCACTATAGACGGACTTGGCTGCATCATTGATACACCAGGAATTCGGGCGGTGGGCATGACCGCACACACACATGGGCTCAATGCAACATTCGATGACATCCTCGACTTGGCACAACATTGCCGATTTACCGACTGTGCGCACGCTTCCGAACCAGGATGTGCAGTTACCGAAGCTGTAGCACACAGCCAACTCGACCCAGCTCGACTCGACAATTACAAACGCATTGAACGAGAGATCGCGCACCACACCCGACGTAAAGAAACTCATTCACGCGCAGAAGAACGTGTGGAAACCAAAAGCCGCCGAACCGCCAAACGAGTCATCATGAAGGCCAAAGGACGAGACAGCGAACGTTGAGTTACCGCGCACCCAACCTCCACTCACCGTGGCGGATTTGAACGGTTATCTCCTGGGTTATAAGGGTTAACGGGACGCTGCGGAGTGTTGGGACGTTGTTGCCTGTGCGAAGGATCTTCACTCAATGGATGCTGTGTGGGACGAAACCCGTCATTCGTCATACCAGCAGGTGAAGAAAACCCACCCTGCATATACGGCTGCTGCGGCAACGACGAACCGGCCATCTTTTCCAAGCGCGCGATACGTTGATCCATTGGCGGGTGCGTAGCAAACAGTTTGCCAATGCCGCCGCCCCTAAACGGGTTGGCAATCATCATGTGCGACACATCAGTAAATTCTTGACGTTGTGGCAATGGTGCTTGATTCGTACCCAACTCCAGTTTGCGTAAGGCAGATGCCAACGCTAACGGGTCCCCAGTAAGTTTTGCCCCGTCTTCGTCTGCATCAAATTCGCGGGTCCGTGAGATACCCAATTGAATAAGCATCGCAGCGATAGGCGCCAAAATAGCGGTGGCAATAACAACTAGCGGGTTTCCGCCGCGCTCCCTGTCACCACCAAAAATGAAAAGAATGTTTGTGAGTGCTGAAATCATTCCAGCAAAAGCTGAAGCAATCGACGACGTGAGAATGTCACGGTTATACACGTGCATAAGTTCATGCCCCAGGACACCTCGAAGCTCTCGCTCATCAAGCAACTGCAAAATACCTTCAGTGCAGCACACCGCAGCATTTTGTGGGTTTCGTCCGGTAGCAAACGCATTCGGGTTCATCGTCGGAGAAACATACAGCCGAGGCATAGGCTGACGGGCCTGATTCGCGAGTTCTCGAACGATCCGATACATCGCCGGTTGTTCAATTTCTGTCACGGGACGGGCGTGCATGGAGCGAATGGCGAGTTTGTCTGAGTTCCAGTAACTGTAGCCGGTCATGGCTAAACCAAAGCCGCAGAAGAGTAGCAGCAAACCAATATTGCCTTTGCCGACGAGCCCCCAAATACCTATGAGGACCGCCCACATCAAACCAAACAGAAAAGCAGTCTTTAATCCGTTGAAGTGTCTGTGGCCCATCACTATCTCCTTGCACATAGTAAAAACCTGTGGTTCTTACTCAGTCATTCCACTACATACAACGAATCAAGTTCGTTGCACGTTCCCCACTGTATGTCACTTCACTCTGCATGAAATAGCTGTGGGGTGAAGAAACATGTGTTTCTTCACCCCACAGCTCTAACTATGTGCAGGTTTCCCTGCCATATTTTCGCCGCTTTATGCGCGACCGAGTGAAATGTTGGTTTGCTCTTCGCGTGACACAACCTTGATACGTTCACGCCCTTGCGCTTCGCCGAGAGCACGTTCGTGTGCGTCTAGTAGGTGCCATCCATCCCATTGGATGACGTCTACGCCGCGTTCTTTCAGGTACTCGACGATCGCTTCTGGTTCGGGGCGAGTAGCGGTAGCGAAAGCTTCAAGGTCTTGCGCGTCTTCGACAAGGTTACGGATCGTCTCAGATGCGTCTGACTTTGTGCTACCGATAAGGCCAACCGGGCCACGCTTGATCCAACCTGTGCAGTACAGGCCATCAACGTGTTCGCCGTTTAAGTCAAGGACACGGCCTTCGCTGTTTGTAATAACACCGCGGTTTTCGTCATAAGGAACCTCTGGAAGTTCAGATCCGAAATACCCGACGGCACGGTATACGGCTTGCACTGGCCAGTCGAAGAACTCGCCTGTGCCTGAGACTGTTCCATCACCGTTAAGTTTGGTGCGTTCAGTGCGGAACCCATCGACTTTTCCGTCACCGTCGTTGTCTACAACAGCGGCCGGCGCGTGCAAGAAGTGAAGGTGGAGACGACGAGATGCGGTAAACGTTGAAGGGTCGTTTAATGTCCAGTCAGTGAGGGTCTTCACGACCTGCTTGGTCTGGTTTGAACTGTTGATCGCTTCGATTGAGCCTTCGTCGAAGTCGTAGTCTTCGGGGTAGACAATGACATCAACGTCAGGAACGTGTCCGAGTTCGCGTAGTTCTAGTGGAGAGAACTTAGCTTGTGCTGGTCCACGACGAGCAAAGACGTGTACGTCCTTCACAGGGCTTGCAAGCAGCCCTTGGTACACGTTGTCTGGGATTTCAGTGACAAGAAGGTCTTTCGGGTGTTTCGCGAGGATGCGAGCCACGTCGAGGGCTACGTTACCGGCGCCAACAACTGCGATTGACTCTGCTTCTAGTGGCCAGGTTGTCGGCACGTCTGGGTGTCCGTCGTACCATGACACGAAGTCTGCGGCACCATAGGATCCGTCTAGTTCAATGCCTGGGATGTTCAGGTCGGCGTCTTTAATAGCACCGGTTGAGAAGATCACTGCGTCATAGAATTCGCGCAGGTTTTCAAGTTTCAGGTCAACGCCGTAGTCAACGTTACCGAGCAGACGAATGTCTCCGCGGTCCATGATCTTGTGTAGAGCGTTGATGATTTGTTTGATTCGTGGGTGGTCAGGTGCCACACCGTATCGCACCAAACCAAAAGGTGAAGGCAATCTGTCGAACAGGTCGATAGAAACATCAAGATCAGTTTTTGACAAAATGTCTGATGCGTAGATTCCTGCTGGTCCTGCACCGATGACAGCTACACGCAGTTGACGGTTGAGAGTCACGGAAAATCGTGCCTTCCGGTTAGTGGAATCGAATGAAACAAACATTCGATGCGCTATTCGTTGATGGTATGTAAAGTCTCTTTATCCAGAGTCGCAAGAAATCGCATTCGACGGAACAAGGGGTCCATCAAACGGGAGCGTGTAACACAGAGTGAACGTTATGCGTTCTATGGTTTGCCTGCACCTCATACGAGGTGATTTCAGGAACCTGAAATGTCGACATGCACGCTGGAAAGGATCTCTCGAATCTCTTTCTTTCCATTGTCCCCCGTAAGGGCGGAACATGTGCCCGTGATTTCGACCACGTCAAAAACATATCCACGATTAATTACCATTACCGTCACGATTTGATGAATAATCTCACCACGGCCCCCAGCGAACCTGCCTTCAACAGTGAATCCTTCACAGTCTTCGCGATCTACAACGTGGCTGCTTTCTTCTTTGTATCGCGGCAAAGCCTTAGTTTTAGCAGTGAAAGCTTTACGTGCTTGGTCAACGGTGTGGTCGGCACCAAGTCGAGTCAAAGTAACAAGAACATTTGGTCTAAAAACACCTGCTGGTACGTCTTTGGCTAATGCCAGAGGTAAACCAACAGCTGCGAGAGCGTTCCATCCTTCAGGGCGTTCAATTTCAATTCGTGGGAATTGCGGGAACGCTTCTGAAGGGAAAACCAAAGTTGAGGACATACCTTAATTTCAGTCGTGTCTGACCCAATAATGCAAATCGGTTCACCGTGGTTGAAATACATAGGGCCGCAACCCTGGCGGGGTGCGGCCCTATGTCACTACTGACGTGTTATGCATCATCGTCTGTTAGATCAAGAATGGGAAGGTCGTCTGCGGTAACCAAACGGGTGGTCACTGCATATTCGACTAAACGTGCGCGACGGTTCGTTGCGAGTTGTTTTGGACCACCACGTAGCCCTTTAACTCCCATACGGTCTAACTTGTCACATACGTTGTCGAGCTTCCGGTTAAAACGTGTGATCGCCCATCCCAGACGCTTAGCAGCGTCTGCTGTCGATGGAATCTCTGTAAAACCAGTTCCTTCACGTTTCAGCATTGGTTCACACAACGCAACAATGAGTTGTTTTTGACTCAATGTAAAGTTGATCATTCCAATTGTTTGCTCACCAGTTTCTGGTGCATCAATCGTTTCAGTCTCAAATTGCTGACCAGACAAATGCGCCAACAACTCGTAAGTTGTGGGTCCTGCGGTAAAGACAATCGTCGTTGATTTAAAGACGATTGGGATTCGGTTTCCTGGCGAAAGCCAAGATTGCACTCCACCACTGGTGTCACACACTGTTGCGGAAAGTAACGAACCTACGTTGGATAGCCACCAGATCCCATCTTGAAAAGAGATCCTCAAAAACCTACGATGCAGATAAGGATTGTCGTCAATAGTGAGATCACCTTCACGGCCGATGTCGAAAGGTTGAACTGCGTCTGGCGTAAACCATTCGCCGCAGTATTCAAGTGTCATCTGCGGTGCTGACATGAACTCGACTCCCTATTCCCTGCGTGCTACCAGTACAAACGTTGACTGTATCCAATTATGTTGGGTGAATTCTACCCATGTGCCACAATATTGCCCCCAAAGGGAAGAACTCCCCATGCGCTTAGCGTGCCTCTTAGGACAAAATATGGCAACGGCGTCTCAAAGCGTAGAACCCACGGTGCACGCCGCATGACATTAACGCAACTGGTCAAACGTCAAAGTAACGCCATCACCTAAATCAATAACGTCACCGTTAATCACTAACGTCGCCTCATGCGCAGCCAAAGACCGCTCAAGAGCACCCTGCCTACGCAACAACGTACCGTTAACCGACCCTAAATCAGTCACCAAAACATGCGAATGCTCAACTCTGATCTCCACATGATTACGAGAAATATCCTTCGACGGACTCGGCACCGAAATCATACGCGCATGAGCAACAGCCCCCGACCCCTCATGAGTAGGCTTACGCCCAACCACCAAAGGCACGCCAAGTTCAACCACTTCCCCATGAGAAAACCGCACAAAGCCCACTGAACCCATAACCGGCGGAGACATAACCTGCGTTGCCGCAGCATACCGACCCCGACGAGACTGCTCACCAGAATCCGCAACAGCAGAATCTCCACTCGAAGAATCCTTCTGTGCAACAACCTCGGTTGGAGCAACATCAATACGAGACACACTCAATACTTCAGTCTCACGCACACGCACATCCCCTGAACCGCTATCACCAGGAGAAGCCCCACTTACAACATTGACAATAGGCGCTGCCGGCTCTTGTTCTTCAGCTGCATCATGCGCAAGCCATTCCTCAGGAATCTCCGCAATTGTTCGACCAAAATCATCGTCAACTGCATCTACATCAACAGAAAAAGATTCCTCAACAGCAATCTGAGAATCCTCAACTAACGCCTCAAAACACCCAGAATCATCGTTCACCTGCACACGCCACACCGCGCCAGCAGCCAATACAACGCCCTCACGCAAAGGGAATCCCTCGGTGGGAGCCTCGCCGTCTACAGCCTCATCACACTGCGCACAGAACCGCACAGATAAAGCATCTAAAATCTGCTCTTCAAGCCACATTGCTACGCCATTGCCGCGCAAAGTCAGCAATTCGTCCTTATGCGCAACGCTCACTTCAACTAACGTATCGCCAGAAACCGCGATCCGGATTTCGCGCGCCTCACCACTACGCTTGCCCAACTCAACGATTGCGAAACGCGGAAGGTTTTCTAATGTCGGATCAAGCGAACTAGTAACCGCCTGTAAAACCCCTAAAAAGCCTTTACGGTGAGCAGCAGCGCTGCTCTGCTCCCACAACTGCCGCAAAATTTGAGGCTTTGCCCCGTCAGGAAGAAAAACAATAAAATCATGAGCGGCAACAAGAACACCGTTGCCAGATACATAGCTAAGAGCCACAACGAGACCAATCGAAGATGTTCACAACACTATTCGACGTTTACGGTATCTCGAAAAGTGGCAATTTGGAAAGAAGAGATCAGACGCCAAAAACTAGGCGACTCGGTCTACCAAAGCACCTGCAAATTTCACTAGCGCGTCTTTCACAGGTCCTTCAGGAATCCCCTCAAGTTCAGACACAGCAGCTCGAGCAATTTCGCTCGCACGAACACGCGTTTGCTCAACAACTCCATGCTCACGCAACAACTTTACGGTTCGCTCCAGAGCCTCATCCGAACTCAAATCAGAATCAATAAGCTCAAGAAGAGCCACATCGTCAGAAGACGCCGAACCACTAGCCACCAACTCACGCAACAACAAAACAGGCATAGTAGGAACCTTCTCGCGAAGATCAGTTCCTTGAGTCTTACCCGTTATCGCGCCAGAAGACGTCAGATCGATAACATCGTCCGCTAATTGAAAAGCAACGCCAACTTTCTCACCATATTGAGCCAACTTATCTTGGATCTCCTGAGAAACACCAGCAAACTTTGCGCCAAACACCGCCGACGTAGCAAGCAAAGAAGCAGTTTTATCTGCTAACACCTGAATGTAATGTGCAACAGGATCAGCGTCGTCGGCTGGCCCCAAAGTCTCCTGCAACTGCCCCATACACAAACGCTCAAACGTTTGAGCTTGCACAGCAACAGCCTCAGTACCCAACTGACTCGTCAACGCTGAAGCCCGAGAGAACAACAAATCTCCCGTTAAAATCGCAACGTTGTTTCCCCACACCTCATGTGCAGCAGGAGCCCCTCGACGCAAAGGTGCAGAATCCATAACATCGTCGTGATAAAGCGAAGCCAAATGAGTTAACTCAACAACGACAGCAGCTTTACGAACCTCGTCATTAACTCCCATGCCCAAATGCGACACCAACAAAGTCAACAACGGGCGCAAACGCTTACCACCAGCCGAAATCAAATGGCGTGATGCATCAGCTACAAGACTGTTTGCGTTCTCAACAGCAGACCGCAAAGCACTTTCAACCTCATCCATCTCATGTGCAAGAGACTGGGCGAGCTGCTCATCTTCAAGAGGAAGCGCAAGGGAAACAGTAGTCACGAAACAAACTTTGCCTTGTGAGATGGGAAGCGAAACGGCAGGCAGCCGAACGCCACTGGACGGTCTAACTAACTTACCGCAATTTCTGCATTAGCCCTGAGTTATCCCACAACCAACTTCATGCGGTTAATCACGTCTGAAAGTACATGGTTACTGCGCTATAACGCTTCACAGACACGCAGAAACGGAGGCATCCACCCTGTTACAGGGTGGATGCCTCCGCATTCCAGTTTAGAAACCTAAAAAGTTGACTAAAAGTTCAAGTAACGGAGCGGGGAAAAGACCAGCCCACAAGACAAAGCCTGCACTCAACAAAATCGCAGCATATGCAGTACCTTCTGCTTTCACCACTGCAACGTGTGGAGCAGTCTCAAGCACCACAACAGACGTTCGCACAGCAGCATTCTCGCCTTCAGGTGCAGAAGAAACAACATCGTCTTCTGCAGGGTCCGCAAGGTTTCTTCCAGATTGAGTGGACTCACCGGAAATGTTCCGGTCCTCTGCAGGAGCCACAAAATACATCAACACCATGACTCGGATGTAGAAGAACAACGAAATCGCAGACGCCCCCACACCAACAAAAGCGAGAACCTCATTCCCTCCTGCAAAAGCAGAAGAAAAAGCGCTGTACTTAGCGATAAACCCGGCCGTTAATGGAACACCAGCGAAAGACAACAAGAAGAGCGAAAAAATACCGGCGATGAAAGGGCTGCGTTTCCCCAACCCAGCCCACTGTCCAATATGAGTTGCTTCGCCAAGGATCTCGCCTTCCGGACCGATCTCTCGCACCAAGGTGACCACACCAAAAGCGCCAACCGTCGATACACCGTACACGAGCAGATAAAAGAACACTGCACTCAACGTGTAGTCAGCAAGACCAAGAATCGCTACCAACAAGAACCCAGCGTGAGCGATTGAGGAGTACGCCAGCATACGTTTCATATCAGTTTGGGTCAGACCAACAATTGTTCCGACAATCATCGTCGCAATTGCAACCACCCACAGTCCGCGCTGTAACGCGTGGGAAACCTCTTCAGAGGAGTTCAACACCAGATAGATCACTAACCGCAAGAAAAGCCCCACAGCAGCGATTTTTGTGCAGGCAGCCATGAACCCTGTAATTGCAGTAGGTGCTCCCTGATACACGTCCGGTGTCCAAGCTTGGAACGGAACTGCACCGATCTTAAACAGCACACCAGCAAGCAAGAGGACAATCCCCATAATGAGCAGCAAACCAAACTCTGCACTTTGCCCAGATTGTGCATGCGCGCTAGCTGCTTGAGCAATACCGATAAGGGTGACAGACCCTGAATAACCGTAAAGTAGCGCTCCACCAAACAGGAATAAAGCTGATGCGAAAGAACCCAAAACAAAGTATTTCAGCGCTGCTTCTTGCGACAGTAAACGACGCCGACGAGCCATCGCAGTCAACACATACAGTGGCAACGAAAGCACTTCAAGCGCCACAAACATGGTTACAAGATCTCCCGCTGCAGGGAACACCATCATGCCGGTGATTGCAAACAGCATCAGTGGAAAGACCTCGGTTTGCTGCAGGCCCTTTGTGCGAGCAAGCTCCTCATACTGCGACCCAGGAACTGCAGCCGCAGTAGGCGCGAAAGGATCAAGCCGAGCTGAAGTTCGGTCAATCAGTACAAGCGTGGCAAGCAGAGAACAGACAATAAGCAAAACTTGAATCGCAAGAGTCCACGAATCAAAGTGAATCGCCTGATTAACGGGAAGCGCTGGGCCTAAATTACCTGATCCAAAGTGTCGAACACCCAGCCATATCAACGTTAGTAAAGCTGCAACTTGCGCCAAAAGCACAACAGCTATTTGTGTAGCTCTGCGGAACTTTGCTGGCACAAAAGCTTCAATGAGCACAGAAAAGACTCCGGCACCCGCCACGATTAAGACCGGCGATAAGACAGACCACATAATCTGTGGTGCCTCAAACGGGGCCTCTGGAAGAACCTGAGTAATCATTCTGTGTCCCCTTCGATCACGGAGATACTTGCGGCTGCAGGATCATCTAAATATTGCAGGGCAAGACCTGGCACAAAACCTAAAATAAGAAGTAGCGCAATAAGCGGAGCGACCACGATTTTCTCTCGTGCATCTAAATCTGGGGCGTCTTTTAACTCATCGACTTTAGGGCCAGTAAAAATCTTTTGATAAGTCAGCAGCACATACAAAGCCGCTAGCACAACACCAGTCGCCGCAAACACAGCCGCCCACACGTTTACTTCATACGTTGCGATGAGCACCGTGATTTCTGAAATAAAGGTGGAGAGCCCAGGCATGGCAAGCGCTGAAAGTCCGGCAACCAGGAAAACGCCAGCTAGCACGGGAGTAACTTTTTGCATTCCGCCATAATCTGCGAGCAGTTGCGATTCGCCAGTGGGTGAGCGCAAGAACAAGAACCCGGCCACAAGGAACAACAAACCTGTTGAGAGCCCGTGGTTAACCATGTAGAAGGAAGCTCCTGCGGTTCCAGCGGCAGTAAAGGTGAAGATACCCAACACGATAAAACCAAAGTGTGAGACCGACGTATACGCAATCAGACGCATCAGGTCGCGTTGACCTATTGCAAGAAGCCCACCGTAAATAATCGAGATCACAGCGAACACAATGATGACGGGCGCTGCCCACTGCGACGCATTCGGGAAAAGCGGCAGACACAAGGTCAGCATTCCGAATGTTCCGATTTTGTCTAGTACTCCAACAAGAAGCACTGAGGTTCCCGCAGGAGCGTGTTGCGCAGTGTCAGGTAGCCATGTGTGCACAGGAAACATAGGTGCTTTGATCGCAAAAGCGATAAAGAATCCGACAAAGAGCCACTTTTCAACGTTCGGATCTGCTACAGCTGCGGTGAGGTTTTCCGTCAAGAAACCGGTTTCTCCGCCTGGTCCTTGGAAGTACACTCCGATAACTGCAGCCAACATGATGAGCCCTCCCACAAGGGAGTACAACAAGAACTTGATTGCAGCGTAACGACGACGAGCCCCATTTCCGAAGAAGCCAATCATGAAATACACCGGAATGAGCATTGCTTCAAAGACCACATAGAACAAGAACACGTCGCGTGCAGCGAAGATCAACACCATAAAAGTGGTGAGAAGCAGAACCAGCGCTAAGTAGTGACGTAATTTATTGTGCGCGGACTCAGCATCATCTGTCAGCCGGCCAACACCTTGTTCTTTCCACGCCGCAAGAATAACCAACGGCACAAGGAGTACCGCGAGCGCGATCAGAAGTAGTGATACTCCATTGACGGCAACCGCATATGTTGTGCCGATTTGCGGTATCCATGAGATGTGTTCGACGAGCTGGTATGTTCCCGAGCGGGTGACGTCAAAGACGGTAAAAGCACCGACGAGTAATGCTACTTCCACAAGTGACACTGCTAATGCGATTCGTGGGGCTAGTCGTGCCATACCTGTGGGGAGAAGCCACAACGCTATTGCTCCGAGTGTCGGAGCCACTGCGAGGATCGTGATCCACGGTAATGTCTCGAAATTCATTGGTTCACTCCCCTCAGTTCCAAATCGCAAACACGATAATGAGCACAGTAATGAGTCCTGCCAGCATCATGGCTGCATACGAGCGTATGTAGCCGTTGTGGAGTTTTTTGAGTCCGATTCCGATAGTTCCGATCAATGAGGCAAGCCCCATGAATGAACCGTCAACAACTTTTTTGTCCGCGTAGACGAGGGTTCTCGTTGCGTATTGCCCTGGCAACATGAACAGTGTTTCGTTTACGGGGTCTTGGTAGAGGTCTGCTCGAGCTGCTCGGGTCAGTGGTGAACCGTGCGGTGCTTGGGTAGGTACCGTTGAGGCTCCATATTGGCGCCATGCGAGGAACGCTCCGATGGCGACGATCACGAGTGTGGAGATCATGATGACTGGAATCGCGATGACTGGGTCGTGGTGTTCTGCATGTCCAGTTACGGGTTCGAGCCACACTACGAAGTTGTTTCCGAGTGCTAGGACTAGTCCGAGGAGAGCAGAGCCAGCAGCCAAGATGATCATTGGCCAGGTCATGAGTGCTGGTGATTCGTGTGGGTGGCGTTGCACTAATTCGTCATTTTCGGTGTCTGACCATCGTGCTTTTCCGTGGAATGTCATGAAGAAGAGTCGTGACATATAGAAAGCTGTGATTCCGGCGCCAATTAATGCGACGAGGCCGAATACCCATGGCTGCCAGCCTTCTCCGTGGTTTGCGGCAAACGCTGATTCGATGATTTTGTCTTTTGACCAGAATCCAGAGAATGGCGGTACACCGAGGATTGCAAGCCAGCCTAGACCGAATGTAATCCACGTGATTTTCATGAATTTTGAGAGCCCACCGAAGTTACGCATGTTCACGTCGTCGTTCATGCCATGCATGACGGATCCTGCGCCTAGGAACATTCCTGCTTTGAAGAAGCCGTGTGTGAGCAGGTGGAATATGGCGAAGGCGTATCCGATAGGTCCAAGTCCTGCGGCCAGCATCATGTAACCGATTTGCGACATGGTTGATGCTGCCAGTGCTTTCTTAATGTCGTCTTTGGCGCATCCGACTATTGCTCCGAAGAGCAGCGTGATCGCTCCGATGATGGCGACGACGAGAAGTGCTGTTGGTGTTTCGTTAAATATTGGTCCGGAACGAACAATTAAGTACACACCTGCGGTAACCATTGTGGCCGCGTGGATAAGTGCTGATACGGGGGTTGGGCCGGCCATCGCGTCGCCGAGCCATGCTTGCAATGGGAATTGTGCCGATTTTCCGCATGCTGCGAGTAGCAGCATAAGACCGATGAGGGTGAGCACGCCGGTGTGGCCTGCTGCTGCGGTGGCTGCTGCTTCATTGTGCACGGTCGTGAAATCTAGCGATCCGAATTGGGTGAAGATCGCGCCAAGCGCGATGATCATTCCGACATCGGCGATACGGTTCATGACGAATGCTTTTTTCGCTGCTGTTGCGTAGTTGGGGTTGTGGTTCCAGAACCCGATGAGGAGGTATGAGGCTAGGCCGACGCCTTCCCAACCGACGAAGAGCAACAGGTACGAGTTGGCGAGCACCAGAATAAGCATGGAGGCCACGAATAGGTTCAGATACGCGAAGAAGCGGCGCCGGTCTGCGTCGTGTTCCATGTATGCGACTGAATAAATGTGGATGAGTGTGCCGACGAACGTGACGAGCATGACGAAGGTCAAGGAGAGCGGGTCGACTCGTAGTCCGGCGGAGACATCGAGTGTGCCTGCTGTGATCCATTGGAAGAGCGTAATGTCGATGACTCGTTCGCTTGCGTCTCGAGTCAACAGTTCAATAAGTGCTCCTGCGCCAACAGCGAAGGTGAGGGCCGAAGCGGCTACTCCCAGCCAATGCCCCCAACTGTTTGAACGTTTTCCTGCTAGGAGCAGGATGGCGGCGCTCAGAAGCGGTATGGCGATAAGGAGCCATGAAGCGTTGATCATGTCAGTGACTCCCGGCTAGTTCTTGAGCAGATTGACGTCATCGACTGACACCGTTCTGCGTGATCGATAAATGGACACGATGATTGCTAGTCCTACAACAACTTCTGCTGCAGCTACTGTCATGACGAAGAATGCGACAACTTGACCGGTTAGGTCGCCGTGAATTCGTGAAAAGGTTATAAACGCTAGGTTTGCGGCGTTCAACATGAGCTCGATACCCATAAACATGATGATGGCGTTTCGGCGTAACAGAACAGTTGCTGCACCAATGGTGAAGAGGATAACCGCGAGGTACAGGTAGTTTGCGTAATCCACGTCAGTTCTCCTTGTCTTCGTCTGCAGGTGAACCGGTAGCTGTTGGGTTATCGGTGTTGTGGTCTGCTTCTGTTGGTGTGGCGGCAGAGCCGGTGCGTTCCCACGTGCTTGGGGCTGGCTTTCCGGCTTCGTCTAACAGTTCAATATCTGGGTCGTAGATGGGGCCTTTGTCTTGCCCACGAGCGCGAAGCACACGCGACACGGAGGATTCCACTGGTTTTCCGTGTGGGTCGAGTGCTGGCACGTCCATGGCGTTGCGTTGCGCAAATACGCCCGGGCTTGGGAGTGGGGTAAGGCGTGCGCCTGAGGCTACGCGCGCATCTGCGAGTTCTTTTTGGCCGATTCGCTTAGCGAGTTTGCGTTTGTGGGTCATGGTCAGTGCAGCGATTGCTGCGGTGACAAGCAAAATGCCGACGAGTTCTAGTGGGAAAACAAAGTTTCCGAGGAGTACTCGGGCGAGTTCTGCGGGGTTGTTGTCCACTGTCGCTTGGTGGCCCATTCCGCCAGATAATGTCATTCTGCCGAGGAAGGTGATGAGGACGATACCTAAACCGATTCCTAGGAGCCATCCGATAAAGCGTTGACCTTTGAGGGTTTCGACGAGTGAGTCGCTCGTGTCAACACCCACAAGCATGATGACGAACAAGAACAGCATCATGACTGCTCCCGTGTACACCACAATTTGGACGATGCCTAAGAAAGGTGCTTCGTTAGCGATGTAAAGAACCGCTAGTGAAATCATGACAAAGACCATGCACACAGTTGCGTGCACTGCTTTGCGGGCAAAAATTAGTCCAAGTGCTGCAAGCACGGTAAGCGGTGCAATGCACCAAAAGAGGATGGCCTCAGCTCCGGAGGTCATGACTGCACCACCTTGTTGGTTTCTACTGCGTTTCGAGCAGCGTCAAGGGTAGGTTCGTCGGGGCGGTGCTCTTCAACCCAATCGATTTGTGTTTGAGTTGGACGAGTGATTTCCCCGCGATAATACTGGGTGTCTTTCGTGTCTTCTACCATCGGGTGAGGGGCGGCAAGCATGCCGTCTCGTAGCGGTGCTAGGAGGTCCTCTTTTTCGTAGATGAGGCCTTCTCGTGTGGGACCGGCTAACTCGAATTCGTTCGTCATTGTGAGTGCACGAGTTGGGCACGCTTCAATGCATAATCCACAAAATATGCAGCGTAGGTAGTTGATTTGGTAAACAGCGCCGTATCGTTCTCCTGGCGAGATGTGTTGTCCCTCTGGCAGGTCGGCGTTTGCTGCTGCTTCAACATAGATGGCGTCTGCTGGGCAGGCCCACGCACATAGTTCACAGCCGATACATTTTTCTAGGCCGTCAGGGTATCGGTTGAGTTGGTGGCGACCATGATAGCGAGGCTTGGTACCAACTTTTTCGAATGGGTATTGTTCCGTAACAACGGGACTGAAGAACGAGTTAAGTGTCACTCCAAAACCGGCTACTGGGGCAAGGATTTTCTTTACCCCAGTATTTTCTGGAATGAGGCTCTGATACTCGTCTGCGCCCGGCAAATGATCGGGGGTGCTCCCCTGCGGTGTCTCACTCATCATTTGCCTCCTTTGAACGTGTAGTGACGTCGGTTGCGACTTCAAGTTGGTTCACTGTTGCCGTAGCAGTTTTAGTCCGTGACGCACGTGGTGAGGGTGGTAATGCTTGCCCTGGTAGTGGTGGCACGGGGTAGCCTCCTGCGAAAGCATCGAATGTTGCTTCTTCGTGGTCGTGGGGGTCACGCGCTGGAGCGCGCTTTGTTGCACGCACATCTACGACGATGGTGACCATGAGTACCACGAAGGCTATGGCTGCGGCGCCGAATAAGAATGGGCGGGCATCAAAGGTGAGGAAGCTTTGAAGTCCTTGGAAGAAGGCAAGCACAAAGATCCACGCCAAGGCGAATGGAATGAGTACTTTCCAGCCCAGTGACATGAACTGGTCGTATCTGAAACGTAAGAGGGTTCCTCGCACCCACACGAAAATGAACATGAAGGTCCACATCTTGAGGAGGAACCATAGCAGCCCCCACCAACCTTCGTTGAACATGCCGTCGTTGATGGCGCCAAGCCCAAATGGTGCCCGCCAGCCGCCAAAGAATAATGTGGTTGCCACGGCAGATACGTTGATCATGTTGATGTATTCCGCAAGGAAGAACCATGCGAATTTCATCGAGGAGTATTCCGTCATATACCCGGATACAAGTTCGCCTTCTGCTTCTGGAAGGTCGAATGGGAGACGGTTAACTTCTCCCATCATCGATATGAGGTAGATGATGAATGCCGGTAGGAGCGGCAAGAACCACCACACGTACTCTTGCGACGCGACGATCTCCGATGTCGACATGGAACCGGCCATGATGAATACGGAAACGAGGGACAACCCCATGGCTAGTTCGTACGAGATGACCTGTGCGGTTGATCGTACGGAACCGAGGAGCGGATAGGTTGATCCTGAAGACCACCCACCAAGCACGATGCCGTACACACCTACGGAAGCACACGCAAGGATGTACAACGTAGCGACTGGGAAGTCGGTGAGTTGTAGCGGCGTGACAATGTCTGTGAATGGAACGGTGACTTCTGGCCCTAATGGGATAACCGCAAAGACGAGAAGCGCACAGAATACTGAGATCATCGGCGCAAGAATGTACACAAACTTGTCCGCGGCTTTCACCGTGATGTCTTCTTTGAGGAGCAGTTTCATTGCGTCAAAGAGGGACTGCAGCAACCCGAATGGACCGTGCACGTTAGGCCCGGGGCGTACCTGTAAACGTCCCACTACTTTGCGTTCAAACCAAATTGCGACAAGAACACTCAGCAACAGGAAAACAAGAATCAATACGGATTTGACGATGTACGTGACAATTCCGTCGTTTGAAAAGTCGGCCATTATGCCTCCGTCCCTTCTGGTGCACCAACGTGTGCTGCAACAAGTGCTGGGTGAAGCGTTACGACTGCTCCCGCGTCAACGCCTAGGGTTTCGTAGACGAAAGAACCTGGCGATTTCAGCGGAAGCCACACTACATTTTCTGCAATATCAGTGAGTGCAACAGGCAAGGTGATCTGCCCGTGTGGTGTGCTAACAGTGAGTGGTTCCCCATCAGTGACACCCAGTTTTGCTGCGGTTTTGGTGTGCACTCGTACAACAGGGGTTTTTGCCGTACCGGCGAGGAACCGTTCTGCTGTTTGTAATGCTCCTGCGTCAAGGAGTTGATGCCATGTTGCAAGAACCGCTTCACTGTCAGCAAGCTCATGCGCAGGTACGGGGGCGGTGTCTGGTTTGTCCGTGCGGGCACCGTCCCATACGCCGAGTTGATCGATGTCTCGTCGGACGTCTTCTAACTGCCCGAGCGCGATAGATAGCCCGAGCGCGTCGGCTAGTGACGACAGCACCCTGTGGTCTGGTTGGGCACTTGTTGTCAGTGCGCGCCCGAATGGTCGCACGCGGCCTTCCCAGTTCCAGTAGGCGCCTGCACGTTCGGTAGGTGGGGCGACTGGGAACACAACGTCAGCGTACGGTGTGACGTCTGATTCACGGACTTCAAGTGACACTACAAAGTCAGCGGATTCTAACGCTTTGTGTCCGCGTTGTGGTTGAGGAAGGTCTGATAGTTCTAGACCGCCAAGGACGACTGCGCTGAGTGACTTATTGATCAGCCCATCAACGATCTGGGTGACGTCGTGGCCGGGCTCAGCTGGCAAAGAATCGATGTTCCATGCGGCCGCTAAATCAATTCGTGCCGCATTATCTGAAACAGGGCGTCCACCAGGCAGTAGGGACGGCAAGGCACCCATTTCTACGGCACCTCGTTCACCTGCACGACGTGGAATCCACGCTACTCGTGCGCCTGTTTCGTCTGCGAGCTTAAGAACAGCCGTGTATGCGCCCGGTGATGTTGCAAGCCTTTCACCGACAATGATGATGGCGTTGTTCCGGAGATCAGCGGCAGCTTGTGTGAGTTCTTCGGTCGTGTTCTCACTTACGGTGAGACTCGATAGTGTGCGGGCTTCGTCGCCTGGAGCTGTGCGTAAAAGAGTGGCTCCGTGTTCACCTATGCGCTGGATACCGCGTGTTGCGTACGGTGCAATCGCATACGTTGTGAGTGTTCCTTTACGGGCTGCTTTACGTAGCCGCAAGAAAACAATTCCGCCTTCTTCTTCGGGCTCGAATCCGACGAGAAGCACTGCTTTTGCTGCTTCGAGGTCGCGGAAAGTAACTCCAACGCCAGAACCGGCAACTGTAGAGCCCAAGAAGTTGAGCTCTTCGTCTGAATGGGAACGGGCACGGTAGTCAATGTTGTTGGTGTGTAGTGCAACGCGGGCAAATTTTGCATACGCGTAGGCGTCTTCAATGGTTAACCGACCACCTGGCAGCACTGCCACGCGTGAAACATCATTGTTGTGGGCTGCTTGTAAGCCTGCCGCAGCTTTTTTGATTGCTTCCGCCCATGACGCTTCACGCAGTTCCCCACGCGTTCCATCCGCATTGCGGTCGCGCACGAGCGGTTGTGTGAGGCGTCCGGGCGCATTTTGCCACGTGAAAGCAAAACGGTCCTTGTCAGTAATCCATTCCTCATTTACGAGAGGATCATTGCCCGCCAAACGACGCATAACAGTTCCACGACGATGGTCAACGCGGATCGCTGAACCGGACGAATCGTGTTCAGAAATCGCTGGGGTTGACACTAAATCAAATGGGCGGGAACGGAAGCGATACGCTGCGCTTGTTAATGCACCTACTGGGCAAATCTGTACGGTGTTCCCAGAAAAGTACGACGAGAACACTTGCCCAGACTCATCAACTTCAGCAGCACCTACTGGAGTTTCACCTTGAGGGGTTGATGCATATGCGTCTGCTGCAAGTTCTTCGTGTGCTAACCCGGCAATGTCATTGCGTGCCACAGTGTCGATGTCTCGCGGCGCGTATCCTTGGCATCCACCCGCAGGTTCTTGAGCAAACCCGAGAATGGCTTCATCGAAGCGACCAATTTGTTGTTGTGCGCCTCGTTTTTGCAAGTCAATGAAGGCGTCGCCAGCAATTTGCTTAGAGAATCGTGTGCATCGTTGACACAAAACGCATCGTTCCCGGTCAAGCAAAATCTGTGTTGACACAGAAATCGGTTTCGGGAAAGTACGTTTCACATCGATGAAACGAGTTTCAGCATGTCCGTGACTGAGCGCTTGGTTTTGCAGCGGGCATTCGCCGCCCTTGTCACAGATTGGGCAGTCTAACGGGTGGTTGATGAGGAGTAACTCAAGAACACCTTTTTGAGCTTTATCTGCTACAGGTGAGGTGTTTTGGGTACGAACCACCATGCCCGGTGTTGCCTCAAGCGTGCATGATGCTTGCGGTTTTGGCATTGCCCGCAAGTTACCTTCGCGATCTGGCAGTTCAACTTCTACAAGACACTGACGGCATGCACCGGCAGGTTCAAGCAGCGGGTGATCGCAGAAACGTGGAATCTCAATTCCTGCTTCTTCTGCGGCACGAATAACGAGTGTTCCTTTCGGAACCTCAGTTTCGACGCCGTCAAGTGTGAACGTAATGTTGTCGGTCATTAGTGGCCTCCGACTCCTGCCAGCATCGTGCGCTGTTTTGGCGTGTATTCAAAAAGTGCTGACCGTTGCGGCGGGAACAAGTCACGTGCTGCGGTATGCATTCCTGCTTCAAATTCCTCGCGGAAGTATGTGATCGCTGAGGTGATAGACGATGTTGCACCGTCTCCCAGAGCACAAAAAGCGCGGCCAAGGATGTTGTCACACGTATCGAGGAGTGTCTCGATATCCCCTGGCTGGCCCTTGCCTTCTTCTAGACGACGTAAAACTTGTTTGAGCCAGTATGTTCCTTCACGGCATGGGGTGCATTTACCGCATGACTCGTGAGCGTAAAACTCTGTCCATCGGGTTACGGCTCGCACCACTGAAGTGGTGTCGTCAAAGATTTGTAGGGCCCTCGTGCCAAGCATTGAGCCGGCTGCACCAACAGATTCGTAGTCGAGCGGAATATCAAGGTGTTCTTTTGTGAACAGTGGTGTGGATGAGCCGCCTGGTGTCCAGAACTTCAGCTCTCGACCATGACGCATGCCACCAGCCATGTCGAGCAGTTCACGCAAAGTGATACCGAGTGGGGCTTCATACTGTCCTGGTCGCGTGACGTGACCTGAGAGTGAGAACAAACCATTACCAGCAGATTTTTCTGTTCCCATCGCGGTAAACCAGTCGGCACCGCGGTTCACAATCTGAGGCACTGACGCAACAGATTCGACGTTGTTGACCACCGTTGGGCGCGCGTACAGTCCTGCTACTGCGGGGAATGGTGGTTTCAGGCGAGGCTGGCCTCGTCGTCCTTCTAGCGAGTCAAGCAGTGCTGTTTCTTCACCACAAATGTATGCTCCTGCTCCAGCGTGCACCGTAATGTCGAGGTCGAAGCCTGTACCTTGGATATTCTTTCCGAGATAACCGGCTTCGTAGGCTTCTTCGACTGCACGCATGAGCCTGCGGTACACGTGCACGACCTCACCACGCAGATAAATAAAGGCGTGATTGCAGCCGATGGCATATGAGGTGATGATGACACCTTCGATGAGGAATTGCGGTGCAGCCATCATCAGTGGGATGTCTTTGCACGTTCCTGGTTCTGATTCGTCGGCATTCACGACGAGATAGCGTGGTCCTCCATCGGCGGGTGGCAGAAAGCCCCATTTCATTCCAGTGGGGAATCCTGCGCCGCCGCGTCCTCGCAGACCAGAATTTTTCACTGTTGTAACGAGGTCTTCGGGCTTTTGAGTAAACGCCTTTTGCAGACCTTCATACCCGCCGTGTTCGAGGTAGGTTTTCATGGTCCACGACTGTGGGTGATCCCAAAATGCGCTCATTACTGGGGCGAGCACGGTGTTGTACTGTGTCACTTTGCGTCACCTTCATTTACGGACTGTGGTGCTTCCCAGCCTTTTTCACGGGCGAGGATGGTGCCTTCCACTGTTGCCTTTCCACCGCCGGTGCCTTCGTCTGCGCGTCCGTCGGGGAATCCTGCAAGTACTCGTGAGACTTGCTTGAACGTACAGATTTTGTTGGGTCCACGGCTTGGGGCAACCTCTTTTCCGGCACGCAAGTCGTCGACGAGTGTGGTTGCGGTTTCTGGCGTTTGGTTGTCCATAAATTCCCAGTTCGCCATGACCACTGGGGCGTAGTCGCATG
The DNA here is from genome assembly GCF_051200815.1 of Timonella sp. A28. GTDB lineage: Bacteria > Actinomycetota > Actinomycetes > Actinomycetales > Cellulomonadaceae > Timonella. Next base: position 2,415,248 of record NZ_CP195159.1, on the reverse strand, counting down.
CCGCGTTGCATTCGACTCGTTCTAGAGTGATTTTTCCGTCTTCAGTGGTTTCGTCGTGACCGATTCCGAGGTGTTCGGACAGTTCGTCGAAGATTTCGTCGCCACCCATAATCGCGCATAGCGTGTTGGTGCATACTCCAATGGTGTAGTCGCCATTTGGTTTGCGTTTGTACTGGGTGTAGAACGTGGCCACTGCTGAAACTTCGGCTGTGGTGAGGTCGAGTAGGTGCGCACATAATTCGATACCGCGACGCGATACGTAGCCGTCTTCTGACTGCACCAGATGCAGCATTGGTAGCAGCGCCGACCGTGGTACTGGGTAGCGGGCGATGATTTCTTGCGCTTCGCGGACGAGCCGTTGGTGTACGTCTGGCTCGTACCCGTGTGTAGCGGTGGTTTCTGGCATGTCACGTGGAGCGGTCACCGGTCCACACCTCCCATAACTGGGTCGATTGATGCTACTGCGACAACAACGTCAGCTACTTGCCCGCCTTCACACATGATGGATGTGGCTTGCAGGTTGTTGAACGAGGGGTCGCGGAAATGGGCTCGGTATGGGCGAGTTCCGCCGTCTGATACGAGGTGGACGCCTAGTTCACCGCGAGGGTGCTCCACCGTTTGCCAGACTTGTCCGGCTGGGACTCTAAAGCCTTCGGTAACAAGTTTGAAGTGGTGAATGAGGGCCTCCATGGAGGTTCCCATAATGTTGCGGATGTGCTCGTAGGAGTTTCCTTGACCGTCTGCACCGATCGCAAGCTGTGAGGGCCACGCAATTTTTTTGTCGTCGACCATAACTGGCTGGCCTGCGGTGTTTTCCAGTCGTTCTAGGGTTTGCTCGACGATGCGCACTGATTGACGGATTTCTTCAAATCGCAAGACAACACGATCGTATGAGTCCGCGTTCTTTAATACGGGAACATCGAATTCGTATGTTTCGTATCCGCAATACGGTTGTGCTTTGCGCACGTCATATGGGAGACCTGCAGAGCGCAGAATTGGGCCGGTGATTCCTAACGCCATAGCGCCAGACAAGTTGAGGTGCCCGACTCCTACTGTGCGTAGTTTAAAGATGGGGTTTGCCAGGGTTAAATTTTCGAGTTCCCGCGCATATTTCACAATGAGTTTGAGTGCGTCACGGGCTGCTGGAATAAATCCTGCTGGGAGGTCTTGTGCGACTCCACCTGGGCGAATGTATGCGTTGTTCATACGCAACCCTGAGGCCATTTCGAAGAGACGCAGCACTTCTTCACGTCCAGTAAATGCTGCGGTCATAACGGTTGTCGCACCGAGTTCGTTTCCACCCGTACCGAGGCACACTAGGTGAGATCCGATGCGTTGCAGTTCCATCATGAGCACCCGAATAATGGATGCGCGTTCTGGGATGTCTTCGGTAATGCCTAGCAGCTTTTCGACAGCAAGGCAGTAAGCAGTTTCTTGAAATATTGAAGCGAGGTAGTCCATGCGGGTGCAGTAGGTTACGCCTTGCACCCACGTGCGGTATTCCATGTTTTTTTCGATACCTGTGTGTAGGTATCCGATACCTGCACGTGCTTCGGTGACGTGTTCGCCGTCCATTTCGATCATGAGTCGCAGCACACCGTGCGTTGATGGGTGTTGTGGACCCATGTTCACGATGATGCGTTCTTCACCGAGTTGACGTATTTCTTCAGTGATTTTGTCCCAGTCTCCGCCGGACGCATCAAACTGTGGGGCAGAGTCGTCTGTGTAGTCTGCTCGTGTTGCGTGTGGTGTTCCTTGCGGGGTGCTCACGAGTATGACCTCCTTTGGTCTGCCGGTGGAATGGATGCGCCTTTGTATTCGACTGGGATGCCGCCAAGCGGGTAGTCCTTGCGCTGTGGGTGGCCTGGCCAGTCGTCTGGCATTTGGATTCGGGTGAGTTCGTCGCGTCCGGTGAAGTTGATGCCAAAGAAGTCGAATGTTTCGCGTTCGTGCCAGTCGTTTGCTGGGTATACGCTCACGGTGCTTGGAATTGTGGGATCAGTTTCTGGTGCGGCAACGTCTAAGCGCAGGCTGCGCCCGTGTGTCACTGAGGTGAGGTGGTAGACGGCGTGGAGTTCACGTCCGGTGTCGCCTGGGTAGTGGACTCCAGAAACGCCTAGGCTCAGTTCGAAACGTAGGTCTTGGTCGTCTCTGAGGATCGTGCAGACTTCGAGGAGGTACGTGCGGTTGATGAAGAGGGTGAGTTCACCTCGATCGACGGCGACTGATTCCACTGCTTCGTTTGGGTCTATGCCTTGTTCTGCGAGTACTTCGGTGAGGAAATCTACTGCGTCGTCAAACCAGCCGCCGTATGGTCGCGGTGAGTTCTGCGCAAGAATGACGTGTGTGGTCAGGCCACCAAATCCTGTGGTGTCTCCACTGGAGGTGCCAAACATTCCGGTTCGTTTGCCAACGACTTCATCTGCTTGAGCAAACAGTGAAGGCGCACGTGTTGGTTTTTCTGCTCCGTCTTGTGGAGTTAGTTCTGTCACTTGAGCAGGCCTTTCATGTGTGAAAGTGGCTGTGCTTCGAGCGCTGCTTTTTCTACGGCTGCAACGATGTCTTTGCGGTGACCGAATAGTGGCTCTGTTTGTATCTGCGTGTGCAGCTCAAGAATTGCATTGATGAGCATTTCTGGGCGTGGTGGGCAGCCTGGTAGGTAAATGTCGACGGGGACGATGTGGTCAACGCCTTGCACAATCGCGTAGTTGTTGAACATTCCTCCGGATGAGGCGCACACGCCCATGGAAAGAACCCATTTGGGTTCTGCCATTTGGTCATAGACTTGGCGGACTACGGGTGCCATTTTTTGGCTTACGCGTCCTGCCACGATCATGAGGTCTGCTTGGCGCGGCGAGGCTCGGAAAACTTCCATGCCGAAGCGCGAAAGGTCGAAGCGGCTTGATGCTGTTGCCATCATTTCGATTGCACAGCATGCAAGGCCGAAGGTTACGGGCCAGAGGGAACCCTTACGGAATGTTCCGGCGAGCTCTTCAACTGAGGTGAGGAGAAATCCTGGGGTTGCTTCGTCGTGTGACATGATGCCCTTTCTGCTACGCCCAGTCGAATCCACCGCGTCGCCATTCGTAAATGAATGGCACGGTGATGAGGGCAAGGAATGAGAGCATTGCGACTAACCCGAATGCAGCGAGGTGGGTAAAGTCGACAGCCCATGGATATAGGAAAACTACCTCGATATCGAAAATGATGAAGGTCATTGCGATGAGGTAGTACTTGATTGGGAATTTTCCGCCACCGACTGCGTGCGGGGTGGGTTGTATTCCGCATTCGTAGGCTTCGAGTTTTGCCTTGTTATAGCGTTTCGGTCCGATCAGTGCACTTGCTATGACGCCACCGAGGGCAAGCACAAGGGCTATCCCCATGAGCACTAGGAGCGGAACATATGGGTTGGTCATACCGAAGCCACCTCACGATTCGTAGCGTCTGATCGAACCAGTTATTCGATAGGTCATGCAGTTTTGATCGATAGTGGCATGTGCTACGACCCGCTTCGCTTTGTCACGAAACAGCCGCACCAAGTGTTCGGTGCAGCCATGGGCAACGTTGCCTATGCCTTTTTCGTTCACCTAATACTTTGTTAGTTCTCTTCTGTTTCTTTGGGACCGAGGTCCTAGCAGTGCCGGGGCGGGCGGGCTGGGCAGATGCAGGATTTACGTCTTTTTGACCCATCAGAAAACATGGTTCTTGTGAAGGCGTTCACAAGCCCACATGACACTGTAGCGATGATCACATCGACCGTCTGCTTAGGCTACCCTTCCTTGGGCAGGATTTTTAAGCAAAAATCGCTATTTTTCAGCGTTTACGGTTTGAAAATCCATCTGACAACTTTCCAGTTACCTGCATTTTTGAGACGTTTAGTCTCGATTTATGGATGTTTTTATTGTGTGCCTCATCACGCACCCGCTTAACTGTACGCACACAAAGATTCCCAAGGCCCCTAAGCCTTGGGAATCACTAATGAATTACGAAACTTTAGTACCTCTATGCAAGGCAACGATGCCGCCCGAGAGATTACGGAACGCGACCTTACGCCATCCCGCTTCCTGCATCAAAGCGCCCAGCTCTTCTTGTGTAGGCCACTGCTCGATTGACTCAGCTAGGTAGTCGTACGACCCAGAATTTCTCGTCACAACGCCGGCCATCTTTGGCAGGGCTTTCATAATGTACTGCGAATACACCTTACGGAAAGGAGCCCACGTTGGAGTGGAAAACTCACAGATCACCACGCGCCCGCCAGGTTTCACCACTCGATGTAGTTCTGCGAGCGCCTGCCCCGTTTCTGCGACATTACGCAAACCAAAAGAAATAGTTGCCGCATCAAATGAGTCATCGGCAAAAGGTAGACGAGTTGCGTCTCCTGCCACAAATGACAGATCAGGTCGGCGCTCTTTACCTACGCTCAACATTCCAAAGGAAAAATCGCACGGTACGACGAGTGCACCGGCAGCGTCAAAAGGCTCTGACGATGTGCCGGTACCAGCAGCAAGGTCAAGGATCCGCTCTCCCGGCTTGGGGTCGACGGCTGCAACCGTTGCCCGACGCCAGGCACGATCTTGACCCAGTGAGATGACATCGTTTGTGACGTCATATTTAGCGGCTATTGCATCAAACATTGACGCCACTTCTTGCGGCTTCTTATCCAAGGAGGCACGAGACATGTATTCATTATCTCAGTTAATAGTGGGTGCTTGGGGACTTATCCTTGAATGTGATGAGTACTCACGCCACTGAACCAGCACATGACCCTGCGCTGGGTTCACATTCTTCAGCGACACAGACCTATCCACGCATAGTTGCGCGCACAATAAAAATACCTGCGCGCGACGAGTCACTGGATGCTCTTGTGCGTTTGCTGCCTCACCAGGCGCCGCTTGCTTGGGTGCGTCGAGGCGAGGGAATTGTTGGGTGGGGTGAAATAGCTCGTTTTGATACGTCTGGCGCGTCGCGTTTTACCGATGCGATGCAGGCATGGAACACCATCCGCGAGCATGCGATCGTGCGTGACGAAGTTTCGGTTCCCGGCAGCGGACCTGTCGCTTTTGGTTCGTTCGCGTTCGCGCAGGAAAGCGCTGCTTCCAGTGTTCTGATCGTTCCGCAGTTTGTTGTAGGGCGACGCGCTGACGCGTGGTGGTTCACGGTGATGACGACGGTGGAAGAACCGTTTGCTACGACTCCGACGTTGGACGAACTTGTTGCGCAGCATCAGCCCATTACGAGCCCCGGGCAGGTGGATTTCGAAACTGGGGCGCTTACGGGTGAGCAGTGGCAAGAGGTCGTCGCTGATGCTGTGCACCGTATCCGCAATGATGAGTTAGAGAAAATTGTGCTTGCACGCGATGTCATCGGAACCAGCGAACAGCCCATTGATGTGCGACATGTCTTGTCCAATTTGGTTGACTCGTATGAAAACTGTTGGACGTTCAGCGTCGATGGCATGATCGGTGCAACCCCGGAGTTGCTTGTCCGCACCGAAAAGGGCCTCGTTACGAGCCGCGTACTTGCTGGCACCATTCAACGCACCGGCGACGACGAAACTGATACTGCTCGTGCGGCGGTACTCGCTCACTCGTCGAAAGACCTTGAAGAACACGAATATGCCGTGCGATCTGTAGCTGATGCACTGCGCCCTTATTGTTCGTCACTGAACGTACCCGAAACACCTTTCGTGCTACACCTACCTAATGTGCTGCACTTAGCCAGCGATGTTGCAGCTGTTGTTGACACTCATGCTGGCGCGACGAGCCTGTCACTCGCCGCGGCGTTGCACCCCACTGCTGCCGTGTGCGGCACGCCCACGGACCTAGCAGCACAACTCATTTTGGATATAGAGAACATGGATCGTTCTCGTTATGCAGGCCCAGTGGGCTGGGTTGGCGCTGATGGGGATGGCGAATGGGGTATTGCTTTGCGTTCAGCTGAGTTGTGTCAGGACAACCCGAACACGATTCGTCTGTTTGCTGGTTGTGGGATTGTTGCAGCGTCCAACCCCGCAGATGAGTTGGCTGAAACGTTCGCTAAGCTGCGTCCTATGACGAGCGCTGTGCAGGCGTAATCTGCGCCGTACAGCGAGGAAGGGGTGAGGCGCACAAGCGCCTCACCCCTGCAATATAGTGTGTGATCAGTTGTTAGATAGGCCCGGGAAGAGGTCTTCTAGATTTGGCAGGTTGCTGGGATCTTCAGAATTCCATCTGCCCTGCTGTCCGCGGCCGTTGCTGCTTCCGTCGTCACGCCCAGAACCGTCTTGCTGCGGTGTTGAGGTGGCTGTTTCGGTACGGTTGCTTAACGTTGCTTTGACTTCGATGAGCTTTCCATTGCGCACCACACCTAGGGTGACTTCGTCACCGGCGTTGCTTTCACGTACAAAACCGGTAAGAGACTCTGACCCGGTAACCGCTTTGCCATCAATGGAGACGATAACGTCTTTGGCTTTCAAACCTGCCTTAGCAGCAGGTGAATCTTCGCTCACGCTTGCCACCAATGCGCCTTGACGGGTGAAACCGTTAACGCTTCCTGTTCCGTCCGTCATACGAACACCTAAGAAGGCGTGTTTTGCTTCACCGTTGTCGATCAGTTGGGCACCGATGTTTGTTGCAAGGTTTGATGGGATCGCAAAGCCAAGACCAATTGAGCCGCTTTGGCTGAGTGGTGAACTGGACATCGTTGCGATAGACGAGGTGATACCGATGACTTCGCCTTGTGCGTTAAAGAGTGGGCCACCCGAGTTGCCGGGGTTGATAGCCGCATCAATTTGGATCGCGTTTGTAACAACCAATGTGCCGTCTGAGGTTTGTGCGGTTGTGACAGGGCGGTCAACTGCGGACACGATTCCTGTGGTTGCGGTTTGTGAAAGGCCTAGCGGGTTACCCATCGCCATGACTGAAGAACCTACGGCTACTTCGTCTGAGTCGGCAAATACTGCGGACTGTAGGTCTTTAGGTGGGTCTTGGAGTTTCAACACGGCAAGGTCTGTTGCTGGGTCAAGTCCTGTGATGTCGGCCGTGTAGATGCGCCCGTCGTTCAAGGTAACGGATACTTTGTTTCCGGTCGCGCCTTCTACAACGTGGTTGTTGGTGAGAATGTGGCCTTGACCGTCAATGATGACGCCTGATCCTTGGGAGCCACCGCCGTCGGTTGCGACTTGGATTGCGACGACTGATGGTGCAACTGCTGCGGTCACTGCCTGCCAGTCAGGGTTTTGGTTTGTTGACGAGGTGACTGGAGCAGACACCGATGAGTCAGTTTTCGTGCCGATTTCTGGAGACTGCGATTCTGAAGATGATGCGGCAGCTGGTGAATCGTCGTCTGAGAACTGACCTGTCAATGCCGCAGTTCCAACGCTTGCAAGCACAGCTGCGATCGCGGCTGTTGCAACGAGTGGCAGCACCATGGTTTGTTTCTTCTCTGGTGCGGGCTGCTCTGCTGCATGCTGTTCTGTTGCATCTGGCTGCGCAGGCTGAACCGGAATAGCCTGAGTTTCTGGTTGTTGTGGGGCATTGGCGGTGGGCACAACTTGGGTGTCGTCTTGTGCTGGTGCGTTGTCTTCGTTACCTGAGACGTTACCCTTTTCGTTGTTTTCCATTGTGGTCCTCCTTGGTGTTCTTGCTATCTAGATAACACCTTCGCTCTGGAACACTGCTTGGAATTTCCTGAAAGAACTTTGAACGTGGCGAAAAGTGCGGTTAGGTGCATTTAGGCTAATGCATCTAGACCTGCGGTGATACGTCGAAAAGCGCGAGTGCGTTCCTCCCGAGAAAACACAATTTCAAACACGCGGATCGAGTCACTACCGCTTTTCAAGAGCATTGAGAGCTCATCATCCGTGGAAATCCGCTGATAATCGACACCATATGCGGCGCATAACAGTTCAATGTGCGCCTCATGTGGGGTGCCAAACACTCGTTCAAATAATTCAAAATCACCCGCTGCGCCATGCTCTAGGCCAGAGAAGATCGCTCCCCCTTGGTCATTCAAGACGATGATGTCGACTGGGGCGATAGGCTCTTTCGCGCTTCGCAGCAGCCCGCCCGCATCATGCAGGAAGGTGAGATCGCCAAGGATGGCGCGCACCCGCTTACCGGTGGCAAAAGCCAACCCTAACGCGCCAGAAATCCCACCATCGATTCCGGCGAGTCCGCGTTGCGCTTCTATCTGTTGCCCATCAGACCATCGGGTGACATATGCATCAGCGTCCCTAATGGCCGATGAGGCACCAAAAAACACGATGTCGTTGTCGCTCACATCCACTGTCGCTCGTATTGCGCGCGCAGGAGCCAAGCCTGTGTGGAGGTCTCCGCTGCCGATTTCGTCGTCAAGTAGACGGGCTACCTTTTGAGAGTGTGTTTTCCACTGTTGTAACCACGATTGGTTGTCATCAGTTGCGTGCTGCTTCGACACCAGTTGTTGCGGAATGCCATACAACACCATGTCAGCGCTATTGCTTGGGTCGGTCCACGGACCAGTCCCCTGCGCAATGACAACCGTTGTGACGTCCTCTCGTGCAATAAGGCGCTGCACGGCGCGAGTCAGCGTGGGATGCCCACACACAATAACCTGTTCGATGCTTTGCGTGAGTGCGTGCAACCGTCCGTGCGTGTGAGTGAGGATGTGCACTGCACCTGGAATCGCCTGCTCGTGGCCGACAAGCCCAGACGAAGGCTCTGCGATGATGGGCCATCCGTGTGCTTGAGCGAGGTCTCCGACCGCCTGCGTTGCATTATCACCAGCGATGATCACCGTGTTTTTTATTGCCGCTATTGTGTGGGCGTGGAGCGCGTCATCAACGTAGTGCGTTGTATGACGGTGCGGCCCAAAACTGACAGGTTCAGGTATCTCTGCGGCAACGCGTTGCATGTGTTTGAGTTCGTCGCTGTGTGGGGCCAAAGGTTCACGAAAAGCCATATTCACGTGAACAGGCCCGCTTTGTTGCGTAACTCCTGTCGCTGCAGCCCAAGCGCGTGCTGCACCTGCGTGAACTTCTGCGGCTTCACGAGGCCGCCCGCACGGAGCGGGAATATCAACAACTAAACGCACCGACGAACCAAACATTCCCACATGCGTTGTTGTTTGGTTCGCACCCGTGCCACGCAATTCGTGTGGCCGGTCTGCACTGACCACAATCAACGGAATATTGCTGTGGTGTGCTTCCAACACTGCCGGGTGCAGATGAGCCACTGCCGTCCCAGAGGTGGTAATGACCAAAGCCGGACGTTCTGGGTTTCCCTTGCCCACACCTAAAGCTAAGAATCCTGCAGTTCGCTCATCAATACGCACATGCAATCGCACAAGGCCTTGCTCCGCGGCAACATAAGCGGCATACGCAAGAGGCGCAGAACGAGAACCCGGGCACACGACCACATCACGCAACCCTTGAGCAATAAGTTGCGCGAGTAGCCCCTGAGCTTGAGCTAACGCAGGAGGCAACGGCGCAGAATGATCGAATGCAGTATCCACCAGTGTTCCAGTCAGGTAAGTGTTTCTTTAACTGCCCTTAGGTTATCTTTCAACTGGTTAATCTACCGCTGGGACGACACAGTGTTGCCGCTTGTGCCCCCTGCTTCGATGAGGCGCGCTACTCGCTGATACCTATCAAGCCACCATGCAGTGCGCTCTGGCGATGCTTGCACAAGCTCGCGGTGCTGCGTCGTCAAAGGAGGTCGTCGAACATCAATACTTCCGTCGTGTGCAGCCAATGGTTCATCAACAAGGTCGTGCACAAACAACGATGACGTTGCCAACCCGCACGCATACGGCAGCTCTGGTAGGGCTGCTGCGAGCGCAATACCTGCGGCAAGGCCCACTGAACTTTCGAGTGCTGATGACACGACGACTGGTCGGTCAAGTTCGTGTGCTATTTCTAGGCAGGCCATGACTCCGCCAAGTGGCTGCACTTTCAAAACCATAATGTCGGCGGCGTCTGCGCGTACAACCGCGTAGGGGTCTTCTGCTTTTCTGATTGATTCGTCGGCGGCGATGGGGATGTGTGTGATTCGACGAAGTTGAGCTAGTTCTGGGACTGTCGCGCAGGGCTGTTCTACGTATTCGAGTCCACCTGCGGCGCGGTCGAGGAGTTTGAGTCGCGTTGCTGCGGTGGGGACGTCCCAGCCGCCGTTTGCGTCGATGCGTATTTTTCCGTGTGGCCCTAATGCGTCTCGTACGGCTTCCAGTCGGGCGATTTCTTCGTCGACGGTTTGGCCGTGTTCTGCAACTTTTACTTTTGCGGTGGTGCAGCCGTGTGGTGCGGAGGCTAGGGCGTGTGCGGTTGCGGGGTCAGTTGCGGGGATAGTGACGTTTACGGGTATGTGTGTGCGGCGCGGTGGTGGGAAACCTGTATGTGCGGCTTCGTGTGCGGCTCGCAGCCAGGCAGCTGATTCGTGGTCGTCGTATTCGGTGAAGGGGGAAAATTCTGCCCAGCCTGCAGGCCCTTGGTAGATGAGTCCTTCACGTTGTGTGATTCCGCGGAAACGTACAGTGAGGGCTGTTGAGTATACGAACACCTTTTAAGGGTACGTTGTTGTGTGGTGGGCGGGTGCGTGTGTCCCGGTTTCGACGAAGAGTTCGAGGAGTGTTGCGTGCACGCGTTCTCGGATGGGTAGTCCGTCGCGCATAGCTAAGAGTACGGCACCGTCGATGCAGGCGATGATGACTTCTTCGGCCATGGTGATTTTGGTTTTGATGAGTGCTGTGTTGATGGCGGCGCAGTATGAGTTGCTGGCTGATACGCGGCGGTGGGCTTCTTCGTCTGAGCGTCCGAGCACGACGGCGTGTTCGTAGTATGCGCGTATTTCTAGTTCTGTTCCGTAGGGCAACGCTACTTTGGTGAGGATTTCTGCGGCTTGTGCGGGTGTTGTCGCGCAGGTGTCGTGCAGTTCTTTCGCGTGGGTGGTGGCGTGTCTAGCCCATTCGTCGGCTAAGCGTTGTCCGGCTAGTGCGAGTAGTTCGTCGCGTGAGGTGAAGTAGTAGGTGGTTGCGGCTAGGGGCACGTCTGCTTCTGTTGCTACTCGACGATGTGATACTGCGTGGGGGCCTTCGCGCACCATGAGTGTGAGGGCTGCGTCGATGATTGTTTCTCGACGTTCCGATCCTCGTGCTTGGCGGCGTGGGCTCGTACTCATATCGCGAATCTACCTGTCGTGTGTGTACTGAGTGTTTCGCGGGGTGCGTGCTGTGTATCCGTTGTGTAACAGGTTTGAGTTGTGGTGAGTTGGGTGGCTGTTGTCGTCGAGTGCTGGTGTGGTGGCCTACAGTGAGTGTGTGAGTTCGATTCCTGAGAAAATTTCTGAGACCTTTGATCCGACAAAATGGCGCACTATTGCCGGTTTTGAGGAGTTAACTGATATTACGTATCACCGTGGGGTGGATCGTTCGGGTGAGCAGGAACGTGATCTTCCTGTCGTGCGTATCGCTTTTCACCGTCCGCAGGTTCGTAATGCTTTCCGTCCCCACACTGTTGATGAGTTGTATCGGGTTCTTGATCATGCGCGTATGACGTCTTCCGTTGGAACAGTTATTTTGACGGGTAATGGTCCGAGCGCTAAAGATGGCGGTTGGGCTTTTTGTTCTGGCGGTGATCAGCGTATTCGTGGCCGTGACGGGTATAGATATGTCACAGATAATGCGATTGAAACTCGTGACGGTATTGATCCTGCGCAGGCTGGCCGTTTGCACATTCTTGAGGTGCAGCGTCTGATCCGCACGATGCCTAAGGTTGTTATTGCGGTTGTTAATGGGTGGGCTGCTGGTGGCGGGCATTCCCTTCATGTTGTTGCTGATTTGTCGATTGCTTCTCGCCAGCATGCCCGCTTTAAGCAAACTGACGCGAATGTTGGTTCGTTTGATGGCGGGTATGGTTCAGCATATTTTGCGCGTCAGGTTGGTCAGAAGCGGGCTCGTGAAGTGTTTTTCTTGGCACGTGAGTATTCTGCTCAGGACGCGTATGAGTGGGGTGCTGTTAATGAGGTCGCAGACCACGATGAGGTTGAAGATGTAGCGCTGGAATATGCGCGCACTATTGCGTTGAAGTCTCCGCAAGCTATCCGCATGTTGAAGTTTGCTTTCAACCTAGCGGATGACGGGCTGATGGGGCAGCAAGTTTTTGCTGGTGAGGCAACCCGTTTGGCGTATATGACTGATGAGGCTGTTGAGGGGCGGGATTCGTTCTTGGAGCGTCGTGACCCTGACTGGTCGAGCTTCCCGTACTACTACTGATCATTGCCGATCAGCATCAGTGGAGGGTGTGGGCCTGAATGCCTAAGGCTCGCACCCTTCACATTGTGCATGTAGCGCCTTGCCCTGCAGTAAACAAAAAAGCGGCTGGTATTCCTCCTGGACTAGGAATACCTACCGCTCTTAAGCGTTGTGCCAGATCCCCTGGACTGAATCGGCACAGACTATGTTCTTATTCAGTGTGTGTTGTCAGGTGTGCGCAACTTACACTGCATGCATCGTCATAGGTTGACGATGAGTTGTGATCCCCACTCAATTGCGTTGGCTGTCACGACTGCAAAGCCTGCAAGCAATCCTCCCGCTGCGAGAAACGCGATCCCGACTGCGGCAACTGAGGATGGACTGAAACGCCGCGCAATCGGTTCACGCTGTGTTTCGACGAGGTGCTGCGGCCTCTCCTCAACCGTGGCGTGGCGGTAACCAGTCACGGGTAGTGAAGAGACTCGTTGACTGACTTGAATGCTTGTTACCGCTGCCATATCTAAATTGTTTCAAGAAGAACGGTTTTCCGCGACAAACAAGCGGCTGATTTATGCAGGTGAAGCCTTGCACTTTAGGTGGTAGGATTCCCCACCCCATGTCATACCAAAGTACTAGTCGATGGTTATTTTTCCTGTTTTCTTAGGTAAAAGCTCCACCCACGTATTACCCGGTGCTAGGTCTACCGGGTTGCCGTCTTCGTCATGCAAAGTCAGTGGGCTTGAATTGTCTTTTTTCGTCCACTTAACTTCAAGGGTTTTTCCACCCGTAGCAACAACGCCCGTACCTGTTCCGGTGAGGTCATAGTCAGGAACTGGGGCTCGGTTTTGCGCATCAAACCCTGAGTCAAAGTGACGAGCCCGCACAACAACAACGTTTGTTGCTGATAAGCGTTTCCCCGATGCCGCAACAGCCTTAAAAGTACCTTCTGAACGAAGCCATTTCTTTGTTTTGCTATCCCACGTCCATTTAGGCGATGAGGACGTAGACATCCGCAACGACACAGTGGAAGCTTTCTTGCCGTCCTCTACCGCAGTCGCATTCGAAAGTTTATCGGCAAAAGTGAACTGCTCTTCGGGAGAATCAGCGTTCTTTTTTGAAACGAGCTTAGCGAAACCGCTCACATCGCCATACAGGTTGTGTGGTGCAGCCCGGTAACGTGACCGCCACAGTGCGCTTGCTGCAGAGTTTTCGTCAAAAGCCTCAATGTTTTTGTCTTTTGCCACCAGTTTCAAAATCCCAGTCTGGCCACCTGAATAGATGAAAGCACCACCCAATGGGGAAACCACCCGCACGTCCATGGGACGCACTGAACGGATCGGCCCAATTTCTTTGGGATATTTTGAATGGTAGACGGCAATAAACCGAGATACCTCAAATTCGACGATTGTTTCCCACACGACGTCAGCGTCTTCCAGCCCTGACTGTGGGCGAGCCGCCGCAGTGTTTTCGACCTTAACAGCCACTGCTGGCCGGTTCTTAACAGAGTCGCTTTCCTTGCCAGTAAGCGGCCACACAACGGGTTCCGGTTCTGGCTCAGGCGTAGGCGTGGGGGTTGCCGAGGCTGTTGCTGCCGGTGTCGTCGATGGTGTGGTAGGTGCTGGTTCAGGCTCTTTGGAGCATGCAGTGATCAAGCTTGCTGAAAGCACTGCAACCATTGACATACCCACGAGACGATTCATTGGTACGCGTGCCACGTGCCGATCGCTCATTCTGGTTTCCTCCAGTTAAAGAATGTGCGGTGACGCGCATCGTTCGGTGGCACAAAGTGTCATCAGTGACGCATCGTCCACGTGGTTAACAGCCACGTGCACTCCACATAGTATTCTCCCGCGTAATCTGGAATAGTGAGCGGCACGCACGTACATTCAACTGGTTTTACACATTCATACACGTACGACGATGTAGAAAAGATACTTTCTTCACATGTCGGCCACGTTGTCGTGTCCACTTCTGGATCCACGGGAACAGCAAAAAGCGTTGTGGTCTCCACTCGTGCACTCAAGACCTCCGGAGAGGCAACACATCGCGCACTATCAGGCCCCGGTCAATGGCTCCTTACCCTGCCAACACATCATATTGCTGGTATTCAAGTACTCAGCCGAAGCGCACTAGCCGGACACCGGCCTGTCAGCATGCCCAAACACCACACGTTTTCGGGCACAGAATTTATCCACGCCACCGAGCAACTCAGCGCATCCACAACATACACGTCGCTAGTGCCCACACAATTACACCGGCTGCTTACGCCCAGCCCTGAACAGTCCGAAGCTATTGCAGCGTTACAGTCCTACTCTGCCATTCTGCTCGGTGGAGCAGCAGCATCCACTTCACTCCTCGAGATGGCACACCGCCACAACATTCCCGTCCACACAACCTACGGAATGAGCGAAACCGCAGGCGGCTGCGTCTACTCTGGCACACCACTCGATATCACCCGCGTGCACATCACCGCAGACAATCGCATCCACATTGCCGGACCGATGCTCGCCGACGGGTACCTATCAGCCTCCGACACAACACACACTCCACTATGCACAGCCGTGCACACGCTAGCTGACACCGAAGCCTTCTACACCGACGCCGAAGGCACACGTTGGCATCGCACCAACGACCTCGGCCAATGGAACCCCACCACCCACACACTCGACATACTCGGACGAGCAGACGACATCATCATCAGCGGCGGACTAAAAATCTCCCCCACCATCGTCGAAAACGCGCTCACCGGATCATTCGGCATCATCGAATCCTGCGCCGTCGGCATACCCGACAGCGAATGGGGCCAACGCCTCGTCGCACTTGTCACCACGTGCGCTGACAGCGAGATTGACCCAATAACGCACATACGTGAAGTCCTAACCAGTAACCTAGGTAAAGAGTATGGGCCACGAGAAATACATGTCGTATCCGCCATCCCCACAACCGCAACCGGAAAGCACGACCGAATCGCAGCCACACAACTCGCCACACACTTAAGCACAGCATAGAAAGAGACAATCGATGGCAACCCTTAGCGAATGGATTGAAGGTGCACGACCACGCACCCTCCCCGCAGCCGCCGCACCCGTCTTTGTGGGAGCAGGAGCCGCCGCACACATCGATTCCTTTCACTTCCTGTACGCACTACTCGCCCTACTCGTAGCAGTCGCACTACAAATAGGCGTGAACTACGCAAACGACTACTCAGACGGCGTGCGCGGCACAGACCTAGACCGAGTAGGACCAACACGACTCACAGCTTCAGGCCTCGCCCAACCACGCCACGTCAAATATGCCGCATTCGCTGCATTCGGGGTAAGCGCACTCATCGGCCTCACCCTCGTCGCGCTCACCGGATATTGGTGGCTCCTCGCAGTCGGCGCCCTGTGTATCCTAGCTGGCTGGTACTACACCGGAGGCAAAAACCCTTACGGATATGCCGGACTAGGCGAAGTCGGAGTGTTCATATTCTTCGGCCTCGTCGCAACCATGGGAACCACATATATCCTCGCCGGACGCGTCACCTGGCCGTCACTCCTCGGCGCCATCGGAATCGGCCTCATCGCCTGCGCGATCCTCATGGCCAACAACATCCGCGACATCACAACCGACGTCATCGCCGGAAAACGCACACTCGCAGTTCGAATCGGAGACTTCAAAGCACGCCAACTGTACATCGCAATGATTTGGTTGCCCCTACTGCTCGCAATCGCATGCGCATTCTTTAACCCGTGGGCGCTACTCACCCTCATGCTCGGGCTACCAGCGGTGCTCCTCACCCTACCCATGTTTGCGGGAGCACGCGGAAAACTCCTCATTCCCGTACTCGTAGGCACAGGAATGTACGAACTCGCCTACGGCGCGCTACTTGGAATCGGACTCGCTTTGTGACGACCCCTCGTCGTCATCACGAGAATCATCTGATGACGACAGCGAATCCTCATAATCTGCGTCTGCCATAGCGATCTTGCCAAACTGTTCATGACGTTTGGTCTTGTGCGCTTCGAACTCAGCAGTAACTTCTGCACGCTGCCGCCCCAAAAGCACATACGAAATCAGCATC
This sequence comes from Timonella sp. A28, assembly GCF_051200815.1. Lineage (GTDB taxonomy): Bacteria > Actinomycetota > Actinomycetes > Actinomycetales > Cellulomonadaceae > Timonella. The sequence continues at coordinate 2,398,981 of NZ_CP195159.1, read as the reverse complement.
CCCAGCGTAAACGCAAGAATCCACAACAAAGCGCCACGAGCCACAAACTGAAGACCCACAGCGCACAAAAGAACAATACCGATCCGGTATAACGTGTATTTAAGCAGTGCCACGCCTTAAGAGTAACGGGTTAGGCTTAGAACATGCTTAGAGCGCTCGCTGTTATCTTCTTATTCGCACTCGCGTTGTACTGCATTGCAGATATTCTCTCGAGTGATGAGCAACGCCGCGGTACGGCCCCCAAGTTCATGTGGATACTGATCGTTGCTTTCATTCCGTTGCTCGGCCCCATTATTTGGTTGGTCTTTGTTAACGGACGCAAAAACACGGCATCGTATTCTTCTGGTCCGTCGACTCCCAGCACATATTCGCGTGGCAGGAATAACTTTCAATCATCTGGGCCCGTAGCGCCAGATGACGACCCGGATTTCTTGTGGAAGCTTGCCGCAGAGCAGCGACGCAAACGTGAAGCTGAGGAAAAGCAGCAACAATCAGACAAAGACTCACCTGCTGATAACGAACCAGAAAATCAGGGCGACGACGGAAACTCAACGGATCACGACTCCGATAAGCCCAGCCAAAACTAACGCCTCATGCGTATATGAGTGTGGGACCCAACCAGTATTGGTTGGGTCCCACACTCATATACCTTCGCAAGGTGTGTAAAGCCTAGTGTTTAGAGCCCTGAGTAGGAATGTTTTCCGTTAAACAGAATGTTCACTCCAGTGAAGTTGAACAACACTGTTGCATAACCAATCAGCACAAAATATGCGGCTCGTCGTCCAGACCAGCCACGTGTGGTGCGTGCGTGAAGGTACGCCGCATACACAACCCACACGATGAAGGACCAGACCTCTTTAGGGTCCCAACCCCACGCCCGTCCCCACGCTTCATCAGCCCAAATTGCACCGCCAATAATGGTGAACGTCCACATCACAAAACCCACCGCGTTAATACGGAAACTTAACGCTTCAAGACGTTCAGGTTGTGGAAGAACCTCAAGCCACCGCATGTCGAGCGCTTTCCAAGCAAAACGGTTTGTTTGACGAATCACAACACCTTCACCATGCAAAAGGGTCGAACCGTTGTTACGGGAGTCTCGCAGTAGTTGCAGCAACGACACCACAAAAGCGACCGTCAGCACTCCTGTAGCGCCCACAGCAATACCCACGTGGATGACAAGCCAGAAGTCTTGCAGTGCGGGTTGCACAGAATCAGCGGCAACGTGGAACCCCTGCATGCCCACCATCAGGAAGGTGACGGCAATGAATGTTAAAAAGACGCCAATGTATCGGATCTCTTTAAACAGTTGGATGAGGAGGAACAATCCGATAGCTACGAAGGTTCCCGTGAGTGTGAACTCGTACATGTTTGCCCATGGCACTCGTCCAGCAGCTAGTCCGCGAGTTACCACGGCGATTGCGTGGAACAAGACACCCAAAGTTGTTGTCGCCATGGCGATGCCCAACGCTTTGGTTTGACGTCCCACATATGTGATTGGTGGGGTATCGTCAGGCTCCGCCTCAACAACGCTGCCCGCCGTTACTTCTTCATCGTGGTTGGACGAAGACACGAAAGCATTCATTTTGCTTCGCTTTTTAGCACCGATCTCCTCTGAGATGCGTGCCAAGTCCACCGCGAATAAGACCATTGCGATCGTGTAGGCGCTTATTGCCCCCCACACGAAGTAGTCGCTGATCTCTCCCATTGGTTTTCCCTCTTGTTTGTGTATGAGTACGAACTACACTTCACGACTTGCGAGTCTCGCAGCGCGTTTTTCTTCCGGTGTACGTTCTTGTTTCTTATGGAATATAGCTATGAGTCGATCAATTTCGTTGTGCAGTCCTGAATCGTCTCCACGGGCGAGACCAGCCACTGCAATATCAACTGTTTCACCGCTCTGCGTAACACGCACCCACACCCGACGGCGTGGAGTAAACAACGAGATGGCGAGCCCAGCTAGCGCGACGAGTGACCACACCAGCAGCCACGCAAGCGTCGGGTCGTAGCGTAAATCGAAGGCTGCATATCGAGGTATCTCACTAAATTCAATGGTTCCTCGCCCGCCTGGCAAGTCCAAGGTCTGACCAAGTCCGATAACTAGCGGGTCAGGTTGCTGCGGTGTGCCAGTGATTTTTTCCATGCTGTCAGTGTTCAGCTTGTACACGTTTTGCGGTATCCCCGAATCCAATCCGAGGTTTCCTTCATACAGGTCAAGGATGAGGAAAGGATTCAACGCTTCAGGGTACAAAGAACGCATCTGTCCTTCGGTTAGTTCTGCTGTTGGGAGCAGATAACCAACAAAGCCCAATTGTTCGCCGGTAGATACATCCGGCACTTTAATAACCCCGTTCGAGGTGTATTGGGCATCTTGCGGCAAGAAAGGCACAGCACCGGAAAAAGCTACTTCACCGTTAGCGTCTCTGATTGTGACCACGGGTGCGTGGCCGTTACCCATGAGATACACCTTGGCACCATTTTGCTTCAGTGGCTCATTAACTTTGATGTCCTCTGAACGATGTGTGCCATCCGGTTCGGTCACTGTTACGTGCGCGGTGAAGTCTTGTGCAGCCGAATCAGATGCGCGAAAAACTGATTCGAACGAGTCAAGAGTCATCGTGAAAGGAACCATGCTGTCTTCGTTGAACCATGCTCCGCGTTCAAAAGAGTCATATGACATTTGTGAGTTAGCGAAGCCTCGCCCTTCAATGACGAGGGCTTGACCGCGATATTCAAGGAGCTGTCCTGCACCAAATGATACGAGTATGCCCAGCAGAGCAAGGTGGAAAAGGAGGTTTCCTGTTTCTTTTAGATATCCACGTTCAGCGCTAAGAGTGAAAACGCTTGGGCTTTCTTCGTGGGTGACTGTGCGGTATCGAGGAAGGAACGGCACTCGTCCGCGCATCTGCGTGCGCGCGTTTTCGATGACGTGCTGCGCGTCTGCGTGTTCGAGGTGCGCATGACCTTGCGCTGGAAAACGAGTAAAAACGCGAGGAGTTTTTGGTGGGGCTGAACGCAAGGCCTGCCAGTGGGCTTTGGTCCGCGGAAGAATGCAACCAATCAACGATATGAAAAGCAAAATATATATGGCCGCGAACCATGGTGAAGCGAACACTTCAAAGAACCCAAATTTGTCGAGCCACGGCCCCAGTTTTGGGTTATTTTGCAGGTACTCTGCTACTTTTGCTGGGTCTTGAGCACGCTGCGGGAACATTGAACCTGGCACAGCAGCTATCGCAAGCAGCATGAGCAGCATCAACGCAACCCGCATTGACGTTAGCTGCCGCCAGATAAACCGCAGCATTCCAGCAAACCCTATTTTTGGTGCACGAATACTCTGTGCAGAGTTTTTCTCTGCTGTGGCCTCGCGAAAAATATCTTCTTTGCCTTGAGGCACATACGGGTGTTCGTCTGGCTTTTTTGCCTCGTCGTTTTCCATTAGACCACCGTTCCTGTCAGTCCAATCCACAAGGACATTTTGTTACTCCACGATGCCCACAGCCCGGTCACCAACGCTATTCCAAGAAGAATCAACATTGATCCACCAATGCGCATAATCACAACGCGGTGTTTACGCAAGAACTGTAATGCTTTATGCGATTTGTCGAGACCAAAAGCAATCAGAATGAAAGGCAAACCCAAACCCAAACTATAAGTGGCGGCAAGGATTGCACCACGCGTTGCCGAGCCTTCACTTAACGCTAATGAGTTAATTGCCACAAGAGTTGGACCTAAACATGGCGTCCAACCCAAACCAAACACAAAACCTAGTAAAGGGGCGCCAAGTAGTCCAGCACGCGGCGCAAAATGGATTCGCTTTTCTGTTTGTAACGCTGGAATCGCACCAAGAAAAGCGATACCCATAATGATCACAACGACACCTAGAATGCGCGTGATGGTGTCAGTCCACTGCGCAAAAGCCAAACCGAGTGTTCCAGTAAGAGCCCCCGTTAAAACAAACACTGTGGAAAACCCCAGAACAAACAACATCATTCCGAGGATCACTCTGCTGTGGGAGTGCCGCGCAGTTTTGTTCGAGTCAAAGTGCGGCAGTGACTGCATATTTGAGCCGGCAAGACCGCCAAGGAATCCGATATATCCGGGGACCAGAGGCACCACACACGGCGATGCAAAAGATACGAGTCCTGCAATGAGCGCGATGGGGATAGCTAAAAGCAAAGAACCGCTAAAAGCGGTTTGTGCAAAAAAATCGCCAACATCAGACGCAGCAAAAACAGTTCCAGCGGACGGTTGAGCCGCCACAGTTAATGTGTGAAAGCCACTCATGACGTTAAGCATTTTCAGCAAGCACGTCGTCGATAAGTGTGTTGAGGGTAGATTTCTCCACCTGCCCTAACACGCGTGCTGCGACCCGGCCCTGCTTGTCTAACACAACAGTCGTGGGCACAGCCTTAATTGGCACCACACCAGCAAGTGTTGCGATGGCCTGCCCACTTGTGTCTTGAATCGACGGCCATGTAATACCAAATTCGCGTTCAAATGCGAGTGCCGCCCCAGCTTCGTCTGTGCGGTTTATACCCACAAAGTGAACGCCTTCGCTGTCGCGTTCGGTTGCAATGGCGAGGAGATCTGGGGCTTCTGCCCGACAAGGAGGGCATGCGGCATACCACGTATTGAGTACCACGATTTCGTTGTCGAACTCAGAGGTGTCAACAGGGTTACCTTCAAAGTCTGTGCCTGTGAGCACCACGCTTTCACCGCGTTCGCTCACAGGCCACGTCCGTACTGAACCATCACCAGATTGGTAGCCCTGATCAACGACATCCGTCGAGTTTCCAGATTCTTGCGCACACGCAGTCAGCGTAAAAACAGTGACTGCGGCTATGGCAGCTACACCTATGCGGCGAATAGGACGACGATAGGTTTTTTCACGTGCAACTTTAGAAGTCTGGACGGGGCGCGGGGATGAGAACAGACGAATCACAACCATACTTTCCCTTAATCTGCTGGGAAGATACTGGGAATCTCACGCTCCAGCGACACGTGAAGATTGAGGATACAGATCTGCGACAGGTTCGCTGTAGTCAACGGACACTAATGTGGAACCGTCAAACGTTAAAGAAGTCAAGGACGCTAGGTTGCATTCGCGCTTGCGAGGGTCGTGCCACAACTTTTTTCCTTCAAATGCTGAACGTGCAATCCAGATCGGAAGTTGATGGCTGACGAGCAAAGCCTCATGACCTTCAGCTTGTTGACGCGCGTCTTCTACGGCAGCGTGCATGCGCGCAACTTGTTCTTTATATGGTTCGCCCCACGAAGGTTTAAACGGGTTAACCAGACGAGGCCAGTGTGCTGGGTGACGTAATGAGCCGTCGCCCACACCAAAAGTTTTGCCTTCAAAATAGTTGGCGGATTCAATAAGCCGCTCATCTGTGCCTAGATCTACACCAAAAGCTTGGGCTGACGGTGTCGCTGTTTCTTGTGCGCGCTGCAATGGTGAAGCAATAACGACAGTAATATCGCGTTGCGCTTCTGTCAGATGCTGCGACACCCTCGAAGCCATTTCTTGCCCAAGTTCAGAAAGACGGTATCCCGGTAAACGTCCATACAAAATTTTTTCTGGATTGTGGACTTCGCCATGGCGCATAAGGTGAACGATCGTTGAAGACATGTTTTAAGTGTGTCAAACAATGATGCGTTCAGGCAGGCTCAGCAGAAAAGAACCTACGTGATCTTTATCCAATTTCCAGAAAAGAGGACTACAACACTTCGAATGTGTTTTCTGAATCGCTTGTATCTCGGCCAGCAGCATAGGCTACCCGTCGAAACATAACAGCAAGTAAAGATAATTCTTCTTCAGTTAATACATCGACTAACCTATCGCGCACGGAAGCGACGTGTATGGGTGCAGAGCGCTGGAGAATCGAATATCCGTGCTCTGTCATAACGCAGTCGACACCTCGTCCGTCATTAAGCGCAGGTTTACGCATGACGAGGTTGCGTTTTTCTAGTCGCCGCACAGTGTGTGAAACCCGAGAACGTGATTGCGCTATTTCATCAGCTAACACAGACATTCTCATCGTGTAGTTCTCGCGTTCAGATAACCTCACCAAAATCTCATATTCACTTATGGACAGGTCGCAAAAGGTTTCTAAATCAGCGTTAAGTCCATTCCACAAAATGGCTTGCCCTTCGAGGTAGGCCCGCCAATTGCGCTGCTGCTGCGCTGACAACCACCGATCAAAATCGACGTTTTCGGTCATAATTTCTTACCGCCGTCCACAATCACATAAATAAAAAATACGTTTACGCAGTTCAACTAACCAGAGTGTGCACACATTTTTCAACAAATGCTTTTCATCATTATGTCGCATAAATCTTTGCACGAAGCATTACTGAAGGGACATAACGCCTAAAGTATGAGACACTGCGATATTTGAATATTCATACGTGTGGGTCTACCAGCAGAAACCTCACACAGAAAAATAAACACCACATATTTCCCTACAACATGAGTTGTTCGCCTTCATCAGGTATACATGCCCTGTGACCCCGCAACCGCACCTCGCACGCACGCTCAAGCTCAACGACGCTGTTTTCATCGGCATCGGCTCAATGCTTGGTGCAGGCGTTTTTACCGTATTCACACCCGCAGCACACTATGCCGGACCCTTCCTGCTCATAGCAGTCGCATTAGCCGCAATCGTTGCCCTAACAAATGCCTTATCGACGGCCCAACTCGCCATATCGTACCCGCAAGCTGGCGGCACATACGTGTACGGTCGAAAACTCCTCAACCCCACAACCGGGTTCATCGCCGGTTGGGGCTTCGTCGTTGGAAAAACTGCAAGCACAGCGGCCATCGCGCTCACATTTTCCGCCTATGCCGCGCCACAGGGATATCACAAACTTGTTGCCGTAGCTGCTGTCTGCATAGTAACCATCATCAACATTCGTGGCGTCACACGAACAGCCCGAGCCACAAAAATACTCGTCATACCCGTACTTAGCGTGTTCGCGGTACTCTTCGCGCTTGCCAGCACACAGTGGAACACCGCTCCTCACACAGTTTTTGAAACACCCACAACGCACAGCATCAACATACTCACAGCAACCGGACTGTTGTTCTTTGCCTTCGCCGGATACGCACGCATCGCAACACTCGCCGAAGAAGTCGCTGCCCCGCGCCGCACAATACCCAAAGCAATCATGATCGCGCTGCTCACAGTTTTAAGCATCTATGTCGCGTTAACGTTATGCCTCACGCATTTTCTTCCACACCACACACTCGCCACAGCACATGCACCACTACTCGACCTCGCGCAAGCCCTCAACGCCTCTTGGCTATCTCTACCACTCACTGCAGCAGCAGCCCTTGCCACCCTCGGAGCGCTACTCACCCTGATGAGCGGAATCAGCAGAACCGCCCTAGCGATGGCTCGCGATCGCGAACTCCCCCACACATTTGCTGCACTCACATCACGATGGCAGACCCCCGCGCGTGCAGAAATCTTTATCGCAGCGTGCTCCATCACCCTGATCTTGACCACAGATGTCACGCAAACCATCGGAATATCGTCCATGGGCGTGCTGATCTACTACGCAATAGCCCACCTCAGCGCGTTACAACAACCCCGCGAACAACGCATAATCCCGCGAATAATCTCTGCATGTGGCGGCATAGCCTGCCTCATCCTTGCATTCAGCGTGCCGTTACAGTCCCTTATCTTCGGCGCAACCACCATCATTGCTGGACTCACACTACGAGCACTTATGCGTCACCGATTACGGGCATGAAAAGCCAACATTTGCAGTTCAACACCCAAATCGACAGAACGCACCTCCACCGACGACGGAACCTGCAAAACCACAGGAACAAAGTTCAAAATTTCCCGAACACCCGCACCAACCACAACATCAGCCATTAACTGTGCACTCGACTCCGACGTCGCCAACACAGCAATCGACACCCCATGCTCACGAATAACATCCGCCAACTGATCATCATGAAGCACAGTCAACCCAGCAACCTGTGCGCCAACCCGTGCCGGATCAGTATCAAACAAACCCACCACATCAACCCCACCACGACGAAAAGCCGACGACGAAGCCAACGCACTACCCAAATTACCCACACCGACAATCACATATTTGACACGCTCACGGCTGCCCAAAACCTCACCTAACGCAGCCCGCAACGTCACCAACTCGTAGCCAGAACCACGCACACCACCATGCGCACCAATAAGCGACATATCCTTTCGGAACTGCGCCGAACTCACCCCAGAACGCTCAGCCAAAACCGCTGACGGAGCATGCTCATCACCATGAGAAATAAGGCCACCAATAGCCCTCAAATATTGTGGAACACGCTCCACAGTCGCCAACGGAACAAGCCGCTCATTCACCATGCGGCACAGCCCCAGCATTCACAGCACGCCACAAACGGGCCTCATCAACCCGCCAAAAGCCCTGCTGAACACCATCAACAACGACAACGGGAACATACTCTGAATATTGTTCAACCAATTTCAGATCCTGATCAATATCAATCTCTTCAAAACTCACGCCAGCTTCTGCGCACACCAACGACACCGTCGCTAACGCATCACTGCACAAATGACAGCCCACACGGGTATACACCTGGACGCGAGGCATCCCAAATTCAGAGGTTGGGGAGAACTTTGAGTCGGTCATGGCGATTATTCTATGCCGGACTATTAGACTGGTCGGGTGATTCAGAACCAACCATCCCCACGCGCCCCCCACGAACCAGCGCAACCAGAGACAGGTTCTGCCCCACAAGCTGCCGCATTCTTTGACGTCGACAACACAATCATTCGCGGCGCAAGCGCCTTCCACCTCGCCAAAGCACTCTACAAGCAAGGGTTCTTTCGCACCCGAGACATCATCACGTTCGGTCTAAAACAAACCAAATATGTGCTCTTCGGCGAAAACACCCGAGACATCGACACCCTACGCTCACGGGCCCTCGACCTCATGTCAGGACACTCCGTAGCCGAAGTAATAACTGTTGGCGAAGACGTCTACGACCAAGTCCTCGCCCACCGCATCTACCCAGGCACAAAAACCCTCCTCGACGCCCACATCGCCGCAGGACACCAAGTCTGGCTCGTCACCGCAACACCCATAGAAATCGGCGCACTCATCGCCCGCAGGCTAGGCGCCACCGGAGCGCTCGCCACCATCGCAGAACACGACGCATCGGGATACTACACTGGCCGCCTCGTCGGCGACATGATGCACGGAGCCGCAAAATCACGCGGCGTCCACCACCTGGCAAAAGAACACAACCTCGACCTTGAAGCCTCCTACGCCTACGGTGACTCCACCAACGACATCGCATTACTCAACACTGTCGGCAACCCTTGTGCAATCAACCCCGATGCGCGACTACGCCGGCATGCCCAAGAAGTAGGCTGGCCCATCCGGGAATTTCGAGGAAAACGCCGAGTAGCCAAACGAGGAATCACCACAGCCAGCTGGACCGGACTCATTTGGGTTGTCGCACTCGTCGCAAAACGCACCCTAGCGAAAATTAAACGCTAACCGCGCCTACACTTTCCACTCGCACACCCGCACCCCGCACACAAACAACTCAGGCCCGATCCATTACTGGATCGAGCCTGATAGAAGACTAAAATCAAAAGTCACTTCTTGTTGCGACGCTGGTGACGCGTCTTACGAAGCAGCTTACGGTGCTTCTTTTTTGCCATACGCTTGCGGCGCTTCTTAATGACGGAGCCCATTTCGGTTCCTCACTGTTGTTGTTCTTATCTACGCGTGGAAAAGTCCATCTCCTAGCGTACAGGCAAATCTTGAGTGACCTAAACCAAACGGAAGAAAAAGAAGCGGTAATTCGCCACACAAACCACATCAAATCTCATACGTTAAGTCCACACCAAGATGTGGAAAGACCGCTGAACGCGTGGCACGAATAGCCCGATCAATCTCTGAAGCAGGATCATAACCGCTCTCCCAAGAGGTAAAAGACGCGCTTCCAAGCCCATCAGAAAGAACATCCGGAGGCGTATGGTCAAGATACTCACGCACATGCGCACGCCACCGTTGCGGGGTTTGTGTAGCCGCAGAAAATTCGTTATGAGTCACAATTCCCAACACATGCGTCCACATAATAGGCACCACATCGACAACGGAATACCCGCCGCCACCTAACGCCACCCATTTTCCATCACAATACGTATGCGCAAGTTCATGAATAAGTTGCGCCCCTTGACGTTGAGCATCAACAGAGACACGCAAATCCGACAAGGTATCGAGCGGGTGCGCATCACAACCATGCTGCGACACAATAATCTCAGGACGAAACGCCCGCACCACATCAGGCAAAACAGCATGCAGAGCACGCAACCAGCCATCAGAAGCAGTACGTGCCGGCAACGCGACATTAACAGCCGCACCCAAAGCATTCGCCCCACCAATATCTGTAGGAAAACCTGTACCAGGAAATAAACTGGCCCCACTTTGATGAATCGAAAACGTTAAAACGTTCGGGTCGTCCCAAAAAACGCGTTCAACGCCATCACCATGATGCGCATCGACATCCACATATAAAACCCGAGTAGCCCCAGCCTCCTGCAAACGCCTTATCGCAACTGCGGCATCGTTATAAATACAAAACCCTGCAGCACCATCCGGCATGGCATGATGCATACCACCAGCAAGATTCAACCCATGCTGAGCCTTACCTGACCAGACCTCCATAGCCACATCAACCGTGCTCGCAGTCATACGGGCCGCAGCATCATGCATACCTGGAAAATTTGGGTTGTCTTCTGTACCCAACCCGCGAAGCTCTTGAGGCTCATCGCGTTCAGACGCAGCATGAACCGCAGCAATGTATTCCTTCGTATGCACCAAAGCCAACAGGTCATCACTGGCGCCCTGAGACGACACAACCGAGACATCGTCGTTATCGAGCATTCCCAGCTCTTGAGCGAGCCGCATCGTCAAATCGAGTCGCACCGGTGACATAGGGTGCCCAAACCCAAAGTCATACCCCAACAAGTCTTTAGACCACGACACACACGCACGAAATGACATACTTCAACTTACCGCGACCCACATCACATTCTTCAAATTCGGATCGCTCAGTGGACACCCTTGTAAACAACAATTTCATAAAGAAAAACCCACGAAGCGCCCACTCCCCAACCGAATGTTCAACATACCGCCCAAAAACATGGCAAAGTTTGCTAAGGGACTGTGCACGAACCACGTGTCACCAGACCAACACGACAGGCCAGTTAGGAAGGAACACACGTGGCGTCACGCGTGACATTGCGGCTGTGGGCTGGCCGCGAGTTCATTGACCGGGTTGCCCGGCATTCACCTGCACGCCTCGCTCTCGCTGTATTCGCCTCTGTCATCCTCATTTTTACCGCACTGCTCAGTTTGCCCATCGCCACAGCAAATGGCGAACGCGCTGAGTTCATAGACGCCTTATTCACCGCAACATCGGCCGTATGCGTCACCGGTCTCACCACCGTACCAACCGGAACATACTGGTCTACCTTTGGACAAGTAGTAATTCTCGTGGGCATCAAAGTCGGTGGTCTCGGCGTTATGACGCTTGCTTCCATACTTGGGCTCGCAGTATCTCGACGCATCGGATTGACTGCACGGCTCATGGCAGCGTCCGAAACCAAAACAACAAAACTTGGTGAAGTTGGATCACTTGTCCGCGTCGTTGTCATCACGTCAACAAGCCTTGAGCTCGCTATCGCACTCATGCTCATGCCACGATTCCTCTACCTCAACGAAAGCGTTGGGGAAGCAGCATGGCATAGCGCCTTTTACGCCATTTCTGCCTTTAACAACGCAGGTTTTGTTCCCACAGCGGAAGGGCTCGTCCCGCACTATCAAGACTGGATGCTGCTCCTGCCCATCGTGCTCGGTATGTTCATCGGGTCCCTCGGGTTTCCAGTCATTTTGAATATTGCACGCCAAAAGCGCCGCTATGCCCGCTGGTCACTGCACGCAAAACTGACAGTAGTGACCTCACTACTACTACTGTTCGTTGCATGGGTATGGTTCCTCGCAGCCGAATGGGCAAACCCGCTCACCCTTGGCCATATGGCATGGAACGACAAAATCCTTTCGAGCCTTTTCCTCGCTGCAATGCCCCGATCCGGTGGATTATCCACCGTCGACATTAACGGCCTGCATGAAGCCAGCTGGCTGATCACCGACGCATTAATGTTCGTTGGCGGTGGCTCTGCATCAACAGCCGGCGGTATCAAAGTATCGACCCTCGCTGTCCTTATGATTGCGATTCTTGCCGAAGCACGCGGAGACAAAGACATCGACAGCTTCGGCCGACGCATACCCTCAGATGCGCTACGGCAAGCCGTTGCAGTGACCTTTGTTGGTGCCACAGTGGTACTCGTATCGTCACTTATTTTGCTTGAAATTACCGGGTACACCCTTGACGTCATCCTCTTTGAGGTGATCTCAGCGTTTGCAACTGTTGGGTTGTCCACTGGAATCACCGCGTCCATTCCAACATCAGGACAATACTTACTTGTTGCCCTCATGTTCATTGGACGTGTAGGTACGATGACACTTGGCGCTGCCCTCGCACTCAGAAGCCGCCGGCGGGTTGTCCGCCTCCCAGAAGAAAGGCCGATCATTGGCTAGCGACGAAGTGGATGACGTTCTCAAACAAAACGCTGCCAGTTTTGGACGCAGCACATACGCAAACCGGGCTGCGCGGTCTTTGGCGCGTGCCCGTCGCGGCACAGAATCAAAACGCGATGCCGGTGTGCTCGTTATTGGGCTTGGCCGTTTTGGTTCCGCGATTGCTCTCACTCTTGATCGTCTCGGCCAAGAAGTTCTTGCTGTCGAACAAAACCCGCAGCTAGTAGCCCAATACTCCGATCGTCTCCCGATCGTTGAGGCCGACGCAGCTAACCCTGATGCTTTAGAGCAGCTTGGTGTGCGTGACTTTTCCATCGTTGTTGTTGGTGTGGGTACGCACATTGAATCGTCGGTGCTTATTACGGGAAACCTCGTTGATGTGGGCACCCCACAAATTTGGGCAAAAGCGATCTCTGCTGAGCATGGCCGTATTTTGCAACGCATCGGCGCGCACCACGTTGTTTTCCCAGAATTTGATGCCGGTAACCGTGTCGCCCACCTTGTTTCTGGAAAACTCATGGACTACATCGAAGTTGAAGATGGGTTCACTATCGTCAAGATGCGTCCGCCGCGCGAAACTCAAGGGTTCACTGTTGGGCAGTCCCGTGTTCGGGAAAAATACGGTGTCACTATCATCGGTGTGAAATCTCCGGGCATGGATTTTGTGTATGCCGATGACAACACCCGCATCTCCGCTAATGACCTCATCGTGGTCTCTGGTCACTCTGAGCTCTTAGAGCGATTCGCTGCGCGCCCTTAGCCGCGAGATTTAAGGACAATTTTTCCCTCTGCACTGCACTTTTTCGTGTGCGTGTCAGAGGGTGACGTTAGGTTTAAGGCATGGCAACTGCATCAAAAACTTCAAAAGCTCGACCGTCTTTTCGGTGTTCAGAGTGTGGCTGGACTACCGCAAAATGGGTAGGACGATGTGGTGAATGCCAAGAGTGGGGAACCGTTGATGAAGCCGGTGCCACACCAACGGGGCCTAAAACAACGGCAACAAAACCCACCAGCAACCCTGCACGGCCGATAGCTGACATTAGCGTTGACGCTGCCCGAGCAACCCCTACTGGCATTCCTGAATTTGATCGGGTGCTTGGTGGTGGACTCGTCCCTGGGGCTGTTGTGTTACTGGCAGGAGAGCCAGGTGTTGGTAAATCGACGTTGTTGTTAGATGTTGCCGCTACTGCTGCCCGCGGTGGACGACGAGTTCTCTACGTGACGGGTGAGGAATCTGCTGGTCAGGTTCGTCTTCGAGCAGAACGAATCAACGCACTTGACCCGCAACTATTACTTGCCGCTGAAACAGACCTTGGCATGCTTTTGGGCCACGTTGAGGCGGTTTCTCCTGATCTGCTCATTGTGGACTCTGTCCAAACTATCGCTTCCAGCGAGGTTGAAGGCTCCCCGGGTGGTGTCGGCCAAGTCCGTGAGGTCGCAGCAGCCCTTATCAAATGCGCCAAAGATAGGAACCTGCCAGTCATTCTTGTTGGGCACGTAACAAAAGATGGTTCTGTAGCAGGCCCTCGAACTCTTGAACATTTAGTTGACGTTGTCTGCCAATTTGAGGGCGATCGTCATGCCAGGCTACGTATGGTGCGAGCAGCGAAAAACCGTTTTGGCCCAACCGATGAGGTGGGCTGTTTTGAACTATCAGAAGAGGGAATTATTGGGTTGTCTGACCCGTCGGGTCTTTTTCTGTCACATATCAACATGCTGGTTCCAGGCACGTGTGTCACTGTCACTATAGAAGGCCGCCGGCCGCTTGCCTTGGAAGTTCAATCTCTTGTGGTACCTAGTTCGTTAGCCAATCCGCGACGGACCACTAGCGGCGTCGATTCGTCGCGTCTTGCCATGATTCTCGCGGTAGCGCACAGGCATCTTGGTGCACGACTCATGGATACAGACGTGTACGTGTCCACTATTGGTGGCGCAAAAATAACTGAACCTGCAGTTGATCTTGCGGTGCTGCTTGCTTTGATGAGTGCGTTAGAGGATAAAGCGTTGCCGGTTGGCACTATTGCGTTAGGTGAGGTGGGGCTTGCCGGTGAATTGCGAACCGTCAGTGGGATTTCTCGGCGCCTTTCTGAAGCAGCGCGGCTTGGTTTCACTCGTGCAATTGTTCCGGCGAGTGCACACCTTGAAGCGCCTGCTGGTATGCAACTTTTGCAAGCTCACACGGTGTTTGAGGCTGTTCAACGCGCCCACTAACAATCAGGGGAGTTCTTCCGATGCACGTCACCGCACAAAACACCCGCTACTTCATCATCTCTTTGAGGAAAACAACGTAAAATGTCCTTTGTGGCGAACACCCCCGGACATCATGATGAACTCCTGCGCGAAACACTCGCGGCGGTTGCCCCCGGCACTGAACTACGCGACGGATTAGAACGTATCCTGCGTGGACGCACGGGCGCGCTCATTGTTTTAGGTTATGACGAAGTTGTCACCACGATCTCTACGGGTGGCTTTGAACTTGACGTCGAGTTTTCGTCCACCCGCCTGCGCGAACTGTGCAAGATGGATGGTGCTGTCGTGCTCGATGGCTATGGGGGTCATATTCGTCGTGCCGCAGTGCAGTTGCTGCCAGACCCGACTATTGAAACTTCTGAGTCCGGTACGCGTCACCGGACGGCTGAGCGGGTAGCTAAGCAAACTGGGTTGCCGGTCATTTCTGTCTCGCAGTCCATGCACATTATTGCCGTGTACCTCAACAACACACGTTACGTGCTAGAAGACCCAGACACGATTATGGGGCGAGCTAACCAAGCTATTGCGACCCTTGAACGGTATAAAGCCCGTTTAGACGAGGTCAGTGGAACTCTGTCTGCTCTCGAAATCGAAGACCTCGTCACCGTACGTGACGTGTGTATGGTTGTGCAGCGTCTTGAAATGGTTGGGCGTATCTCTGACGAGGTTGCCTCCTATGTTGTCGAATTGGGTACTGAAGGCCGCCTTCTCGCTTTGCAGCACGACGAGTTAATCGGTGCGATTGTCTCTGACCGTGAACTCGTGTTGCGTGACTACGTTGACACGTCACGCAAGGGACATTCTGTATCTGAAACGCTTGCAGCATTAGCGAAGCTAGATTCCACAGAGTTACTTGATCTCAGCCAAATCGGCCGGATTCTTGGGCTGCCTGGCGGCGGCGAAGCATTAGATGCCGCTGTTGCACCACATGGTTATCGCATGATGGCCCGCATTCCACGCCTTCCGGGTGCCATTGTTGACCGTTTGGTTTCTCATTTTGGTGGGTTGCAAAAGTTACTTGCTGCAACCATTGAAGATCTCATGGCTGTTGATGGTGTCGGTGAGCAGCGTGCCCGTGCAGTACGTGAAGGGCTTTCTCGGCTTGCTGAGTCGAGCATCCTAGAGCGTTACGTGTAGCGTGCGTTACGTGTAGCCTCACGCTAGTGCGTCATCATTTAGTGAGTTGAAAGACTAGGTCTTTACTTTTAGCGGTTTCGTATTGTGCGACAACACGATATGTTCCGGCTTTAGCAAGTGGGCGGTCGTCAGCGCATTTCTTGGTTGATCGTTGTCCATCCCAGGCGATGTTGAGCGTCGCTTTTGCAGATTTTTCCATATACATCGGTTTGCTTCCCGTGGCGTCGCAGTCGGAGCGCGCCCAAATTCGGTCTTCTCCGGAATACATGGTGACGGTTGTTTCTTGAGCCGACACGTCAAGAATGCACGGTTCTTCGCCTTTGTATGAAGCCTGCAACGTGAATGTCATGGGTGTTCCTGCCGGCAACTCTTTCGACGCGGTAGATACCGTGAGTTTGATCTGGGCAGGGTCACATGCTTGTGGCCTCTGTGCTGCTTGGGTGGTCTCATCAGGTGTTGGGGTTGCTGGTTCTTGTGTGGAGTCTTTTTTCTTGTCTGAGTCTGTAGTGGCAGACGATGTGCTTTGCTTTTCCGGTTCATCTGAGCTGAACACGTTCAGGACTGCTTTGACCGCAAAAACGACAAGAACAATGAGCGCACCGACGATGACAAGCGCAAGGATCCGTCGCATCCAGTACACCCATTGTGGAGTTTTAGGAGGGGCTCCGTTGCCGGGTGCTTCAGTGTCGTAGTCTTCACTGTTGGTGGTGTCGTCATGCCCAGAGTGTGGCTCCATGCACCCTAAAATACGGCGGGTTGTGTTCTATGTCTCTGTGGCGCGCCGCTGCGGGTTGCTTCGTGCCACAATATGGTGTGCGTGGTCCGGTTAGTCATCCTGTTTTTTCGTCTGTTCCTTCTGTTCAAGTTGCCCAAGTGCAACGCATTGTTGGGCAGTGGTTTCTTGCTGAGCAGCGTCCGCTGCCGTGGCGTGTGTCAGACACGTCGCCGTGGGCGGTGTTGTTGAGTGAAGTAATGTCTCAGCAAACCCCTGTTTCCCGCGTGGAACCTATTTGGCGACGATGGCTGGAGTTGTGGCCTGAGCCCGCTGATCTGGCTGCTGCATCAACGGCTATGGTCTTACGAGAATGGGCTTCTTTGGGATACCCTCGGCGTGCTTTGCGGCTGCAAGAATGTGCACGTGTCGTCGTAGACAATCATGGCGGTCAAGTTCCTGACACGTATGATGAGCTTGTCCGGCTACCTGGGATTGGTGACTATACGGCGGCTGCTATCTTGTCTTTTGCGTACGGCAAGCGAGCGACAGTTGTTGACACAAATATTCGTCGGGTGAGTGCGCGAGTGTTCCTTGGGCAGGCTCTACCTCACCCCACGTATTCCAGTGCGGAAAAAGCTTTTGCACGCGCAATTACACCCGAATCCGCTGACGATGCCGTGTTGTGGGCTGAAGCATCAATGGAATTAGGGGCAATCGTGTGCACGGCTCGCACCGCTTTATGCGATCAGTGCCCAGTGCGTGAATTATGTGCATGGCGGCTGTCAGGTTTCCCGCAAGACGAGCACGCACATAAACGAAACCCGCAAAAATTTACGGGAACAGATCGTCAAGTGCGCGGCAAAATTATGAAACTTTTGCGTGAAGAGCACGGCCCTGTAATTCGACCACGCATTGATCTTGTATGGCCTGATCTCTCGCAGTTAGAGCGTTGTTTGGGTTCGCTGGTAGAAGACGGCCTCGTCGAACAAGACGGTGAAGCGTACAGCCTTCCGAACTAAACCCCGAACGCCAACCGCACCTAGTTACAGTTCAAGCAGCATGCGAGTGTTACCGAGCGTGTTTGGTTTTACCCGCGCTAGGTCGAGGAACTCTGCGATTCCGTCGTCGTGCGATCGTAATAGTTCGGCGTATACGTCGACACCAACGGGTGTTCCCTCAATGGATTTAAATCCGTGGCGTTCAAAAAAGTGGGTTTCAAACGTTAAACAAAAAACATGTTTCAGTTCGAATGTGCGCGCCCGTTTAATAAGCTCAGCGACGAGTTTGTGCCCTATTCCGTGGCCAAGATTTTCTTCAGCCACTGCGAGAGTGCGTATTTCTGCAAGCTCTTCCCACATGACGTGTAAAGCACCGCAACCGACAATATCGCGCGGGTCGTCACCACGCTGGGCAACAACAAACTCCTGCACAGCTTCGTAATATGTAACGGCCTCTTTAGCAATCAAAATGCGTTGTGCTGCGTACGGTTCAACCAGTGCACGAATTGCAGGTACGTCTTTTGGTAATGCTGGACGGATAGTGAATGGCGCAATAGTACTCACATTTGATGAATGTACGCCTATAACTTGGCTCGTGCGTGCATCGTCCATATCGCGTCTGCTCACGTGTTACTCGTGGACAAGGAATTTTGTGGCTGTCACTTCGTCAATAATCAGGTCCGTTATGACACCTGCGCGTAATGCTGCGCGTAACGGCGTGATCTTGTTATCGCCGGCGACCACGCACACTCTGCGCGGAATTTTTGCGAGTTGCGCGGGGTTCGGTCCCGTTGCTCGTCGATTCAACGGGATGTCTGCGTATGTGCCGTCTTCCCGTAGGAAAACAGTGCACACGTCACCGACGACGCCTTCTTCATCAAGTACAGCAACATCATCGGATTCTAGATATCCGGCTGAGTAGACGTGCGACGGGAGCCCTCCTGTAAGAGCACCCACCGAGAATAGGGCGATGTCTGAGGCTTGTTGCATTTCTAAAACTCGTCGTATGGAGCGCTCCTGCCACATCGCTTCTTTCGTGTGTTCGTAATCGAAGAAAGCTGGAACGGGAAAATAGACAGCGTGTGCTTCTAACGCTTCAGCAAAAGCAGCAATGAGGTCGCCGGCGTACGACACTCCTGAGGTTCTAGTGTTTGCGGCACCGTTTAATTGCACGACTGCGCCACCGTGTGTTTGTTTGCGCGGCAGGTGTCTGGCCACGGCAGATAGGGTTGTCCCCCATGCGACAGAAAGTACCATTTCGGATTGAAACCAGTTGGTTACGAGTTTCGCGCATGTCATTGCGACTTGCTCGTGCCGCGCTTCTGCAGAGCGGGCTTCAACGATAGGTACCACAAAAGCCTCAACTCCCCACACTTCACGAAAATGCTGCCTGATACTTGGTGCACGAGATTGCGTGGGACGCAGATTTATTTCGACGAGACCAGATGCTCGCGCTTCTTTAATCATGCGTGACACTGTTGACCGCGAAGTCCCTAAATGCCGTGCAATTGTCTCCATTTTTACGTCTTGCAAGTAGTACATTGACGCGGCACGGAGGATATCTTGGTCTCGATATGCCATACCCAAGTCTTGCACATTTGTGCATTCAAGTTGCGCAACCGTTCCGTTTGGTGGAAGTTTTGTAAATACGTCGAGAGAACCCCTCGAAAGGACACCGATGTCTTCCGCAAGCTCAAACGCCTCCCTGACACCACAGTCACGCCAACGCTCCCTTGAAGCACTCAAAGCAACAACAGCTGAGTCGCCCCTCGACGTACTCGTCATCGGTGGTGGTGTCACTGGCGCTGGAATCGTACTCGACTCCATCACGCGCGGCCTCGACACCGCAATCGTTGAAGCACAAGACTGGGCTAGTGGAACATCCAGCCGTTCCTCAAAACTTGTTCACGGCGGACTGCGCTACCTGCAAATGCTCGACTTTTCGCTCGTGCACGAAGCACTCACCGAACGCGACCTACTCCTCAACAAGCTAGCGCCTCACCTCGTCAAGCCAGTTCCTTTCCTCTTCCCGCTGGTCAAACAGTATGAACGCCCCTACATCGGCGCCGGAATCATGTTGTACGACATTTTGGCTTCACTCGCCCCAGGCAAGCGAGCCATGCCGTTCCACAGGCACTATTCACGCCAGGGCATGCAAAAGAAATTCCCAAGCCTACGCCACGACGCAGCCGTTGGAGCCATCGAATACTGGGACGGCTCAGTCGACGACGCACGCCTTGTCCTCACCCTCGTGCGCACAGCAGCGAGCTACGGTGCACACGCACTACCACGCACCCAAGTCCTCGAACTAACAAAATCACCAGCTGGTCGCGTCAACGGCGCTGTTCTTAAAGACCTCGAAACCGGCGAAACTTTTACCGTCCACGCCAAACACGTCATCAACTCGACCGGCGTATGGACAGAAAAAACTGAAGCCCTTGCCGGCGGCACCGGCGGCTTGAAAGTTCTCGCATCCAAAGGCGTCCACATTGTTGTGCCACGCGACCGCATCAAAGGCACCTCGGGACTCATCCTTCAAACCGAAAAATCTGTGCTCTTCGTAATCCCATGGTCACGCTATTGGATCATCGGCACCACGGACACCCCGTGGAAACAAGAACTTCAACACCCTGTCGCAACGTCAGCGGACATCGACTACGTGCTCGAACACGCCAACGCAGTCCTTTCAGACCCCATCACCCGCGACGACATTATCGGTACGTTCGCTGGGTTGAGGCCCCTACTTCAACCTGAAGTCAAAGAAGGAACATCCTCCGCCAAGGTTTCCCGCGAACACACTGTTGCCTCCCCCAACCCAGGCTTCACCGTTATCGCTGGCGGAAAACTCACCACATACCGGGTTATGGCAGAAGACGCAGTTGACTTTGCCCTCGGCGCAGAGGCAGCAACAAAACCCTCCGTCACAAACAACATTCCACTCCTTGGAGCAGTTGGTCTTGCCGCAATGAAAAACCAGACGCGCGCATACCAAACAAAGTTTGGCTGGTCACGGCAAATGGTCGAACATTTGCTGCACCGCTATGGGTCGATGATCAATGAAATCGTCGCCATCTGCAACGAAGATCCATCCATGGCACAACCAGTCAATGGCGCAGAAGCATACCTTCGCGCTGAAATCTATTACGCGGTAGCGCATGAAGGGGTGCTTCACCTCGAAGACGTCATGCTTCATCGCACTAGGATCAACTACGAATACGCAGACAGAGGTTTAAAAGCCCTAAACGACATTACAGAGATCGCTGCTTCCGTTCTCGGCTGGGACACAACAACTGCAGAACGAGAGAAAACAGCCTACCGTGACCGCGCACAGGCTGAAGCTGCGGCCGAGCAAGAACCTGACGACGAATCAGCAGAAACAGTTCGGCTCGAAACACACGATCTTTCCCCCATGGAATCGATCTAACGCATAGTTCTCACACACGTGAGAAGATACCCACTCGGAGTCGGCCCGTCATAACGACCGCGCAGGTCAGCTCGGCTCCACAGACAATGTAGTCAGAAAGAGTAGGAAACAATGGATACAGTTTCACTAGGAGATATCTTCCTCTCGGAAGTCCTCGGAACCGCAATACTGATCCTTCTTGGTGCTGGTGTTGTTGCAAACCAAGTACTGGGAAAAACAAAGGGTAATAGCACCGGTTGGGTTCTCATCACCTTTGGTTGGGGATTCGCAGTCTTCGCTGGTGTCTACGCAGCATACAAATCACAAGCGCACATCAACCCTGCTGTAACGCTCGGTATCGTAGCGAGTGGTGCAGAAGAATTCGTACCTGGTATTCCAGTCGATGCAGCAAGCATCAGCACCTACATCGGCGCACAACTCATTGGTGCTTTCCTCGGAGCCGTTGTTGCGTTCCTCGTCTACAAGCAACACTTTGACGCCACCGACGACGCTGGCCTCAAACTTGCAGTGTTTGCTACCGGACCAGAAATCCGCAACCCACTGTGGAACACCGTTACAGAGGCAGTCGCAACATTCGTTCTTGTGTTCTGGGTTCTCATCGCAGGTGGCAGCCCTTCAGCGCTCGGCCCACTAGCCGTTGCCCTCATCGTGGTTGCAATCGGTATGTCCCTCGGTGGACCAACCGGTTACGCCATCAACCCAGCTCGTGACCTCGGTCCACGTATCGCTCACGCATTGCTTCCTATCAAAGACAAAGGCTCGAGCGACTGGGGTTACTCATGGGTTCCTATCGTTGGACCCATCGTCGGTGGTGTCGTTGCAGGTCTCGTGGCAAACGGCCTCAACTGGATTCCAGCCTAACCATTCCTGACGAGCGGCTGGACACAACCAACACTTTTCCAGCCGCTCGTCACATCTTGCATAGATCCCCCAGAACCACTCCCACTCGCTTCAATGAAGAAAGCAGATCTCATGGCTAAGAAGTACGTTCTCGCAATTGACCAAGGAACGACATCATCCCGTGCAATCTTGTTCAAGCACGACGGCACTATCCATTCGGTGGGTCAACTAGAACACGACCAGATCTTCCCTCAGGCTGGATGGGTTGAGCACAATCCTGACCAAATCTGGAACAACGTTCGTGAAGTTGTGGGCCTTGCACTCACCCGCGGAAACGCAACACACGAGGATGTCGCGGCCGTTGGTATTACCAACCAGCGCGAAACAGCGGTCGTGTGGGACAAGAAAACCGGAAAACCTGTCTACAACGCGATCGTGTGGCAAGACACCCGTACCCAAAAAATTGTTGACGAAATCGCAGGCGACCAAGGTGCAGACCGGTACAAGAAGGTAACTGGTCTCCCTCTTGCAACATACTTCTCTGGACCAAAAGTACGCTGGATTCTCGACAACGTACCGGGCGCACGTGAAGCAGCTGACCGCGGCGACCTCTTGTTCGGCACCACCGACACGTGGGTACTGTGGAACATGAGTGGCGGCACAGAAGGCGGCGTACACGTCACCGACGTCACCAATGCTTCCCGCACACTGCTTATGAACATTGAGACCTTGCAGTGGGACGACGCAATGTGCGAAGCCATCGGCGTGCCAAAGTCGATGCTCCCAGAAATCAAATCGTCTTCTGAGGTTTACGGACACGGCCGCAAGACTGGCCTAGTACCTGGAGTCCCAATTTCCGGTATTCTCGGTGACCAGCAAGCAGCGACCTTCGGTCAAGCATGCTTTGAGATCGGTAACGCCAAGAACACATACGGCACCGGAAACTTCATGCTCATGAACACCGGAACTGAGCCAATCCACTCCAAGAATGGGCTGCTCACCACCGTATGCTACAAGATTGGTGACGCTCCAGCCGTATACGCGCTTGAGGGCTCCATCGCAGTTACTGGCTCACTCATTCAATGGTTGCGCGACAACCTAGACATGTTCGAGGACGCACCTGACGTTGAATACTTTGCACGCAAGGTAGACGACAACGGTGGCGCATACATTGTTCCAGCGTTCTCAGGCCTGTTTGCACCACACTGGCGCCCAGACGCACGTGGTGCCATCGTAGGCCTCACCCGTTATGTCAACAAGAACCACATTGCCCGCGCTGCTTTGGAAGCTGTTGCTTTCCAAACCCGTGAAGTTGTGGACGCTATGAACGCTGACTCTGGTGTAGAACTCACCGAGTTGAAGGTTGACGGCGGAATGGTCGCTAACGAACTTCTCATGCAGTTCCAAGCAGACCAGCTCGGCGTTGAGGTTATTCGTCCAAAGGTTGCAGAAACTACAGCGCTCGGTGCAGCTTACGCAGCTGGTATCGCTGTTGGATTCTGGAACGGTGAAGACGACGTTCGCCGCAACTGGGCTGAAGACAAGCGGTGGGCTCCATCGGCGACTCAAGATGAGCGCGCACGTCAATACCGGTTGTGGAAGAAAGCCGTTGCAAAGACCCTTGACTGGGTTGACGACGACGTAAAGTAATCCACTCGTGACGTAAGGTGGGGAACAAGCAATATTGCTTGTTCCCCACCTTTTTGTTGCGTTTAACCTGTCGTTTTTGGAGAGTTCAAACAGGCCGTTTCTTGATCGAAATCTATTTCATCAACAAACGTGCTGTCGTCTTCGTTTTCGAAGTCTTCTACCGTGTAGTTCGAATCTCGCAAGCCGGTTCGGATAAAACATTCGACGACAATAGTTGCATAGTCTTCCTTCAACGGATTGATCCGCATTCGCGCATCGAGGTCAGAAATAATATCGATGGTGCCTCGCCCGCACTCTGCAATGATCTTCATGTACTTATTCGAGAAGTTTTCCGCCTGCTCAGCGTCTTCAGGTTCTGTTTCACGCGTAACGATCTGCATTCCACCGTTATTGTCACGCGTAAAATCAAGGCCGTTTTCGTTTAAGCACTGACCGTAAAGGTCGTGTGCCTCGTCGATTTCGGCTTGCGTTATTTTTCCGTCTTGAAGCACGGAACGCTCAAAATCGGTTTCTGCTGCGGCCATTGCTTGCGTGAATTCGGCTTCGTATGGATTCACATCAGCGTGCGGTTCAGCGCAGCCTGTAACGATCCCGCAGGTAAAGAACAACGATGTGCACGCCACGAGTATGCGAGATTTATATGTTCGCATCAGTGTGAGGTCCCCTTAGCCTCTCATCATCAAGCCACGTGCACGAAGCCATGGGTTTTGCCCGTAACTTCCAGTTTTCATTGCAGAGGGAAAACGCGGTGTCACTGATGTGCTTCCTTGCGGCCCGCGGGTCCATAACACTTTTCCCTGTGCGGTGCGCCCCTTGGTCCAAGCGATCGCCCAAGCACAGTTTTTTGTTGTTGCAACAGTGTGTGTGCTGTAGCTCTTCACTGTGAGTGCGCAGCCGCCATAATTTTTTGTGGTTGCGTGCGCTGGTGCTACCGTGGCGATCATGCCTGCTGACAATGTTAGAGCGCAAATCCCGGAAAGTATCTTTTTCGTCATTGAAACTCCTAATTTATATTTTTCAGGACTAAAGCAGTGCTTAAGATACTACGGGTGCTTATAGTGCTTGTCGCATTATCCACAGGTTTTCATGCACTATTGCGGCAGCTCACTACAAGCATCTGGATACGATGCTTGTGCGCCTGCTTTTTGCACCGCAAACGCGCCAACGCGGCTGGCATAACGTGCAGCGGTGATGAGATCGTCGCCTTCTGCAAGACGATAGGACAACGACCCCACAAAAGCGTCTCCCGCACCGGTCGTATCAACGACTGTGTGTGCTTTTGTCGCGGGGATTCGCACGATTTCATTTTCCTGGGCAATAATTGAGCCTTCTCCTCCTAATGTGATGATCGCGCTTTTTACGCCGAGGGCTAGGAGTTCTCGTGCCACGTTTTCGTAATCGTGCGGGTTGCTGGCAGGCTGCCCGTGAAGCGTAAGAATCTCTACGGCTTCGTGCTCGTTCACAACTATAGGGTCGGCTTTTGCCAACAGTTCACTGCTTAACAAGAGAACTGGAGCGGGATTAATAACCAGACGCTGGGTCACGTGGACGGCAGTTTCTTCGATTCCCGACGAGGGAATTTCCCCTTGCAACACAACCACATGAGCGTTGGCAATGGTGTTCCTGTGGTCGTGCACAAATTCGTCAGTTATTTTGGCATTCGCACCCGGAATAACAACGATCGAGTTCTCCCCTGCATCGTCTAATGTGACGATAGCAAGTCCCGTAGGTACATCAGTTTCTTGAGCTACGGCAGTCAAGTCAGCTGGTGTAGTGCTTAACACGGCAAGAGCTGGTTGAGCATAGGCATCTGCACCAACTGCGCCGATCAGTGTGACGTTGGCGCCTAAACGTGCGGCAGCACAGGCTTGATTAGCGCCTTTACCGCCAGCAAGAATCGTGCCTCCTGCCCCTGAAACTGTCTCACCAGGTTTTGGATGCCGCACGACCCGAACGCTTAGGTCTGCATTGATTGATCCAACAACTACGACTGAGTTTCTCACTCTTTTTCTCCTTAAAAGCATGGAGCGGAACCGCACAAAGGCAGTTCCGCTCCATATACACAGTTTTAGCGTGTGAGCAGGCGCTGTGGGTTTTCTGTCACGAGCCGTGTACAGATTTCTTGTGAGACACCTTTTGATTTGAGTAGTTCTAAGAAAACGTTTGGAACGTAGGCGAAGCCGTTTCCTCCGTTTTGTGTCCACATTTGTTTCAGGAACAGATCGTGTGACATGACGATTTGCTTGTCGTATCCTGCTTCGATGAGCCCGCTGATGGCTGTTGCTGTGTCGTCGGGAGTGGGAGATACACCTTCTTTAGGGAAGGTGATGTCTAGCCCGATCATGTCGAATTCCAGCCATACGCCACGGTCGAGTAGTCGATGCTGGTATTCGGTGTCTTTCCCTGATGGGTCAGAGTGCGCTAGTGACACTTTATGTGGTGCCACTCCGACTTCGTTGAGCACGAGGTCAAGCACTTCGTCGCCACGTCGCTGCCAGCCTGGCATGTGGATGTTTAACGCAATGTTTGGGCATTCGGTTGCAGCGATTGCGGCGGCTCGTAGCGCGCCTCGTTCTGCTTCGGTGAAGAACGGTGAAACACCGATCTCACCGATCATGCCTGCGCGGATTCCTGTGCCTGCTACTCCGGTTTGGAGTTCAGCAACCATTTCGCTGGCTTGTTCATCGATGGTTCGCGCGGTGATGCGTTTGCCTTCGAACTTTTCAAGATAAGGACCCGTGGACATAACAACGTTGAGCCCGGTAGCTTTCGCAACAGCAACGAGTTTTTCAGGTGCGCGCCCGATTGCTGCTGTTCCGGTTGCGTCAACGATTGTGCGTCCTCCGATATTCGCGAAGGCTTGCACTTCTGTGACGACATTGTCCACGGGTTTCGGAGCGATGTTGTCTGCGCAACAGTATGGGTCCTGTCGCAGCGCCCACATCAGTGATGGGTCAACATCTGCCCCTACCAGCATTTTTGAGAACTCGTAGGAGGGTTCGTCAACAACGCTGGACAGATCATTAAAGAGGTGTTCGTGCGGGAGCGTGAGACCCATTTGGGATTGTGGGACTTCGCCGAGCACTGTGATGAGGGTAGGTTCGTTGGTTGTCATGCCAGCGCAGCTTTCTCATCATGATTTTTTGTCATCTTTTTGGATGGAATCATTGCGACGCCTGATGCGACGAGCGCCACCAACGCACCGATGATTGTTACCGCGTATACGGTGTGGCCGAGGCTTGGAATGAGCGAGTCGATCATGACCGAACCGATGAGCTGACCTGCTGTTGATGCGAGCGCTAGCAGGAGTAGTCCGAGGTGGCGTACGAGTAGTGCCATGGCTGCGATTGAGGCTAGTCCGAGTGGTCCGCCGAGGTACATCCACCATGCTTCTGGAAGGACGAATTGTGCAGATCCTGCCATCACACGAATGATGAAGACGAGTGTGAGTGCGGTGAATCCGACGATGAAGTTCCATGTGATGGAGACGAGCATGGAGTCTGCGAGTTTGCCGATGTTTGAGTTTCCGGCTGGCTGCCATCCGGCGAGGAGACCTCCGACGAATGGGAGGATCGCGAGGGCGATGACGTGTGGTGCTTGGAAGTTAGGTGAGACGACGAGGATGGTGGCGACGATGGCGAGGAGTGCTCCGATGATTCGGGGAGCGTTGAGTGCTTGTTTGAAGTTCGCTCCGATTCCGAGTCGGTCGCAGAGGACACCGGAGATGACCATTCCTGAGATGAGTGAGGTTTGGAATGTTGCGACTCCTAGTGCGCCGACTGAGACGCCTTCGGAGAGGACGATGACGGCTCCGCATAGTCCGGCAAAGAAGTTGGGCCATGGGATGACGCGTCGGCGTAGTTGTCCGGGGAGTGCGACGAGGGCGTTTCGGGTTTTGGTGCGTGAGAGTACGACAACCAGCATGAATATGAGCCCGGAACCGAATGAGATGACTGCGGCAAGGTGGCCGTCGCCGACTGTTTTTCCGAGTTGGCCGTTTACTGCGGATTGCATGGGCCCGAGCATTCCGGCGAGGATTGTGAGGAGTACGAATACTCCTGCGGCGAAGCCTACTGAGGCTTCTTTCTTTTCTGGTGTGTGTGGTGCCGCGAGGTCAGGCTTGTTGGAAAGCGCCATTGCTCTCTTCCTTTACTTGTGTGGGTTTGATTCTATCGGGCGAGCCAGGTGACGCAGTTGTCGAAGAGGGTTTGGTAGCCGTTCCATGACATGAATTCTTCTGGTGCCCAGTGTGGGGAGATGTCTGATGCGAAGGCGAGTGTGCGTCCTTGTCCTACTGTGCGGATTGCGAGTAGTGGGTTGCCTTCGATTTCTGCGAGGACGTGTGCGTCTTCTTTGGGTTCGAGGATTTGGTAGCCGAGCAGTATTGGCCATGTGTCGTCGAGGTTGTTGACGATGTCGTGGTCGTGTGTGGTGAGGTGTCCGCTGATGCCTTCGGGGGTTTCTTTGCGGTCGTCCCACCTACTGATGTTGACGGGCAGGATTTCTTCGATGGCGGTTCCTGCGTAGTTGGCCATGCCTTGGAATCCTTGGAAGCTGAGGTAGCCGCCTGCCATCATGAGTCCGCCTCCGTCGTGTACCCATTCTTTGAGGAGGGTGAATCGGTTGGCGGTGGGGCGTCCGTCTTCGAATACTTGTGGTGGTAGGAGCAGTGTGTTTGATCCGATGTCGGACAGGATGATGACGTCGTAGTTGTCGAGTTCTTGGCGTGTGAGTGGGAATTCTTCTGCGACGTCGTGCGATTTAAGGTGGGTAACGTCGTGCCCGGCTTTGCGCAAAACTTCTAGAAACTTTGCGCATCCAATGTGCACTTGGGTGTGTGGAAAAGCGTCATACCCTTTATGGTCGACGACAGCACTTACCCAAGATTCGCCTGCCAGTAAAACTTTTGCCATTCCAAACCTCCGCAAATCTTTGCGCACAATTTGCGCAACAACATGTTCATGTAGCATAGGATGAATCACAAAATTCCGCAACGACCGCACACGAACTCTCTTCGAGGCGAGAACACAAAACATTTAAAAAGGGGAAAACATGGCATCCTATTCAGCCATTGCCCGCGTTGCAGGCTTGTCAGTTTCCACTGTTTCTCGCTACCTCAAGGGCGAACTCACACTCAAACCAGACACCGAATCTAAAATCCTTGAGGCCATGCGCACACTTGGCGCCACACCTCCCACCGCCACCGTGAGCCACACCGTCATCATCATCGTGCCGGAATTAGCAAACCCCTATTTCGCCTCGCTAGCAGAAGCCTTGTCTTACGCTGCAACCGCCCGCGGACTTGAACCACACATCACACTTAGCGGTGGGGATACAAAAAACGAAACAGATATCGTCAGCAGGCTTTTAGAAAGCGAACACGAAATATACGGCGCCGTATATGTAGGCATGAGCAAAGACAACCCCCACCTTGACGATCTTGCTGCGCGCTTCCCCGTCGTTGTCGCTGACGAACCCATCGAACGCACGAACACCTCCACCCTGCCCTTCATTGGAGCTGACAACTTTGCGGGAGCTTTTCAAGCAACCAACTACCTGATTTCCATGGGGCACACGCAGATCGCCCACATAGGCGGGCCAACCGACCTACTATCCGCACGTCAACGCCAAGCAGGATACGAAGCAGCACTCACAGCAAACAGCCTCGAGGTTGATCCTGCGATCATGTTCCACGGGCCCTACTCAGAAAAATTTGGGGCGAGCGTACTCACCCAATTCAAGCAGCTCTCCCACCAACCCACAGCGGCGTTCATCTCAAGCGACATCGTCGCCATCGGGGTCATTTCGGCGGCATCACAATATTCGATTCGAGTCCCCGAAGACCTCTCACTTATCGGCTTTGACGGAATCAAAGTAGGCGCATGGCTGCGTCCACAACTCACAACAATCGCACAGCCGATCAGCGACATTGCCCACACAGTTTTTGCCGAACTCACCGCACTACGCAACGGCCACACCGTAACTGATCACGCCTTACCCATGGAACTCACCATCCGTGAATCCGTCATTAGACAAACGAACACACACTAATATTCGAACATATGTTTGAAAAGTTCGTGGGTGGGGGCACAATAGAAGAGTGCACTACGTTCTTGCTCCACACGACGAAGAGTTCCTTGCGGTTCTTGTCGAACCAGACTTCCAGTCTGGAACTTTAACCACCCTGCACAACCACACCATTCCCGCACACGAGTTTCCGGGCTGGGTACATACGCAAGAACGCGAACACCACCCCCGTTGGGTATGGGCCGACTCAGCGACAACCTACCGCACCCTACTTGCACACGGCATACGCGTAGAGAAATGCTGGGACCTACGCAAAGCCCGAGCAATCTTAAAAAACGCGGCGTGGGTTGACCCAACAGCGTTCATGTCAGGCACAAACCTCGCCGAAACAACCCTATGGAATGGCCCCGCCCCTGAACCCACAGACGGACTCTTTCCTTCCACACCACATGTGGCAATTGATCCTGTCGCAGAGTTTCAGCGACAACTACACGTACTTAACACCGCCGAACCCCACCTACGCGGTCGCCTCCAGTTTTTAATTGCCGCTGAATCTGCTGGAACACTCACCGCAGCAGAAATGACACACGCCGGCGTGCCATGGAACCGCGACATTCACAATGACATCCTCACCGCAGTGTTAGGCCCGCGCCCTCAACCAGGTTTTCGCCCACACGCTTTAGAAGACCTCGCCCGCACGCTACGTTCTATCCTCGACGCACCAAACCTCAACCCCGATTCACCACGCGAACTCCTCAAAACCCTGCAGCGCGCCGGATTAAAAATAAACAGCACAAACAAGTGGGAAATCCGCGACATAGACCACCCTGTCATCCCACCCCTGCTGGAATACAAAAAATTAAGCAGAATGCTAAGCGCTAACGGTTGGACGTGGATGGATGAATGGATCAAAAACGGTCGCTTCCGCCCCATCTACGTCCCAGGAGGTGCCGCAACCGGAAGGTGGGGTGCAGACGGCGGTGGGGCACTCCAACTCCCCCACTTTGTGCGGCCCGCTATCGTCGCCGACGAAGGGTGGACGTTCGTTATTGCAGACGCCGCCCAACTCGAACCTCGCATTCTTGCCGCAATGAGTCACGACCACGCAATGGCTCAGGCTGGACGAGGGCATGACATGTACCAAGAAATCGTTAATGCGCGCGTAGTTGAATCTCGTGAACACGCCAAATACGGAATGCTAGGGGCCATGTACGGTGGCACCACCGGGGTGAGCGCTCAAGTCTTACCCAAATTTAAGATTGCTTTCCCGCGCGCTATGGCTCTCGTCGAAAATGCGGCGCGCGCAGGCGAACAAGGCAGAACAGTACATACGTGGCTTGGCCGCACATCACTGCCAGGGGTTTTCGAACAAACAGGCGAAGGAGACGACCCCACCAGTACCCGGGACCGTATGGCGCGCGCCCGCAGTTATGGGCGCTTTACCCGCAACTTTATTTGCCAAGGCACAGCCGCTGAATGGGCATTATGTTGGATGGCTCAGGTGCGCCAAGATTTATGGCAGCTCACCCTACGCGAAGCAGAAACA
This sequence comes from Timonella sp. A28, assembly GCF_051200815.1. Classification (GTDB taxonomy): domain Bacteria; phylum Actinomycetota; class Actinomycetes; order Actinomycetales; family Cellulomonadaceae; genus Timonella. The sequence continues at coordinate 2,367,752 of NZ_CP195159.1, read as the reverse complement.
ACCGCCACAGTTGACGCTCGCGTTGAGCAGGGACCGCACCTCGTCTTTTTCCTCCACGACGAAATCCTCATCCACACGCCTACGCATCTTGCCCAGCAGGTCGCTGAACTCGTCACCAAAGCCGCACAACGCGCAGGAACACTACTTTTTGGCGACAGCGACGTTGAATTTCCGGTAACAGCAGCGATCAACACAAGCTACACAAACCCCAAAACATAGAAATCCAGCGGTGTGGATATTAAAGGGTGCAGGTCGTGCCTGTTTTCGACCTTACATTTCGTGCACAAAACGGTAGGGTCGAAGTATGAGGACACGTTGCGTGGCCCTATGGTTGCGGCCACACCGAAATGACAGGTTCATTACCCGCCATTTCACACTGATAGGAGCCTGCCATGACTGATACTCCCGGCCCACTGTTCGCTGTTGTTTTCTCGCTTGCCCTCCTTGGTTTCATTGTGACTGTGGCATTTTTGAGCCGTAACCGTTCACCAAATTTCACTTTTCATAGCGCGCGGTCAGCTGAATCGCCTAATTCTTTAGACGACCCTCACCGTGTCGAACCTGGCATGAATGAAGAAAAATTTTGGGAACTCATCGCGCACGCATGGGGTGCTGGCGCAACTGAACTACGCCACAAACTACTCATCCCCGAAGAAGCAGAACAGGCAGCAGATCGCCTCTTAGAGATGAGCGACTTCATGGTGATGAGCCTGCAAGAGTCCCTCGCTTTACTGTCCCAAGAAGACCTTGCCTCATTCGATGAAATCCTCGAACACAAACTGTATGACATTGATCGTGAAGACGTCCACGAATACGTTGATGGTAGCGACGACGGATTTTTGTACAGCAGAGGCTTCATCGTCGCAGCAGGAAAAGACGTATTTGATGCGGTCGATGCTGACCCATCCGTCTGGGTGGTCGAAGCAGAGTTAGAACCCATCTGCTACATATCCGCTGAAGTGTATGAAGAAGTGTATGGTGAACGCCTCGTGCATAACACGGGCATTTCGCGAGAATCGGGGTCGAACAAGGCTGGTTGGTCATAAAAATTTTCGCGGGGGTTCACACACCGTGTGAACCCCATTTTCGTCTGAGCAATTACCCGAGGATAATGGTGTGTTGTGAACGAAGAACCACCACTCAGCGCGCCCGTCCATGTTGCCCCCAGCGCATCGCAAGTGCCACACATTGTTTTCCATGAGCCGTGCATTGCCGGCAACACTGGAAACGCAATCAGGTTGGCTGCGATCACTGGCGCCCGCCTGCACCTTATTGAACCGTTAGGTTTTGACTTGTCCGAACCAAAACTAAAACGGGCAGGTTTGGACTATCACGACCTCGCGGTCATGGACGTCCACACAAACATTGATGCACTATTCGACTTGTATCCGTCGTCACGAGTTTTTGCGTTCACAACCCGAGCAACCACGAACTTCACCGACATCACATACGACCCCACGGACTTGCTACTTTTTGGCCCTGAACCCACAGGTTTGAGCCAGCAAGTGCTCAACCATCCACGCGTCACGACTGAAGTGCGCATCCCAATGTTGCCGTCACTGCGTTCACTCAACCTCACAAATGCTGCCTCTATAGCCGTGTATGAAGCGTGGCGCCAAAACGGGTTCACTGCCGGGGTGTAACACCTCAACCGCAGATAAAGTTGTCGTGTGGAATGGATTATTGCGGGGCTAGCGTCCCTGCTGGCGGGTTTCATTGATGCCGTTGTTGGTGGTGGTGGCCTGATCCTTTTGCCAGCACTGTTTTCGGTATTTCCACAAGCGGCAGCACCGACACTGCTGGGCACAAACAAAGCAACCGCCATATGGGGCACGGGGATTGCTGCTACTCAGTTTGCGCAGCGCGTTCATATACGGTGGCGCGTCGTTCTTCCTGCCGCAGCGGTGGCTTTTATCGCGGCTTTTGCTGGCGCTTTTCTAGCAACACACGTTTCTGGTGAGTCTTTGCGCAAGGCGCTACCCATAATTTTGGCTGCCGTTTTTGTGTACACGCTTGCTCGTAAAGACCTTGGCGCCCACCATACCCCACGCTTCGCAGGAAAAAATGAACTGTTCTTCGCGTGCGCTATTGGTGTGGCTATCGGGTTTTACGACGGTTTTTTTGGGCCTGGTACGGGCAGCTTTTTCGTGTTCTTTTTTGTCCGGGCGCTCGGGTATGACTTCCTCAACGCGTCCGCAAGTTCCAAAATCCTCAACGTTGGCACCAACCTTGCTGCACTTATTCTTTTTGCGGCAACAGGGCACGTGTGGTGGCATCTTGCCATTCCGTTAGCCGTACTCAATATTGTTGGGGCGCTCATTGGTGCGCGTCTGGCGTTGCGACGAGGTTCAAGGTTTGTGCGTTGGGTGTTCATCGTTGTTGTTGGCGCTTTGATTATCAAAACGTTCACTGACGCATATGTATAAAGGTGGTGGTGAACCTGAGTAGGTTCACCACCACCTTGTATGTGCTGCCGTTTTTACGTCAGGTCGCGTGCGCGCGCGTATTGTTCTCTGACATGTGGAGCTGGTTGTGCAGTGTATGTTTCAACACCGGCGAGTGGCCATGCCGGAGGTTGAGTGCCTCCTAAAAGCGTCCATGCTGCTTGCCGGGCCGCACCATCAGCAACATATTCACCAGCTGCCGGAACGATGACTGGCATCGCAAATATTTGCGGTGCGATTGTCCGCGTGGCGGGAGATTGTGCGCCCCCACCAATCAACACAAGACGCTCCACAGCTACGCCGAGGTCTCGCAGTGCATCAACGCCGTCAGCAAGTGAACAGCACAGTGCTTCTACCGCGGCACGCGCAATATTGGCTGGTGTGCTGTTCTCTAGCGTCATGCCGTGCAGGGACCCTGTCGCTTCAGGACGATTAGGGGTGCGCTCCCCTTCAAAGTACGGAATCATGGCGATTCCTCCCGCGCCAGGCTGCGCAGACAACGCAAGGTCAGCGAGCTCGTCGTACGTGACACCAAGGATGCGGCAGGCCACATCCAAAATGCGTGAAGCGTTAATGGTGCACACTAGTGGCAAAAAGTTGCCGTTTGCGGACGCAAAACCGGCCACGTTTCCTGTTGGGTCAACTACTTGAGTGTCAGATACCGCAGTAACGACGCCAGAGGTTCCCACGGAAAGCACGACGTCTCCCGCGGCTGCTCCTACACCTAATGCTGCGCCTGCGTTGTCTCCTGCCCCTGGGGCAACAAGAATACCGTCTGGTGTTCGCCCTGCTACTTCGTTGGGGTTGAGCACGCGTGGCAAAACAATACGGTCAAAGGTGTCGGGGCCTGCAGCAAGTTCAAACAGTTCACGGTCATATTCGCCGGTCACTGCATTGAAGTATGCTGTGCCGCTAGCATCCGATCTGTCCGTTACAAGCGCGGAAAGGTCTCGTGCATGCCCGGGTGTGCCACCTGCACCGATGATCTGCCACATGAGCCAGTCATGGGGCAGCACGATCGCTGCTACACGGTCCATGTGTTCTGGTTCGTTGTCGCGCATCCACCGAACTTTTGTTGCGGTGAATGATGCGACTGGAACAACCCCTATTTCTTGCGCGTATGCTTCGGCACCGTCTTTTCCACGTAGAGCGCCAAGTTCGTCGATAAGGGTGCGTGCGGCAGCTGCTGATCGTGTGTCGTTCCAGAGCAGTGCGTCTCGGATGACATCACCGTTGTGGTCGAGTGCGACCATTCCGTGTTGTTGACCACCAACTGCTATCGCTTCAACATCGTCAAGTCCGCCGGCAGCGGCGACTGCTTTTTGATATGCAGTCCACCAGTGTTGTGGGTGCACTGATGTCCCGTCTGGGTGGGGCGCAGCACCGGAGCGGATGAGCGCTCCGGTTTCTGCGTCGCGGATGACGATTTTGCATGACTGAGTCGAGGAGTCGACTCCTGCGACAAGACGTGCCATGTGTGTTAGCCAATCAGGTGTTTGAGCGCGAGCTGGTTGAGTCGCACGAATCCGAAGGATCGTTGTGCTGCTGCGTCTGCGTCATAGTTTTCGAATGATTCGGTGTCTGCGAGGAGGTCTGCGACGGTTTCTCCAGCGTTCAGCGTTGGTGTTGCAAGTTCAAAGAGTCCTGCTTGTTCCATGGCTGCTTTAACTTCTGGGTCTTCACGGTATGCCTTGGTTTTTGCTGCAAGTAGTGAATATGTTTCCATATTTGCACGTGCTGAGTCCCAGACACCTTCGACAGTTTCGGTGCGTGATGGCTTGTAGTCGAAGTGGCGTGGCCCTGTGTAGCGTGGCGCATCTGGTGATGCTGGGAATCCATTTTCGACGAGGTCGACGGTGAAGAATGCGGAAAGCAAGTCGCCGTGCCCGAATACGAGGTCTTGGTCGAATTTGATGGAACGTTGTCCGTTGAGGTCAATGTGGAAGAGTTTGTCTGCCCAGAGTGCTTGTGCGAGGCCGTGAGTGTAGTTGAGACCTGCCATTTGTTCGTGGCCGGTTTCTGGGTTGAGTCCGACGATGTCACCGTGTTCGAGTTCTGCGATGAAGCCGAGTGCGTGTCCAACTGTAGGGAGGAAGATGTCTCCGCGTGGCTCGTTTGGCTTTGGTTCGAGAGCGATTTTGATGTCGTAGCCTTTTTCTTTGATGTAGCTGGCGACGAGGTCTACGCCTTCTTTGTAGCGTTCGAGTGCTGCGTGGAGGTCTTTTGCTCCGTCGTATTCGGATCCTTCTCGTCCGCCCCACATGACGAATGTTTGTGCGCCGAGTTCAGCGGTGAGGTCAACGTTGCGTAGGACTTTGCGTAGGGCAAAGCGTCGTACGCTGCGGTCGTTTGAGGTGAAGCCTCCATCTTTGAAAACTGGGTGTCCGAAGAGGTTGGTTGTCACCATTTCGATGGTGAGTCCTGTCTCGGTAGCAGCGTCCTTGACCTGTCCGAGGAGTTCTGCTCGGGTTGTTTCGTCTGAGCCGAATGGGACGACGTCGTCGTCGTGGAAGGTGAATCCCCATGCACCGAGTTCGGCGAGTTTCCGCACATCGTCGGCTGGATTGCGGTGTGCGCGGGTTGCTGAGCCGAATTGGTCTTGTCCGCTCCAGCCTGTTGTCCATAGGCCGAATGAAAATTTGATGTCTTGGTGAGTCATCTTTCGATCTCCTCGTTGAGAAACTATATTTGTTGTGTGATTAAACTTAACCATGGTTTTCGGTAAGGTCAACACCATGACCGTAAGTACCGCTGCCGGACAACACACACTCCGCGAACGAAACCTCGCTCTTGTTGCAAAAGAAATCTTTGCCGCCCCAGAACCGATCTCGCGCGCCACAGTTGCAACCCGCACCGGCCTCACACGAGCCACAGTCTCCTCCCTCGTCGACCTCCTCGTCGACGCGCACATCATCGCCGAACTCGACCCCGTCTTCTCCAAAAAAGCTGGTAGACCAGCGGTTCCCCTCACACCCGCATCAGGAACCTTCTTTGGAATCGGACTCGAAGTAAACGTCTCTTACCTCGGTGGGACCATCGTCGACCTCACCGGAAAAGAACTCGCACGCATCACAGTTCCCGGCGATTTTCGAGCCAGTGACCCCACCGTTGTCATGAAGCAACTCGCCCACATCGCAACAGACCTTGTGGCCAAGGCAACCACCCAACACCGCGTTCCCGGTAAATCAACGCCAGTCATAGCGGGGGTGAATATTGCCCTGCCTGGACTCATCGACCCAAACAAATCCTCACTGCGCGTTGCCCCCAACCTCGAATGGGAAAACCTCGACCCCATCGACACCAGCGCAATCAATGCCGCCCTAGACCCCATCGCAGGACGACCCGTTGACGTAAAAATCGGAAACGAAGCAAACTACGGCGGACTCGCCCAAATCGCTTTTGGAAAACTCAGTACGTTCATTTACGTATCAGCTGAAGTCGGAATAGGTTCCGCAATACTCCTCGAAGGCGACGTATTCCTCGGCAGACGAGGCTGGAGTGGCGAGCTGGGACACGTATCCGTCGACCCGAATGGGCCACAATGCTCCTGCGGTTCACGCGGCTGCCTCGAACAATATGCCGGCCTAGCAGCACTTCTGCATACAGCAGAGTTACCCAGCACAGCCACTATTGATGACCTTCTTGAACAGTTACGAAACAACGACCCACGCGCACAAGCAGCAGTACACGCCGCAGGACAAGCGCTAGGACTCGCCCTATCCGACTACATCAACTTGATTGACATTCACCTTGTTGTACTCGGTGGAATTTTCCTTGACCTCGCCGAATACCTCATACCGCACGTTGACGCAGTACTGAAAGAACATGTGCTTTCAGCCCGCTGGTCAAACATCACTGTCGTACCTGGCGTTGTCGGCACGGGAGCATCATTCCTTGGCGCTGCCAGTGAAGTCACGCGTGGCGTGTACAGTGAGCCAACACGCTGGGTTAACGCACCAGCAGAATAACTTTGCACCCTCACCTCGACACCATTCCAGGCTCATCACACTCACGCCATAGAATAAGGACACATCGTACTTGTCAATTGAGGGAACACGTGCAAACACGACGCTTAACACGCAATAGCGCACATGGGCGCTTACGCACTTTCGTATTCGCCTGTGCTTTTGCTGTTGTGGCGTCCCTGCACATGTGGTGGGGCATCTCACCGGTTCACGCAGATGAAAACAACGATGTTCCCGCGACTATAGCTGCTGTCAACGTAGAAATCGGCAAAGACGGACGAGTTACTGTTACTGAAAAGCTCACGTGGCCACGCAAATCCGTGGATTCGGGGTTCGTCACCCGTGACCTGCTCACGCTTTTGCCCTACAGCAGTGAGCAATGGCGAAAGTTTTCTTACTCTAACTTCCGCTTGGAATCGGCTGACCGAGATTTTGTTTTTGACGTGCTTGATGACACCAAAAACATTATCGTTCGAATGCAGCCGTCCCCTGAGCAAGAATCCACTACGCCTACACACTCTGATGCAACGGAAACCAAAGAAGTTTCCCCTGAAGACGACGTCATCCATGCGACCCTCACCTACGATGTTGAAGGCACTCTTGCTACTCTCGTCGGGACAGAATCTTCACGTAATGAATTTTTTTGGTCCCCGCTGTCACCAACCCGTCACCCTTACACGTCGTTAACGTTATCGCTGAATGCCGCGCGCACAGCGCAGTCAACGAACTGCACTATCTTGACTCCCGCGTCAATCGACTTGAACTCCCTTGACCCGCAGTCCACGAACACCGATGACGCCGAAGAAAAAGACGCCGATAATCCTCCACCATCATGTGCAGTAAAAAAATCAGGCTCTTCCCTCACCGTTAAAACCAAAAACTTAACTGCGGGGTTTGGTCTTGCAACTCGTTTTGAATTCCCTTCTGGAACATTCGAGTCCTCTTCTGCCATCTCTGTGTATGATCCAGATCCTGACTCGTCTGAAACGATGAACCCTGAAGATCAAGAATTTGACCCCACGTGGACCGACGCTATTGATCAAGAACTTGAAGAATCATCGCAACATATTGGGCTCATTTTCGCTGGCGTTTTGGCTCTCGTTTTAACGACGTTCATCGTGTATCACTCCCGACGCAAAGCCGACCTTACGTTTGATGGACTCGAACGTGCAGATGTTGATACTGCGCTCAGCCTTACCCATGACGATCCTGCGCCCAAGCCTATAAAAATAGCCAAGGATGCTGTTGCGCCTCTACGTTTCATACCGCCTGCCACATTAAGTATTGGCGAAACTGGTGCTTTGTGGGCGTTGGAATTGCGGTGGAATGAAGCGACCGCAATCCTCATTGATTTGGCGTCTCAAGGTTTTATCGCCGTGTCAGAGAATCCAACGGTGCGCGATAGTGATGAGTCGTCTCCGCGCTGGTCTATCACTCGCATAACAGGTGTTGGCGACCCAGCGCAGTCTTATCAACGCATACTAATGGATCGTGTGTTTGGTGAGGACGAGAATGTGTCTGTGCATTCCTTACACTCTCGTTATGCTCCACAATTCTTGGAAGTGTTAAGTGAAGTTGGGCAGGCTGTTAGCGCTAAAAGTCTTGTCGTTCAGCAACTCGATCATGAGGTGGCGCGCAGAGCTCACCGAAAGCAGCGCACCCCGTTGGGTCGTGCGTACGCTGAACAGATTTTTGGTTTTGAACAAGCGATAAAATCCGCTACAGCAAGCACACTTGAACGGTTTGAGGTTGATTCTTACTGGAAACTATTCGAACGCTATCTGCCTTATGCAATCATTTTTGGTTGCGCTGATGAGTGGGCACGACTTTTTGACGAGTTCCCTGAATCGTTTGAACAGCCTAGCTGGTTTAGTGCTCCTAGCACCCCTGTTGATAACAGCGCGCCGTACACGTGGTTCTTGAACCGGTTACGGGAATTTACCCACTAAAAGTTGTTGTTAGCGTGCCAAGCCTCATCGTCATTGATGAGTGCTTAGCGCTAACGAGTGCGTCGAGGCTCCCCATTGAACCTCGAGCACAACAACCATAGCCCGCTTCAAACATGTCGCACGCCACTTTTCGGTTACGTTTAGGCAACATTTCAACAAAGTTTTTATTAAACCGTTTAACGGCAGCGTTGTTCCACTCATGATGAACGCCCTCTTGGTTTACATGGCGAAACACACAATACTGTTGCTATCTGAAGATTAGCCAGTGACATAATGAACGCATGAGCCACTACACTGCACAAAGCAACCGTTATGAAACGATGCCCTACCGTCGCACTGGACGTAGCGGATTAGATTTACCTTCACTATCACTCGGCTTATGGCACAATTTCGGAGACACCACCCCGTTTGATACTCAACGCAACATTTTGCGTCGAGCCTTCGACCTTGGCGTTACCCACTTTGACCTCGCCAACAACTACGGTCCGCCCTACGGCAGCGCGGAAGAAAACTTTGGCCGCCACCTCAAAAACGATTTCCGCCACTACCGCGACGAACTCATCATCTCGTCCAAAGCCGGATACGACATGTGGCCTGGACCATACGGTGATGGTGGCTCACGCAAATACCTGCTGTCCTCACTCGACCAGTCACTCACCCGCATGGGACTCGACTACGTCGACATCTTCTACTCACACCGTTACGACGAAGACACTCCCCTAGAAGAAACAATGGGAGCTTTACACACTGCGGTTACCAGCGGTAAAGCCCTCTATGCTGGAGTCTCCAACTACACCCCGGAACAAACACAACGAGCAGCACGCATTCTTGCTGACCTTGGCACCCCACTACTCATCCACCAGCCAAGCTACTCCATGTTCAACCGACACGTTGAACAACCCGATGCAGGCCTCACACAGGGCGACAACCTGACAGGAAAGAGCCTGCTTGAGACAGTCGACGAATTGGGCATCGGCATGATCTGCTTCTCGCCTCTTTCCCAAGGACTACTCACCAACCGTTACCTCGACGGCAACATTCCTAGCGGCTCACGCGCATCAATCGGGCATTTCCTTAAATCAGACAAGGTGGACGAAACATACCTAGGACGTGCACGTGGACTCAATGAGATTGCTGCACAACGCGGTCAATCGTTAGCGCAACTCGCGCTCTCGTGGATTTTGCGTGACTCACGTGTCACATCTGTGCTTGTTGGTGCGTCAAGCGTCAACCAACTCGAAGACACCATCGCTTCAGTACACGCCCCAACATTAGGGGACGACGAAATCGCTGCGATTGAACAGTACGCGATCGACGGCACCGGCCGCTAATACGTACGCACACACCTGTGGGGGCGCATTCTGCATGAATGCGCCCCCACAGTCGTTCCTTACAGTGTTGTCTACCGCTTACGTAATGAAGCCAGCGACAACCGAGCTTTAACCCGCTTTGACCGGCTCACAGAGCTATGCAGGTTAGACACAGCATCATCGACGTGGTTCCAATAGTCAGCTCCATGCGCCTCATCTATCACGTCAACACTAAAGTCTGCATGGTCTGCCTTATCGGCTAGCGGAAGTACAACAGCTTCAGGGTTCCCGGCCTCAATAAACTTGGCAGTTTCTCGACGCGTAAGATCCTTACCTGGACGAATGCCCAAGTCCAGCGCGTTATCCATCAGTTCTTGCCAGCCACCCAAAACACGTTCCGCACCCAACGCCCGCTTACGACGACGTGAGCGTCTTAGCTTCGCGCCAATAATAAGCACCGGAATAAGAACAATGATCAAAATTGGGACACCTACGGCTGCAATACCTTTGATAATTGCACCCCAATCCACCCATTCAGCCCGGTCATCATCGTCAGCAGCAATATCCGTGTCTTCTGTGTCTAACGCCGGTGGTGTCACAGGAGGCTGCGGATCTGGCGGCTGCTGGATTGCCTCAGGCTCTGGCTCCGACTGCGCTTCCTTTTCGCTCTGCTTAGGGGTTTGAGAAGACGGTGGCGTAGGGAAATACGGCACCCACCCAAAATCGTTGTAATAGATCTCTACCCATGCTTGCATATCCCCACCAGTGAACGTCACATCACCGTTGTGGTCCTCTTCTGGGATAAAGCCCATCACCACACGCGAAGGAATGCCTTGAGAACGCGCCATTAAAGCCATCGCCGACGCATACTGCTCAGCGTCACCAATCATCTGATCTGCACTTAACAGATCCGACATGCGAGCAGAGCCATGACCCGACAACGACGGAAAACCATCCACGCTCTCGCCATGGCTAAAGTACCCACGTGTAGAAAGAAACTCCTCAAATTTACGCACCACAAGCGGCACAGTTGTGGCGTCTCGTGACACCGACACTGCTTTGTCTGCAACCACATCAGGAATATTTGATGCCGACGCGATAGCGATATTACCGACGGTAGCCTCGCCCAAATCCTCGTCTGTGGGAACAGTAGGCACCACACCAGACATGCGATATGTCGTGCCTTCAACCAGCCCGCCAATCACCACAGCAGAGCCCGTCGAATCATTAAAACGGAAATCTAAATTGCGTGGCCCACGCTCAAAATTAACTGTATTGAGATACCCGACAGTTGGCGTCCACACTCCAGTTAATCCCTCAACAACAAACGAGGTTGCATACTGTGTGCCCGAAACAGTCTGTTCAATACGATCGCCAATACGCCTAAACGATCCAGAGCCTGATTTGTTACCGTCACCAGACACGTTCCACACGACACCGTCGTATTCATCCATCGTCGCCAAACGCACCAATGCGTCCTGCGGCAGGCCTTTAACCGTCAACAAATCAACGTCTTGATAGTCCTTAATGTAGGCCCGATACATAGACAACGGACTGATCTGATCTTTCGGATCAAATGGCGGCACAACAATTGACCGCAACACAAAACGTGGATGATTAGACTGCGCTAATGGTGCCGTAATCGTAGTTACGCCAACCACAACCGCAACAAAACCTGCCATCAATACGCCGCGACCAACCCGCCAGCTTTTCATACGCCATGTTGCCCACACCAGCAAAATGAGTGGAACGATAAGGCCTACCTGCACACCAGAAAGGTCGCTTTGAGTCCCCCACAAAATCGCAACCACAAGCACAATGCACGGAACCAAACCAGCAAGCATTGTCGTCGTCCACGAGCGACGCCACGTCGCAATAGCTGAAGCAACAAAAGCACCCAAGAAAGCGATCAAGAACGGCAGTACTAAAACGCCCTGCGAGCCACCCAAAGGTGGCTCCAACGTTAAAGCTTCTTTCCAACTCGTAACAATGCCGCCCAATGTTCGAGTAATCGAATGCCCAGATGGAACCACACCCCACAGCAATTCTTTGCCAAAGGCGACAGCCCCACCCACAACCACATACACCGCGAAGGCAACCACCAGCATAAGCAAGAAAGGCCAGCGGAAGAACCCAGACAACACCACTGGTAGCGCACCAGCGATTACCCCAAGAACCACAGCAATAAGGGCGCCCTGTGTGCCATAAGCCGGAAGAATAGGCATCAACGCGCACCCTATGCAGGTCACTAAAATAGCAACCTCAAGGACAGCCCGCAGCGGACCCCACTCCGAAAAAACTGACGACTGCGCGCGAGAATAACTCAACGGAAAGCTCTGGCCGCTCATATGCCAACCGCCAAACGCAAAAGCCTCGGCAGGTCAGATAAATCACTCAACACACCAAAAGAAGACGTGCCTCGAGTGCGCACACTCAACTCTTTACCAACAGCACACTGGACGTACAACACCCGCGCCCCGACAGGCAAAGCTGCCGCGCTATCTCGCAACTGCGTCTGATCTTCCACCTCACCGGTAATCACAATAGCCAACGAACAATCGCTAGCTTCCCGCGCAATAATCTGAGCAGGATCCAGATACTCGTCATCTGGTGCATCAAAATCAATAGCAGCCGATTCGTCCAAAAAAGCACGTGGCGTCGTAGAACGCAGTTCCCCTTGCCCAGTAAAAAAGGTTCGATCCATACCATCGCGGATAGTTTGCACAGCAATCGAAGCAAACGATGACACACCCAGTTCAAACGAGTTCTCATCAGTCCACGCGTTACGGGAAGTATCCAACACGATAGCGGTATGAGTACGACGAGTATCTTCAAACTGTCGCACCATCAACTTTTGTGTTCGAGCAGAAGTTTTCCAGTGAATCGTGCGCCGATCATCACCAGGCACATACTCTCGCAAGGCATGAAAGTTCATGTCGTTATCTGACGTGATCCTACTGCTCTGCCCTTCTAAATCATGCAACACACCAGCTGAAGAACCCGACAAAGCAACCGTCACAGGATGCACAAACAGCCGCTGCTGATCAGTCCACGTCACCTCTCGGCGCACCAAACCAAATGGGTCAGCACGCACCGACCGAACCGGGCCAACATCTATAACAGCGCGCCGCTTCGTTGGTACTGCAAACAATTCGTCATGATTCTGGTTTGGTTTCAACGCAGGAAGCGTGAATTCTGCTCGTGCCCGACCCACAGGCAATTCAATTCGGGCAGGCAGCAGCGTTCGCCGCCCAACATTCGTGACATCGATACGACCAAACGCACGCTGCCCAACCTTTACTTGCTCGTCACCAAGTTCAAGGGTTACGGCATAACTGGTTTGCCCAATCGTCATAAGCAACGCCAACAGCACCGTGATAAGGCAAAACACGGCAAGAGTCACAAACTCGATCCAACCAAAATGCCAGCCACACCACAGTGCAACAAACCCCAACACACCAAAAGCAATGGTGAGAGGAGCAAAAGCAAGCCGTCGCTCACCTACTCGGTCCTGAGTCGCAAAGTGGCGTTTCCGCAATATTCGGATAGCCATAAAAACTACTTTTTAGCCGAAGGAGGAGCCACGGCAGAAAGCACACGGCTCATAATGTCGGTAGACGTCACTCCATCAAATTCCGCTTCAAGTTCAATAACAAGCCGATGCGCCAACACAGGCATAGCCAACGCTTTCACATCGTCTGGAATGACATAGTTGCGCCCCTGCGCTGCTGCCCACACCTTTGCGCAACGCACAAGAGCGATACTGCCTCGCACAGACACACCCACACGAGTTTGCGGATCATTGCGGGTTTCTTCAGCAAGACGTGCCACATAATCAGCAATCGCAGGATCAATATAGATACGAGAAGCAACGCCTGCGAGTGAAATAATTTCCTGCGAAGTCACAATCGGTTTTACGTTGGTGGTGCGGTCACGCTGCGCTGACCCCGCAAGGATCTCAATAACAGAATCTCGGTCTGGATACCCTAACGAAGTTTTGATTAAAAACCGGTCAAGCTGAGCCTCAGGCAATTTATATGTACCAGTCTGCTCAATCGGGTTTTGCGTTGCCATCACAAGGAACGGCCGACCAGCATCATATGTTTTTCCGTCAACCGTAACGCGGGATTCCTCCATCACCTCAAGCAACGCTGATTGAGTTTTCGGTGAGGCACGGTTAATTTCGTCAGCAAGAACTACGGAAGCAAAGACTGGTCCTTTATGGAACTCAAATTCACCAGATTTTTGATCAAAAATCGTTACACCAGTGACATCAGAAGGAAGCAAGTCAGGTGTGAACTGAATACGGTTGTGGGTGCCATGAATTGAAGCCGCAATCGACTTCGCCAGAATGGTCTTCCCCGTTCCGGGCGCATCTTCAAGAAGCAAATGGCCTTCGGCGAAAAGGGTGGTCAACGCAAGCCGGACAACTTGAGTTTTTCCTAAGACTGCACCACCAACGTTATCCACAATTTCGTTAAATATCGTGGCAAATTCTGAGGCTTCCCGCGCAGATGCTACAGCGGCAGTTCCCGCTCGAGCTTGCAGCGGAGAGATCGCGTGCGGCGCCTTGTCGTCGTCACGGGTAGGTGGCGGCGGCACACTTTTATTTGTCATCCAAAAATCCGATTCTGTGTGGTCATGCTATAAAGCGTTAATGTATCAACATTGCACCGCTTATAGGTGAAATTGCCCCCTGCTACGACTAGTGTCGCGAATGATAATCCTAGCTGCTTATCCGCCGCCACTGTAATAGGGGAAACTAAAGACAAACGTAGCTACTTTTCCGTTACCGTCAGCAGTAATAGCCCACACTTTCAGGGTGTGTCCACTACCGGTTTCTAGATCGCTGATAGCTGCTTTTAGGTCATTAGGTCCACGTGTAGTTTCACCATTCAACCCATTACCGGTGTGCTTACATGAAATGTCTGTTCCAGCAGCTTCCAAGCAGTATCCATACCGTTGTATGGCAATCCCTTGCTCTTTGGCTTTTTGCCACTCGATCAGGACATCGCCGGTGTCTCCGTTAGGGTCCTGTGACGAACTAATATTTTGTGGAGCGCCCGGTAATTGCGGTTTTGTCACCGTCACAACGTTTTCAACGATCGGGCTTGATCCTTGCTCGTTCATGCTACGAGCTTCTACTCGTACATCTTTTGAATCTGCGTCGCCAAAATCGTTGACCGAGAATGGTGGGATGGTCCCCTTCACGTCTTTCCATGCACCCCCATCAATCCGATATTGATGAGTAGCAGTTAAGCCGCCTTCATTTCGAGGAGTAACCGTAATGTTGTACGTTCCAGAATATGTTGGGGCACTTACAGAAAGAGTCGGAGCCTGTGGCTTCGTTACAGGGGTTCCCCCGTTAAGGCGTGTCCAGCCTGAACATGCGCCTCGCTCATTGCATGCACGCACATCGTATCCGCCAGTTGGTTGCCCAACAGGCAGATTCTCAACAATATAGCTTGTCCCGGACACCTTAGCGGCAACATCTTTTATCTCGTAATAAGCAATTGCTAGTCCTTTACCGCCAGTATCGGTAGGAACGCCCCATCCCAAAGCGAGCGCTCCACCTTGAGCGTACGAACGGGAAGGAACCACAGATGTAGCGTTTGCTTGCGGAGCACTAGGGGCCGTAAACGACGAAATTGTCTCTGATATTCCTGGTTCAGATTGGCCCGCACGGTTACGTGCCCGAACAGCGAACTTGTAGTCGACACCGTTTTGCGCATCCGAGAATGTCCATGACGTTGTTGATGCGTCAAACTTTTTGCTTGTCACTTCAGTATTGCCGTCAAGAACGACCAAACTGTAACCCGTAATCGGGTCGCCATTTGCGCCATTTGAGTTCCAAGAAACCTGTATTTGGCGGCCCAGCGGTGTGTCGCTAGGAAGTTTGGCAGAAACAGTTGGGGCTGCTGGCGGCCCTGCGGGAATAACAGATTCTGAATACGCGCTCCATGGCCCTGCACCGTTACCTGTGTTCGCAGAGTTCACGGCTCGAACACGCACCATATATGCGGTGCCGTTCTTAGCCCCTGTAAGAGTCGTTGAGGTACTCGTAACAGATTTCGTTGTTGTTCCTTCACCATTCAGACCTGGCGAAACTTCCACAATGTACGACGTAATTGGCGAGCCATCATTTTGAGGTTGAGTCCAGCTAGCCTCAATCCGTTGATCTCCACCCTCAACGGTTGGACGTTCAGGGGCAAGTGGAAGCACGTCAGGAACGATTTCTGCGCTAAGCGCTGACTCTGGCGAATGACCAACAGCGTTACGGGCAGCAACAGTAAACCTGTAGGGAGTGCCGTTATTAAGCCCACTAAATTCACATGTTGTGGTCACACATGTTATGGATTTACCGCCTGGTTGTGCAGTAACTCGATAGTCCAAAACAGGCGTTCCATTAGAGTTCGGTGCGTCCCATGCAACGGTGACGGTGCGGTTCGTGGGGTTAGATACGCGAGGCGCTGATGGGGCATCTGGTTCTTTACGAACAGTCACTTCCACGACACCTTCAACGTTACGGTTGACGTCGTTCAGAGCGTCCGTGACCACATATGCGATTTTCATCGTTCCAGAGAAGTCTTCTGGCGGAACAATGGTGATGTTTTTTCCATCTGTACTGGTCAGTCCGCCCACACTTTCAGTAAGGTTTCGGGCACGCACCACACGCAATCCCTTACCGACAGGGTCTACTGCTCCTTGCAACGCATTGAGTGTTGTCGCTTTTCCGGCGCTTGCTACCACCACATGATCGTTAACGATGGGGAGAGCTTTTGTAGAAGCAACGACTTCGAAGGGCACAGTCACAGCTAAAGTTCCAGCTAGCCCATAACTCACGGTAAGCGACACATTACCTTTTGTGCCTCGCGGTAAGGAGGCTGGCGCTTGAACCGTAAGGATAGACCCACTAATCGAGGTCGTGAAGCCTGAAGTAGGGGCACTCGAAAGCCTATAACCATAGGATTCATCGGCGGTACCACTTGGGGCTTTCGTGAATTCGCCAAGATCAACGGATACTGGTTCGTCGCCTTGTGGAACTTGAATAACTGTTGGTGAAAATGTTGGTTGGAAGCCGTCTTCTGGGAACACGGTGATAGGAATCGTCAAGATTGATGACTTGCCTGTTTCGTCTGGGGTGTCCCACACCTCAAAAGAAATTGCTGCGGTTCCCTCGTATCCACGTTTTGATGTGAACTGTAATGTTTCTTCGTCAACCACCAGCGACGAGCCATCGCTGTGTTGTGCTTTAACACTTGAGGCGTCCAATATGTGCGGTGTCTTACCGGGGCCAACCTGCACAAATTCAGTCAATGGGATAAGCAGTTCGCCACCGCTAGCAACTTTTAATGCTCGTGCTTTTGGACGTAATACTGGCGGGAAATCGCCGAGCGCTGGCACGGAAATAAAAGCGTAAGTGTAGGCTTTCCCGTCCGATTTTTTATTTGTTAGTTTGAACGGAATCGTTTGGGCGGTTTTACCGAGAGTGACAAGAACTTTACGTTCTCCAGTCACAGAAGCGTTCCCTGCATGGCTTGCTGGAATTGAAATGTCTAAATCGCTGAGTGGCCCTGAAGGGTTTTCTGCAACAGCAAGTACGTCAACTTCCGCAGATATTTTGTCAGCAACTTCATGCGGTGCAACCACAATATCTTTTGCTACAGGCTGCGAAATGACAGCTTCGTCGCTCACGCGCACCCGAAGCACAGCTGTAGCGGTGCCTCCAACAGTGTTACGCACGGTATATGGGATGGAAATTGTTCCGCTTGCATCCTCAGGAACTTTTACAACAACACGTTTTTCGTTGACTTCGACGTCGGCTTGGGTGACTCCGATAATGGGGTCAACCGTCAGATCGAGTCCTGATGGGTCAACGTCGTTACGTGTTACACGTACTTCAACCGTTGTGCCAGGTTGCACTGTTACTTCGTCATCAGAAGCAACGATAGGTAAAGCATCTCGTGGTTTTTCCACGATTCCCACACGGACGGTTCCTAGCGCACGCTGTCCAGTCCAGTCCTCAACCGCATACGTAAAAGTATCGGTTCCTTTACCGGTGAGGCTTGCCGTGTATTCAATCCAGTCGGCGCCTACCGCGCTGACATATCCTTGCGATGGCAGGACGTCTCCTTGGCCAAGGAGTGTGACGCCATCTCCGTCAACGTCTATTCCAGTGAGTGGCGTATAAATACGAATAGTTTCGCCTGCATACGCACGTGCGGTTATGCGTTTAGGTGTTGGTGGCGCTTTGGTTTCTGGCGTTGACTCATGGATGCTGACGTTGAGTGTGCCCACCGCTGTGTTTCCGGCAGAATCTTCTACAACAAAATGTGTTTGTGTTGTGCCAGTTGTGTCGGGGGCCTGATAACGCAGTACATCGCCTGAGACGAACAGCAGGCCTTGGTCCGCAGGTAACGGTTCTGGTAATTCTTGAGAAAGTTTCACTGTGTCGCCGTCTGCGTCTGAAACATAATCAAGCACGGGAATCGTGACAACCCCACCAGCACGAACGGTCACATCGATGGGTTTTATTTCGGGTGCCCGTTGGTCAACGGAAGGTTCGACGGGAGTGACAAGAATTGTTCCTCGTGATGTCGCATACCCGTTATCGACGAAGTAGTGAATCACTTCGGGTTTATCGATGCTGATCCCGGATTCGATTTTGACATACCGGTGTTCGATGACGCCCACGCTCAATCGTGAATCTTCTTCTAATTCGATTCCGGTAAGAACCATTACCCCACCGTTGGGGTCAAAATCGTTTGCAAGTGGGGCAACAGTGACTTCTCCGCCTGCGGGCAGGAGTGCTACATCAGAGACTGCAACCGGCCCTAAAGGTTCTTCTGGCCATTCGCGCACATCGATGCGTGCGAGTGCTGTAACTGTGTGAGGTGAGGAAACAAGTGTGAGGTTAACGTAGTAGCTTCCTGGGGTGGGAGCCGAGAAGGTAAATGTTCCAGAGTCTAAATCAGGTGCGATTGAGGTTCCGGCTACTTCGTCTACTGCTGCCAGTCGCACGGGTTCAGTTGAACGATTCTTTACCGCCGATAGTACGTCTATTTCGACGGGTGAGGAAACGTGCGCTACCCGGTGGATTGGGTTAACGGTTGGGGCCAGGGTGCCGGCTGCTCGTACGTCGACGGTTAGTGTTGCCGGTATCGAATCTGTTCCGTCAGAAACAACTAACGCTACTTTTTTTGGTCCAGTGTCTGTCGAATCAGCAATGTAGGTGAGCATTCCGTCTTTGCGGAAGCGGACAGTTCCTTGGCCTTGTTCAACACGTGCAGATTCTAGGACGAGTGGGTCGCCGTCTGGGTCACGAAAGTTTGCGAGCGCATTGTGTGAGAGGGTTGCGCCCTGCTCAATTTCGGCTCGTGACTTACGCAGTTCAACGGGTGCTTGGTTTGATTCTTGATCACTGACTTCGATGGTGACGGTGGTTGTTGATGGCGGGTTTTTTCCCCGTCCGTCAGTAATTGTGTAAGTAAATTCCGCAGTTCCCGTTGCGCCGCGGGCTACATCGATTTGTAAGCCACGCCCGTTGTTAATGAGTTGTACTTGCCCAAAACTTTCTGGCACGGAGGTGTTTTCCGTGATAGCAATGATTCCGCATTGCCCTGCCGAATCATTGTTGAGCACGTCAAGAGGGGTGGTTCGTCCTGCGCGTACGCCAAAATGATCTTTTTTAGCTGGGGGGCGCGGTCGGATTCCACGCATTGGGTGGTGTCCTGCTGGGCAGGGTTTTGGTTTTCTGATTCTTCTGGCTCGCTTTTTTCTTCGTGCGGCGCCTTAATGTCTTTCCAGTTTGGTTCTTCGCTTTGTGGAACTTGTTCTGGCAGCCAAACTCGACCTGCTGCGGTGTCGTTCAGCATGATGATTTTACGGTTGACACGGAACTTCAACATGGAAAGTTCCGACACGTCTTCTAAGGTTTGTGGCTGGTCTGGGTTTTGGTTGTCGCTTGTGCCGTCGCGTCCACATAGTTGCGCATAGTTGTTTGTTGAACTTGACCATGCCGCGTATGCGCATCCGGCGTTCCACACGGGTCGAGTTGGGCGCCCATTTGCGCCTTCAACAAGTCGCGTTGTTTTTCCGGATTCTATATTGACGGCCAGTAAGGAACGGTCTGTTGCAACAAGTACTTCTCCGCGGGACTGCCCTGTCGTTTGTACAACGGCTTGGTTTCCGTATTCGTTCAATGGAACAGATACGTCTTGGGTATACAAAGTGTCGTTAGCGACGAGCACTGGTGTTTCACCAAGAGTGGTAAGTACGGGAAGGCCGGCAGGGTTGTCACTTAGGGAGAGGCCTTGTGCGTCTTTAAGCGGGTAGGGCTCAGCTTCTTGCGTGATGACGCCATCTTTGTTGTGCAGCGTGTGGATGAGCCCTGTGCCGGGGTCAAATGCGTAGGCAGTGCCTGAACGTGACACTGACACAACTGTGCCGTCGGAAAGATCTAAAGTTGGCGGGGTGTCTTGGGTGAAGGTGTCGAGCACGTCACCGTCCATGACCCAGACGCGTCCTTCAACGTCCGCAACTGCAAGCGTGTTCGCGTGCATGGCAACGGCTGCTTTGGCGGGTATTTGCGCTGTCTGCGTATATGCCATGGTGGCAGGGTCTACGCGTGACAAAGTTGATGGTTCAAGCGCAAAGATGTCTTCTTTGTCTTGCAGCACATCAAAAGAATTAACTTTGGTGACGACTCCACCGTTAAGTTCTTTTACTTTGGCGTTGTAGCGCCCCACTTTTAAATCTTTTGAATTTGTCACCCACACTGCACCGTCGTTAAGTTCAACTTCGGAGATCGTGACACCGGGGTTAATAAGAGCGAGCGTAGCTAGGACCGCGGGGACAGAAATTCCGGCAATGAGCGATGTTGCTTTAGGCCGATTCCGTAAAGTGAGCGCACTCGATCCGCGCCGTGCCTGTTGCTGTCGTGTGGCACGTGCAAGATTTCGGGTGCGAAACAGTCTCACTAACTGCACTCCCTTGTTGGGGTGTGAGACACCTTTCCATTTGATCGGACCAGTGACACTTCAACGCATACACGCTGTGCTTCGTCTTGTCTCGGCACAACGACGAACCTGTCTGTGGTTCGAGTTGCTGCTGTTGTCGTGTCAACGTCAACTACTCGCCACACGAATGCGTCACCGTCTTGCGGCTCCGGGTTCACCCATGTGAACCGTACTGCGGTAGGAGTTGACTCAGCGACTTTTAGATCAGTAACAGCAGGAACGGATGCAGTATCTGGCCCTTGGATCTCATTTCCAGAGGTCTCGTGGGTTGTTGGTTGCGGTAGGGGCTCTTGGCTGAGTCCTTGTAGACCTATGTAAACCATAATTCCTACCAACACGAGAATGCTAGCAAATGATATGAACAACGCGGTTCTTTTGCCCGCTTTTCGGCTTTCTAGGTCGGCTTCTCGTCGTTTTGCGTAAAAGTATCCGTTTGATCCTGTGGTTTCATCAAACTGTTTCACGTCAAGTTGCGCTTCGGCTTCGCGTTGCGCCGCTACTGCTGACCATGTGGGCAGCGCTTCAGATTCTGGAACCGAGAGTTCTGGAACCGCTAGTTCTCTGTCTGCGTGAATTGTTGTGACTGGACGCAAACGGGTTTCAATGTCTGCTGCGGTAGGTTCGTGGGCCGCGTTTTCGGGGTCGACTGAGAGGATCCCGCGCAGGTTTGTTGCTTCGTCGTCGGCGTCAGTTGGACTCTGCTCTGTGGGAGGCGGCGGCACCGCAGGTAACGCTGGTGCGAAAGCAGCAGGGCTGCCAGCGCTAGGCGATTGAGCAGACGAAGACTCTTGGCCACGCACAACGGTTAAGGACCGCTCCGAACCGGATTCGGGTCGCGCGGCTGAGCTGGCTTGCCCTGAATGTGCTGATGTTTGATATCGCACTGGCCCCATGTCTGTGACGTCGATGCCTGTGACAGGGAGCTGCATTTCGCGTTCAATGTTTTGCAACGCGTGCGCAAAACCTAGCGCACTAGAAAAGCGGTGTTCTGGCTCTTTTGACATTGCGCGCGCCAATACCGTGTGTAATTCGTGTGGCACATCCACACGGTCCACGGGACGCAATGGGTCGCGTTCAATTCGTGTTATGAGTTCAACTGGCGAATTGGATTGGCCTTTTATTTCGTATGGTGACCGCCCTGCAAGCAAGGAATACAAAGTTGCTGCAAGCGAATAAACGTCTGAACGTGCATCGCCGTATGGGTCATCGTGCAAAAGTTCTGGTGGCGCCCACGGAATAGACATTCCTGATGCCATGAGAGTTCCACCAACGGTTCCTGCTATGCCGAAGTCGGTGAGGGCCGGCCAGCCAAAGTCCGTTGCCAAAATATTTGCGGGTTTAATGTCTCGGTGTAGCACGCCTAACCGGTGCGCGGTCTCGACTGCGGATGCAACGCGGATACCGGTACGTAATGTTTCCGCTACAGAAATGCGTTCGTTGCGGAAGCGTGCGCCAAGGCTCGGTTTGGCACAGTATTCCATGACAAAGTACGGGCGACCATCACTAGCGATAGCAGCTTGGTGAATCGTTACGATAGAAGGGTGCTGTGACAGCCCCGCCATAATGTTTGCTTCAGTAAAAAACGATTCGCGCGCACCAGCATCTAGCGATGTGGATAACAGTACTTTTACGGCCACGGAACGACGCGGGAAGTCTTGCCGGTATTCAAATACGTCGGCAAACCCACCCATGCCGAGGAGTCCAACATATTCGAATCCGGGAATCTTGGGCGGTAATGAGGGCTGCCGCCGCCCGTTCATCGCGGTTCCTCTAATTCGAAGGTGACGCCATCACCTAGATCCACAATGACGCCAGGGAAGATTTGAGTTGGCTCGTCTGGGTGGAGACGACGAGGCGTTGACCCTGGCTCCACGAGCAGTACCCCATTTGTGGAGTTGAGGTCGGTGACGAGTACAAAATCGCCTTCGATACGTACTTGTGCGTGGGTGCGCGAAACATCGTTGTTTGGGCTTGCGACGTTTACGAGGCGTGGCAGGTCTCGCATTGAGAGCCTGCCGGCTTCTGGCGCCCGGCCAATGAGCACGGTTCGATCCAGCGGGATTCGTACACCGTTCGATAAACGAATGGCTGGAACGCCTACGGGACGGTCTGCGAGTATTGGCTCGTTCGGTAGCGGTAAATCAGCGTTGTTTTCCATCGCGGCACGATATTCGACGAGGTCGTTTGTGAGTACTGTCGACTGGTTGTCATCGAGTGCGGGAAGAATTTCTGTCGCGGCACCGGAATCGATAGGGCGTAAGACTCGTGCTGCTGCGTCGGCTATGTTGCTTTGCGGAATTCCGGGTATAGCTGGGGCTAACGGTGCTAGCGGTTCGGCTATAGCGCTTGCAGGGCTGTGGGTACTTAGTGGTTCAAGTATTTGAGTCTTTGCCTCATACGCCGACATTTGTTCTTGCAGATTTGGTTCATGCGGTGCTGGCTCGTGTACGGCCAGTTCAGGCACAACTGGTTCAAGGTGTTCAGGTTCGTGCGGCTCTGGCTCGTGTATGTCTTCGCTTGGGGCGTCCTGAACTGGCTCGTCTTTGTATTCGTCGGCGAGGAGTTCTTGCAGGCTGGGCACTTCTTGCGAGAACAAGCTGATTTCTGGTGAGGATGCGGAAAAGCTCGTGCGGTGCGCTCTCGTAGTCTTCTGAAATTTCTGGGATACCGCCGGGAAGGGTCAGCGCGCCTGGAGAAACCGCTGACATTGCAGATGCCGCAGTACTACCCGAGGCGGTGTGTCCAACGCGGGCAGCGACTGCTTCGCTCAAGGCTTGGGCGTCTGCGTCTGGAGTTAACTCCACTTCAGCGATAGCACCAGTTTCGGAGGCTTCTACTGCGTTCATGGGCTGGTCTGGGTCGTCCCAGCCCAGCGAGCATATAACGGATACGCGGCTCACACCTGATGCAAGATAGAACTCTTCTGTTCCACGCACGGTCAACCCTGGCACACCTCGTATGCAGAACTCAGCGGCTGGAAGTTCTGCATATTCGCGCCATGTTGCGGCACCTTCAGAATCAACGGAGGAGTATCGTCCGTCATGGTTGAGTAGCAGCACACTGAAGTTTCCACGCACGATAACGTGTAACGCATTTTTCAGGCCGTGAACTATCGCAAATTCGGGCATTTCTTCGAGGCCGCCTTGGGCCAAGGTGGAAATCGCTTTTTGGATGCCTCGTTCTGATGCGAGCGCATGCCATAGGTGTACGCCTAGTTCTTTGCTGATTTCTGGTTGTCCGTGCTGGGGTCTAAGCACAATGAATGTGTTGTCACGTGCGACGGTCACGAGGTTTCCATGTCCGATACGACACATCATCATGGGGTTAGCTCCTTGCATGGCGTGGGAGCGTTCTACTGAACGGCTCTAGTAAATCTACGTGAGTGTCATCCATTGAGGGAATAGCACTGATGGGTCCGGTGCTTTCTTGGATGTGTCCTGCAGCGAATCCGACTACATCACTTGTTACGACTACAACTGTAACGTTGTCGCGCCCGCCTGCTTCTACTGCGGCTTGGACGAGTCTGTCTGCTGCTGCTTGTGGGTTTGGTGCGTGTGCCCAAATATCAACGATTTCTTGGTCTTGAAGTTCGTCACATAGGCCGTCGGAGCACAGGAGGATTTGGTCGCCGGCTTCGACTGGCAGCATCCAATAGTCGGGTTCTGGGTTGGTGACTGTTTCTAATGCTTTGGTAATAACGTGGCGTTCTACGTGCTGTGATGCTTGTGTGCGTGACACGACGCCGGCTTCGACGAGTTCTTGTACGACGGAGTGGTCGACGGAGATTTGCGTCATGGATTCTCTGTTGGTGTTGAGTTTGTAGGCGCGTGAGTCTCCGAGGTTGAACAGGAGCCAGTATGGGGCGCCGTCTTGGAGGGTGAGTGCCACTCCACACACGGTAGTGCCACCGAGGCCTTCGGTGAGTGTGTTTTTTAGTCTTTGAGATGCGCGCTGGAAGCATGCGTCTACGAGTTCTGGGACGATTACTGAGTATTCACATAGTTTGGAGAACTCGTCGATTGCTATTGCGCTCGCTAAGTCGCCTCGTTTGTGTCCGCCCATGCCGTCTGCGACGACGAATATTGGTAGTGACGCAAGGTAGGAGTCTTCGTTGACTCGTCGCTTGCGTCCACTGTTTGTTGCGGCCCCCCACGCCTGCTCCATGGACGTCTCCTAGTACTGAAGTTCTATTTTCACCGAGAATTGACCAAACAGGATGGTTGTTCCTGCAGTGAATCGCACTTTTTGGTCTGCTGCGCAAATGATTTGTTGTCCGTCTGGCAGCGTGACGACAGTTCCGTTTGTCGAGTGTTTGTCTACGACGTATGGTCCTGCTGCGTCTACTCCGATGAGCATGTGGGTTTTTGAGACTGTGCGCAATGGGTCGCTGAGCACCACAAGATTGCAGTTGTTGTCTTCTTCGGGGAGATGGGGGTTGCGTCCGACGAGGGTAGGGGCGGTGAGTGCGTACCTGTTTCCGTCGCTAAAGGTCATGGCGTAACGCATGGGCTGTGTGGTGTCTGAGATGACGCTCAGGTGTGCATCGTGTGTCATGACCGTCCTGCTGCTGGTGCTTTCGGTTTTGCCGTGTTCCGTGAGAAAACCGTTGTTCTGTGCGCAGATTCTCTCATAGGCGCCTTAACGGAGGCGATAGGGTTATGTTCTGTGCGGCGCTTAGCCTTTCTGGTTGTTTCGGCCGTTTTGCCCGTATGCCAGTGTGTGGCAAACGGAAGTTTTTTTCTTTTTATTTTATTTTGCGACGAGCTTTTGTCGCCTTTCCAACAACATCGGCGCTCAATCCACAAGAACCGAGGACGGGCACAACTCCCCATAAAAACACGACTGCAGCTTGGTTGTCGTCTAAAAAATTCGCCCCTCGAGTCTCACCTGTAAAGACCCTCATTTCAATAGCGAGCTTCCCTCCGAATGCAATATGTGAAAAGATGTTCATATATTCAATAGTTAGTGAAGGAACACAATGGCACACGATCACGGTCACACACACGTATCGGCTTCGTCTGGGGCACGGCATAAACGCCCACTCGCAATAGCTCTTGGGCTCACAGCATCGTTTATGTTCGTTGAGCTCATAGTCGGCTTCTCTATTGGTTCGCTTGCCCTCATTTCTGATGGCGCACATATGGGAACCGACGTCTTGGGACTTGGCATGGCCTACTTAGCAATTAGTTTCGCCAGCAAAGCCGCCACCAGCGACCGCACCTTCGGCCTCTACCGCCTAGAAGTCCTCGCCGCCCTCGCAAACGGCTTACTCCTCTTCGGAGTAGCCGGATACGTCCTCTACGAGGCCTACCAGCGTTTCAACGAGCCTTCAGCAATACCCAGCCTGCCGCTCCTCGTTACAGCCGTCATTGGACTCGTCATCAACATCATCAGCTTTCGACTCCTCGCAGCAGGCTCCAAAGAATCCATCAACCTCAAAGGAGCAAGCCTCGAAGTCCTCGGTGACCTCATCGGTTCCATTGGAGTCATCATCGGCGCTGTACTGCTTTACTTAACTCAATGGCAATGGATTGATCCAGCCATTGGCATAGCCATTGGCCTATTTATTCTGCCTCGCACGTGGAACCTCATGCGCCAAGCCCTACGCATCCTGTTAGAAGCAGCACCCAAAGACCTCGACGTCGATGCACTACGCACCCGAATCTCCGAGCTAGACGGAGTAGCAGAGATCCACGATCTACACGTATGGACGATCACCTCTGGAATCGTCAGCGCATCAGGACACGTCGTCACCGAACAAAACCACGAGACGTCGCACGTATTACACTCAATTTTGTCTCTGCTGAGAGACGACTACGGGATCACTCACGCAACGTTCCAATGCGAACCCGGCACCCCACTATGCGGCCAGGAAGAATCGATCATCTAATGCACAAGCCCCCACCCAGCGTTGAACATCTCCACGATTCCATTCCAGACGATCACACCGTCTTACACATGGCAGATATCTTCTCGCTGCTGGGCGATCCAGGCCGAATACGCATCCTCGCTGCTCTGCTTAATGGCAGCCTCCGCGTACGCGATCTTGCCGCGGCAACGCACCAAAGCCAATCAAGCGTTTCGCATTCCCTACGGCTCCTGCGCGCACATCATGTGGTCACAGCGCAACGCAATGGCCGTGAAGCACACTACGAACTCGCCGACCAGCATGTGCGTGAGCTGTTAGAACTCGCGCTTGCGCATATCGCACACGAGGATCACGATCACTAATCAGTAACAAGCCATGGTGGCATAACACCGCTCGTCACGGACTGCGAGGTTCCAGAAACACGCAGTCCGTGCATGCCACCATCTACAGCCAACAACACGCCTGTTGTTGCCGTCGCCAACGGCGAAGCTAAGTAGCATATTGCGTGCGCGACTTCCTCTGGCATAACCATTCGGCCTGTCGCTTGGCGTTCTTCCATACGACGCAGTTCATGAACAGGGTCATCTGCAGCATTCACATGGCCTCTGATCATTGTGGTGTCAACGGTTCCAGGGTTAACTGCATTAACGCGGATGCCTTGACGGACATAATCCGCTGCCATGGAAAGAGTAAGCGCTTGGACGGCTCCCGCCGCAGCCTGATAAATTGCTCGATCCAAAATACCCGCCGACCCCGCAATAGAACCGACGTTGACGATGGCACCGTGGCGTGATTCCTTCAAGAAAGGTAAAGCAGCGCGTGAAACTCGCACTACACCTAAAACGTTAACGTCAAGCACGCGTGTCCAGTCTTCGTCGAGGTTGTCTTCTACTCGACCACGCGCACTAATACCAGCATTGTTCACTAAGATATCGATGCCGCCTAGGGTGTTTGCGGCAGCCGCGACACCAGCGCGCACAGCATCGTCGTCGCTGACATCCGCGATAACAGGGTGAGCGCCAAGCGGTACAGTATCGCCTACGCGATCAAGACAAACGACTTCTGCTCCGCGCTGCAACAACGCGGTAACGGTTGCAGCGCCTATTCCGCTTGCCCCTCCAGTGACGATTGCTCGTAGTCCATCAAATTCCTGCATTCTGCCACCTTCTTCACACCGCCCGCATCAGGGCCTTCCGATATGTCCCACATTCACCTTCTCCCTTGTCAACGGTGTGCGCAACCACACGGATTATTACGTGCTCTGTGTGCTCACCTGTTGGACAATGGACGAATGGATAGCCCGAAACCTGCTGCACGCGTCATTCTTTTAACTGGGCCTTCAGGCTCTGGAAAGTCACGCCTTTCGCGCATTCTCGGCCTCCCCTCGGTCAATCTTGATGATTTTTATTTCGATTTTGATCATCCTGATTTGCCGCACAGGTTTGGCATCGTCGATTGGGATTCGCCACTCTCGTGGGATAGCGCTAGTGCTTACGAGGCACTCACCGCTTTGGTTACAACAGGGAAAAGCGACATACCGATCTACGATATTTCTACGTCCACCAGAACCGGCATGAGTCACGCTGATGTCTCTGGCGCCCCAGTTTTTATTGCTGAGGGAATCTTTGCGGCAGAGCTCATCGAGCGATGCGCTCAAGCAGGCTTTCTTGCCGATGCTCTCTGTATCACACGGCCTCGCGTGCAGACCTTTTGGTTTCGGCTCATGCGTGATCTTTCTGAATCACGTAAACCGCCGCTCACTCTTGTGCGACGAGGATGGGGCCTCATGCGGGAAGAACCTCAACAGGTCGCTCATTGGGTTGGGCTGGGTTGTACGCCCGTGAATGTACAGCAGGCTGCTGCTCGCATTCGGGCTCATTCTCAGTGAAGCAACCCCTAGAAGAAATATACCCCTGGGGGTATATTGTTTGGTACTGACTTCTAGGAGACTCCTTTGCCAACATCACACGCACACCCCATAACACTCACCGCACGCACCGCATTCGCGGCAACCGCACTAGCAGCACTCACCGCATTAACAGGATGCGCAGAAACCTCAAACACTCCAACGCAAGAATCAACAGTAGCCGCCACCCCCTCAGCACAAACCCACGGCCACGTTGATGTCACCTCATTCATGGAGTACGTAAACACACCAGATACCGTCGTCATTGACGTACGCACCGCAGAAGAATTTGCGCAAGGCCACTTACCCGGCGCTCTCAATATCGATGTAAACGCGGCCGACTTCAACACCGCAATAAACACGCTAGACCCGACGCAAACATATGCGCTGTACTGCCGCTCAGGAAACCGCTCACAGGTAGCACAAGACCTTATGCTCAAAAAGGGTTTCACCAACACGGTAGGACTCACCGGCGGAGTAGGCGCTCTCCCCACTGACTCACTCGTCACAAACTAATACACATAAAGGGGTTGGGCTGCCAGTATTGGCAGCCCACCCCCTTTATGTGTGTGGAGTTCTACTTTTCGGTAGAAACCTGCGGAAGATCTTCAACCTTAACGGCTTCTCCCGATTCCAACGCGGGAACAGTCACAGACTTGCGCTGGTCTTTAGGCTCCGCAGTAAACGTAAATTCACCAAGCAGGCCGTCACCTTGCGCGTCTACAACAATGACCTCACCTGCATGGAATTCACCGAAGAGCAGCTTCTCAGACAAGACATCCTCAATGTCGCGTTGCAATGCGCGGCGTAGCGGACGAGCACCCAAGACTGGGTCATATCCCTTATCTGCCAGCAACGCTTTAGCTGCTGGAGTAAGTTCAATAGCCAATGCTTTATCTGCCAGACGGGAATCAAGACGAGCAACCATCAAGTCAACGATCTGCAAGATCTCATCGCGAGACAATTGTGGGAAGACGATAACGTCATCAACACGGTTCAAGAACTCTGGGCGGAAGTGCTGCTTCAGTTCTTCGTTCACCTTGGACTTCATACGCTCATACGACGTTGTTGGGTCGTTTGATGCGTTAAATCCAACCTGAACGCCCTTCGCAACATCCTTAGAGCCAAGGTTCGTGGTCATGATGATCACGGTGTTCTTAAAGTCAACGATGCGACCTTGAGAATCGGTGAGGCGTCCCTCTTCAAGGATCTGTAGCAACGAGTTGAAGATATCTGTGTGGGCCTTTTCCACCTCGTCGAACAGAACAACGGAGAACGGCTTACGACGAACCTTCTCAGTGAGTTGACCGCCCTCGTCATACCCGACATAACCTGGAGGGGCACCGAACAGACGCGAAGCAGTGTGCTTTTCACCGTACTCGGACATATCCAATTGGATGAGGGCGTCTTCGTCGTCGAATAGATATTCTGCGAGCGCCTTTGCCAATTCGGTTTTACCAACACCAGTTGGACCAGCGAAGATGAATGAACCACCTGGACGCTTCGGATCTTTCAAACCAGCACGGGTACGGCGGATCGCCTGCGACAGCGCTTTGATTGCGCGCTCTTGGCCGACAACACGCTTGTGCAGTTCGTCTTCCATCTTGAGTAGACGTGAGGACTCTTCTGCGTTGAGGCGTGTCACTGGAATTCCAGTGGACATAGCGAGAACTTCAGCGATGAGGTCTTCATCAACTTCAGAAACAGTGTCGAGGTCGCCTGCTTTCCACGCCTTTTCTTTCTCGGCGCGTTCGTTTGTCAGGTTCTTCTCTTTGTCGCGTAGTGCAGCTGCTTTTTCGAAGTCTTGCTCATCGATTGCTGATTCTTTTTCGCGACGTGCTTCAGCGATTTTTTCGTCAAGGTCGCGCAGTTCTGGTGGGGCAGTCATACGACGAATGCGTAGACGTGCACCAGCCTCATCGACGAGGTCGATTGCCTTGTCTGGCAGGTAACGGTCGTTGATGTAGCGGTCTGCGAGGGTTGCCGCTGCCACTAGTGCGTCGTCTGTGATGGAGACGCGATGGTGTGCTTCGTAGCGGTCACGTAAGCCTTTAAGGATTTCAATTGCGTGCGGCAGGGTTGGTTCTGCGACTTGGATGGGCTGGAAGCGGCGTTCTAGCGCAGGGTCTTTTTCAATGTGCTTGCGGTATTCGTCGAGCGTGGTGGCACCAACGGTTTGGAGTTCACCACGGGCAAGCATTGGCTTCAGGATTGAAGCCGCATCGATAGCGCCTTCTGCAGCACCTGCACCAACGAGCGTGTGGATTTCGTCGATGAATAGGATGATGTCACCGCGGGTGCGGATTTCTTTGAGGACCTTCTTCAGGCGCTCTTCGAAGTCACCGCGGTACCGGGAACCAGCAACGAGTGCACCAAGGTCGAGGGTGTACAGCTGCTTGTCCTTGAGGGTCTCTGGAACATCGCCGAGGACGATGTCTTGTGCAAGACCTTCAACGACAGCGGTTTTACCTACACCTGGCTCACCGATAAGGATTGGGTTGTTTTTTGTACGACGAGAGAGCACCTGCATGACGCGCTCGATCTCTTTTCCACGGCCAATGACCGGGTCCAGTTTGCCTTCGCGTGCGGCCTGAGTGAGGTTACGACCAAACTGGTCGAGCACGGCTGAGCCTGCTGGGGTTGGCTCGTTTGGCCCACCCGCAGATACTGGCTCTTTGCCTTGGTAGCCGGACAGCAGTTGGATAACTTGCTGGCGTACACGGTTGAGGTCTGCACCAAGCTTGGTGAGTACCTGCGCTGCTACGCCTTCACCTTCGCGGATGAGGCCGAGCAGGATGTGCTCGGTTCCGATGTAGTTGTGGCCAAGCTGAAGCGCCTCACGCAATGAAAGTTCGAGGACTTTCTTAGCGCGTGGGGTGAATGGGATGTGACCGCTTGGGGCCTGCTGTCCTTCACCGATGATTTCAGTAACTTGCGAGCGCACAGCATCGAGTGAAATCCCTAAGGATTCTAGTGCTTTAGCTGCTACACCTTCACCTTCGTGAATGAGACCAAGCAGGATGTGCTCGGTTCCGATGTAGTTGTGGTTGAGCATCCGAGCCTCTTCTTGGGCTAGGACAACCACCCGACGGGCTCGGTCTGTAAATCTCTCAAACATTGTGCGCTCCTCACGAGTGCTGACCCTAATCCCTGCGGGGAGCCGGAGGGCAAAGGCTTACTTATGTACGACTCTAGTAGGAACAAACCCGCCAAGTCGCACTGATATGCCCATGTTCGCCAGCGGCGTGATGGATACGTTCTCCTTGCGCGAAACTCACCCTCTTTCGGATGCGTTGCGCAACTTTTCCGCTCCCCATATCTGTCCATATCGTTTTTCGTTATTATCATTTATCGATATGAATTTTGTCTTGTTCAGGATATACACAACAGAATGCACTAAATATGGATCACGATACTCATACACCGGTTTCTCCCCCTCAATCCTCCACATTGGAGCACAGGCTTAACCGGTGGCAAACCATCATGTTCGCTATTTTGCTCAGCATTTACGCACTTGTATATGCAATCGCAGGCCTGATAGACAGCCTTACGAGCAGATCAGTTAAAGCTTTGCTGTTCCTTTCTGGCCCAACCGAAGGTGAAGGGTCTATCGCCGCATGGTATGTGCTGCACGATCTCGAATGGTGGCAGTCTGCGCTTATGGTGTTGTCTTTCGCAATGATTACCGCAGGCGTACCGTACGTGGCATTAGGGTCAATCTCGTTGCAAAAGCACTGTCAAACTGCGCTTTTCTCTGAGCATTCAGCTAAAGCGGCTGACAAAATCTTCCTCGGTATGGCTTTAATCGATTTCGGCTTCACTATCCCCCACTTTCTTGCTGCCTTCTTTTCACACCTCTTAGCCCACGACTCAGATCACTCCATATCGTCTATGTATTGGATAGGAAGCATCGCCCTTATGTATGTGTTTTCTACATTCGCAAAAGCCTTTAGTCGTGGAAAACAACTCAGCCATGACACCGAAGGACTCGTGTAATGACAACTCAACACGAGCTCGCTGAACATGAGCACCTTCAGCAAGAAAACAGTCGCAAAGAAGTGTGGGTTGGTGCGCAGCATTCACACAGGTACGCAAACGAAATCATGGAACACGTGTTGAGCTACTGCTGCGTCGTTGCACTCTGTGGCTGGTTTGTTTTTGTGACCTGCAGTGACTTATGGAAAATCATTACGCAGCACACTTTTGAACTCAAAGTAGAAATTGAGGGAAGACCCTACACGAACACCATAGACAGCGAATTCGAATCACTGAATGCGCCACCACTCACGATCAATCCAACACATGGCAGCGTCATCTTCAACGACTTATCGACGAAAGAAATAACGGCACTTGCCGCACTACACCTCGTCATGGTGCTTTTTGCTGTGGGAGCTGCATGGCTACTCCTGAAAGTACAGGTTTCATTTCATAAAAATGGTTTTGTATCCAAACGCATGGGCCTTCGTTTTCGGCAGGGGTCCGCTTTTGCGGTAACCGCGCTGACGCTCGCCCCCATCAACGATCTCATTATTGCGGTTAGCCGCGACACTGCTTTGTACGAATCAGCGATGAGCCCAGCGTCGTCGCATTCGTCGCTGATTATCTTGTGGTGTGTACTGATGGTCGCGTTCTTCATCGAGTCTATGATGACCAAAGGAAATAACCTTCAGCGAGATACAGAAGGACTGGTGTGATGACTGTGTCTGATTCGGATACCGACGAGACCGGCATTCACTGCCATCTTGATGCTTTGCTGGCCGAACGCAACATGACGCTCACAGAATTGAGCAGGCTTGTTGGGGTGAGCGTCGTCAACCTGTCCATTTTGAAAAACAATCGTGCGAAGGCCATCAGGTATTCAACGCTGCGCGCTATCTGCGATGTTTTAGAGTGCGAGGTCGGCGACTTACTCTCCCGCACTAGCGGGTGTACACCTCAATGACTTTGCGGCCAATGTAATCCACGTCGAATCTGCGCGCCTGCTCTACTTGGCGTTTGCTTGCTGCCGTGCGTTCGTCACGGTTTTCCACATAGCGTTTCAACATGAGTGCGAACGCTTCTGTGTCTCGCGCGTCAATCAGCTGGTCCTCTAAAGAATCCATGACTGTCCGATAGCCAGGATTATCACCGGCAATCACAACGCCACGGCAAGCAGCTAAGGCTTCCACCACTGAAATGCCGAAGCTTTCGCCACCGGTAGAAGGTAACGCGACAATATCTGATTGGGCGAGCAGTTCGGCTTTATCGTCTTCAGCAACGTAACCGATAAATGACGTAATCTTGTCCAGCCCGTGCGTGGCAATATATGTCATCAACTCGTCGTAGAGTGGCCCTTTGCCGCCCACAACGATTTCAAATGGGGTGTCTGTTATGTCAACGAGGCGGCGGCATGCCGCCAAAAGTTCGCTGATGCCTTTTCGTTCCACAAGTCGGCCAAGGAAGAAAATCCGAACGGGTGCGTCCTCTGCGGGGTGCTGCTGTGCGCGCTCCATTTCGGCTTTGTGTGCGTTCTCGTAGCCGAGCACTCGGACTGGGTTACCAATCACGATAGGTGACACCTGTAACGCTTCACGCGCGAACGCTGCCGCTGGGCTTGATACTGCAATGACTTGCTTGAACCGTTGCAATTGTTTGCGTTGAATCCAGCCCAACACTTTTGTGCCATATTTGGTGAGCCATGACCACGGAAGAATATGGAATGTGCCAACGATCGTCGTGGTGCGTGGAGCATGTGCAATCACTCGACCAGCCATAAAAGGACTGTATGGCATGTGAATGTGCAGCACGTCGAACTCGACGGTGTCGAACAATTCTTTAATGGGTTCGCTTGATGCCGGGAGTGGGATCCCTAAACGGTTTCCGTTAAATTTCAGACGCAAGTTCTTAGCAAGAGAATGAATCCGTGGAACATCTGTGCGTTTAGTTGTCGACGTCAGATAGTGGACGGTGTGCCCTTTTCCGGTTAGCCATCGACCCAGCGTGAGTACGTGCTGTTGGACGCCGTCTGTGCTGTCCAAAGAATCGTCAATGACTAGTCCGATGGTTAATGGCTTGTCAGTGGTTTCTTCGGTCATTTGCTTTACACATCCAGGTCTTGTCGCGTTTTTTGTGACTGTATCTGCCGTTTTTGTGGCAGCCTCGTCATGTTTACGTTTCTACGATTATCGTCACTGGACCGTCATTAGTGAAGGTGACGTCCATGTGTGCCCCAAAAATTCCTGTGCCCACGTTAATTCCGCGTTCTTGTAAACCGTGCACAACCGCATCGATGAGGGGTTGGGCGATCTGTTGTGGGGCTGCCCCATTCCATGATGGGCGGCGCCCCTTTTTCACATCCGCGTACAGCGTGAACTGGGAAACAACAATGACGGGAGCGTTTACGTCTTGCACTGATTTTTCGTCGTCAAGGATACGCAGTTCCGCTATTTTCCTGACGATCAGGTCAACGTCCTGCACGCTGTCACTATGGGTTGCCCCAACAAGCGCAACAATTCCTTGCTCTTGAAATGACGAAACAATCTTTCCGTCAACAGTGACGGATGCGTGACGGGCACGCTGCAAGACGGCCTTCATCGCTTACCAGCCTCCACCGCGGTTACGGCCACCCGAATTGTTTGAGCCGTTACCGAAACCGTATGGGGCGATAGCTGGTCGCACGTCAGCGAAGTAAATAAACGCGGGGATCGCAATAATGAGCGTGGTCAAACCGAAACCTCTACCAAAGGGAGGTTCCAACCCAACAAAACCTAACAGCATAACTACACCCAAAAGAAGCGCCCAAAACTTTCGGGTTTTCTTACCTTCGGAGGTAAAGGCACGATCAGGCCGACGCAGGCAGTCAACAAAAGCCCAAATCTCGACGGCGAAACAGCCAGCAGTGAGCGCAAGCATAATGAGATATTGGATTCCCGAAAACATGAATCACACCTTAAGCACGTGTCGGATCGGCGAGAAAGTTACGCAGGTAATCATAGCGGAGGCAACAGATCACGAGCTTCACGTTCAGTTGCCCCTGAAGCTTCAGCAAGGTCAACGATGGCAGAACGTAACACCAAGATGAGGGCTTGCGCGTGCCAGCTGCGTTCACCTAACGCGCCCGGTACTGCGTCTGCACCAATTTCGCGGATAAGACGCAACGCAACTTTAGGTTCTGTACCTAGAGAAAGCGCTGTGCCGAGCTCTGTGACTGCGTCTGCCAGCCGCTCTAAAAGGTCTGCGACCTGCTGTGTTCCTTCAGATTGCGGAGTCCAGCTTGCTCGCCGAGCGATCACACGAACCGAACGCATCGCCCTATCAACGAGCACTCGTACGTGTTCGATCTGTGCAAGTTCTGCGCGATGCCGTCGGGCTGTGGCAGCAATTTGCGCGGTTGTAAGCGACTCACTTGACGTGACCCGCCACTCTTCCAACACAGATTCTGACGCGCGCCCCCGCGACATGGCAATGTCTTGATCAGATTCACTACCGGTGCGTAGCCCGTGCGCGGTAAGCCGCAACGTTTCAGTAAGTTCGCGGCATGCGGCACGTGCACTTGCCCGAGCGGCTCGACGCGAGTCAGACGGCATAATGAGCGCCACAAGCACCGCCACAAGAGCCCCGACGAGGGCGTCAGACCATCGGCCAAATCCGCCACCCAGAACAGGACTCATGAGCCCTGCCGGTAAGCCCACCAACACTGCGGTTTGGGTTCCGGTGTGGGTTGCAAGTGGCGCGCCAGAACCAACGAACCGCGCGATCAGCACAGATAAGAAAACTGCTACACCGATTTGTAGCGGGCCGTGCCCGAACGTCATACCAAAATATTCGCCCGCCCAAATCCCGAAGGATAACCCTAAACCTGTTTCGGCTACGCGCCGCACCGACCGTTCATGTGTGAACCCTAGACACGCCCACGCTGCAACGGGTGCAAAGAACGGGTATGGGTGTCCAAACACAATGTGTGCGACCCAGTGTGCGAGCACGCAGGCAAGCGCCGCAATCGTTACTGGCCATAGTGCGCGTCGCACTCGTCCAACGCCTTGGCGTAGCCACGTTTCAAACGTTGCGCGGGTTAACTCACGCGTAGTGCTAGGCAACTTACAAGAACCTGCCCATAGTGTTACTGAGGTTGTTTTGGCCGCGCGCGTCACGTGAGGTTTCACCGCGCGCGTGTGGACGGTCCGCTGAAACTCCCCCACTTGGCACGATTACTTCTTGTCCGCCAGATACTGCCCCGCCGTCGCAGTCCACAAGAAACTCTGCGTCTTCGGCAACGTTTCTTTTCACTACTGCGAGCGCTATTGGGCCGAGTTCGTGGTGTCGGGCAACGGTTGTGATGGCCCCTACGGGTTTGTCGCCTACGCGCACTTCTGCGCCAGGTTCTGGCAGGAGGTGCCCTGACCCGTCGAGGTGGATCATGACGAGGCGGCGTGGTGGCCGGCCTAGGTTGTGCACTCGGGCGATTGTTTCTTGTCCGCGGTAGCAGCCTTTGTGGAGGTGTACTGCGGTGCGTAGCCAGTCGAGTTCGTGGGGTATGGAACGGTGGTCTATTTCAGTGGCAAGGCGTGGCCGCCAAGCTTCTACACGTAACGCTTCAGTTGCCCATGTTCCAACGAGGCGGCGTCCGGCCTGCTCATGTTCGCTGATGTGCGCGACGAGGGTGTCGCGTGGGATGAGTTGTAGGCGCCATGGGCGGTGCATGCCGGGGTGTTCATGGTCGGCTAGCCCGTAGCGGGTGCCACCTTCGAGTGTGTGTGGCCATGGGTCACGCCATGTTATGGGTTCGTCTGGGGCGCCTTCTGTAGCGTTGGGGGTTCCTACTGCTGCCCACTGTTCGGTGGCGTCGGTGATGTCGACCTGCATCATGAATTTCATGCGGGTGAGCCACTGTGTGAGGGTGGCTGCGTGGTCGGGTTCGGTGAGCAGCCATGTGGTGGTTCCGTCGTCGACGAGTCCTGCCCAATGTTCGATGTGTCCTTGTGGGGAGAGGACGAACAGTTCGCGTGATTCGTGTGGTGGGAGGCCTTCAAGGTATGCGCTGGTGATTGAGTGCAGCCAAGTGAGGCGGTCTGGGCCGCTTACTGTGACTACGCCTAGGTGTGACATGTCGCTGACGGCTGTGCCTCGTGCGAGGGCGCGTTGTTCAGCGGTTGGGTCGCCGTAGTGCCAGGCGATGCCTTCGTC
The DNA here is from genome assembly GCF_051200815.1 of Timonella sp. A28. Lineage (GTDB taxonomy): Bacteria > Actinomycetota > Actinomycetes > Actinomycetales > Cellulomonadaceae > Timonella. The sequence continues at coordinate 2,330,129 of NZ_CP195159.1, read as the reverse complement.
GGGGCCGCTTGCTGCTACTGCACCGTGGCGGTGCAGTAGAGGGCTGCGGTATGGCGTTTCGGGCACGGTGTTTACTCCTCGACGCGTTGCAGTGTTGCTGAAACGTAGTCTTGTAGTGGTTGTCCGAAGGCGGCGAGGGATTGCACCCACATGAGGCCGCCGTGGACGTTTCCGTACACGCGTTTTGAGGCGGTTACTTCTGCTGCGGTTCCGGTGCGGGCGATGAGGTCGGAGACGAGTTGTATTTTTCCCTCTCCGGCCATGCCTAAGTACACGGATACGCGACCGGCTGGGTCGGCGAGGAGCACTTCGAGTGAGGTGTATCCGGCGGGTACGCCTTCGTGTGGTTCTGGTGCGATTCGCCAGTAGCCGGTTTCGGTTGACCAGATGACAGGTTCTTCTTCTGGAACGTCTGCGTTCGTGGAAGGTTGTGCTGTTTCTGGTTGTTTGTCTGCTTGGGTGCGGTCGAGTTCGTCAAATGCGGCCGTTGCATCTGGAACTTCTGGCATTGCGTGTGGGGTGAGTCTGATGGTGGATTCGTACCTGAGGTAGGGGCCGCCATCGTGGTCGAAGGTTACGTCCTGCACGAACCCTGAGGTTTGTAGGCCTGGATATTCCAGAACTCCTTCACCGTGCCATGACCCTACAAGCCACGCGAGTGGGTATAGTTCTGGCGCTAGTCCTTGCGGAAACGTAAAACTCACGGTTATCGCTGTCCCTTAAAAAGCTTGTAGACGACGTAGCCAGCAAACCACACGATGGTGACTGATACGACGACGAGTAGACCTAAGAAAAATGCTTCGAGTACATGTACATCTACGTCCATGAGGTAATCCTACCTTTCGTTGGCGGTGCGTTAGATATGCTCAGTGAGTGCGAGTTTCTCTCGCAGTTCTATCACGAACATATCAAGGATTGAGTTATGTCTTCGCGTGCGCTCGTCATCAAGTCGACTACAGGGTTGAACTCTCCAGAGACAACTAATCAGGCGTTAACTGTTGCTACGGCGGCGTTGGCTGCGGGTGTGCCGGTGTCTGTGTGGCTTACTGGTGATTCGAGTTTCCTTGCGGTTCCAGGGCGTGCAGCAGAGTTGAGCCTTGAACATGCTCCTGCGATAAGCGATTTGATTGAGCTTATTGTTGAGTTGGGTTCGCTCACGGTGTGTTCTCAGTGTGCGGCGCGTCGCGGGTTGACCACGCAAGATTTAATTCCTGGGGTTCGTATTGCGGGCGCTCCTGTTTTTGTTGAGGAGATCATGGCGGAGGGTGTGCAAGCCCTCGTCTATTAGTCCGTTGTTAGAGGACGATGCGCCCGATGATGTACGTCAAGATTCCCATGACCGCAATGGGGATAGAGACGACTGACATCCACGAAGATTTCCCTTTTAGCGCTGGAAAGCTTACCAAATAGCAGATGGTTGGAAACCACGATGAGTCCCGCCGAAACACCGATGACGACTCCAGACATCATGGACAGGTCATCCATGAGCACGGATACAGCGATCGCTGACATTGTGGCAGCAACGATAGCTAGGGCGCGGCTGAGATAACGAGGGACGCGCAGCGCAGAGGCTGCCGAAGCGACCGCTAATGCGCCGGCTGCTGCTGCAGTGAGTTCCACTCCACCATCAAGTTTGTAACCGGCAAGCCACCCGACTGCGCTCATTGCGACGACAACACCCGAGACTGTTCCTATAAGGGATTCAACAAGGTTTATGCGCGGGTAGGCTCGCAGCATTTCGTTGATGAAGGCCAAGAACACCGACATCGCTAACACTATGGGGAGATAACGCAACCATGGTTCTTCTGGGGTTACTGCAACGCAGGCGAGCCCGCCAAGTCCCGCAAGGATAACGACGAGCGTGGAGCCGCCACGTGCAGGGAGCCGTAGCAGGCTTGACCAGCCTAGCGCGAACAATGCGGTCAGGACCGCCACTGACGCGATCAGTGGGACTGTGCCGTAGTATGCTGCGGCAGCAACTCCAGCAGACAGGCAGGCCGTAAGAACGGAACGGGTGGAAAAGCTTCACTCGTACAGTCTCCCAGAAAACCCGCAGGGCTCACGAATCTGACACCCGCCATGGCTAACTCGCGCGCTCCTTGCAATAATTTCAACAAAGAATTATGTGTCCACTGTAAGAAAACAACGAAACCTTATACGTTGAAGGTTGTATTCTTGACCACACGAAACTGTTGGAGGTGACCTCGTGGCCGAATTGCTTTTACTGACATCTACGACGAGCGGTTCAGTACAGGCTCTTCCCGCCTTAGGTTTACTTTCGCATCGAGTTCGTGTTTTACCTCTTGATCCAGCAGCAGTCATGGATGCTCCAGAATCGGACATTATCTTGCTGGATGCGCGTAAGGACCTCGTCGGGGCCCGTTCTACTTGTCGAATGCTGCGTGCCACTCGCATCGACATTCCTGTGATTCTTATCCTCACCGAAGGTGGCCTCATGGTGGTCACTTCTGATTGGGGTGCAGACGATCTCCTCCTTGACTCGGCAAGCCCAGCCGAAGTTGAGGCTCGGTTGCGTCTTGCCCGCGAGAAAATCACGCACATTGAGCATGAGAATCATCCTGAAGAGATTAGTTCTGGTGAGTTGTATATTGACGCCTCCGGTTATACGGCACGGCTTCGTGGGCTGCCTCTTGACCTCACCTATAAAGAATTTGAACTGCTGAAATATCTTGTTCAGCATCCTGGTCGTGTGTTTACTCGTGCCCAGCTGCTGCAAGAAGTGTGGGGATACGACTACTACGGTGGCACCCGCACTGTGGATGTTCATGTTCGTCGTTTGCGGGCCAAATTGGGTGTGGAATACGAGCAAATCATTGGCACCGTGCGTAACGTCGGCTACCGTTTTGATCCGCCGAAGGACCGCCGTAACAAGGACTCTGCCGTGACAGCATCGTCTGCGGATGATGCTGCCGAGTAGGATTAGTTACACATTTTGTTTTTAACTTGACCTTATCGTGTGCTTTTTTACTAGACTCAACACGTGAGCAGAGATTACAGCGATGTCCTAGTTGATGGTCCGTGGAAGCACGAGTTTGTGTCTGCAAATGGCACCCGTTTTCACGTTGTCACTGCCGAACCCACAGAAAAAAACGCCCCCTTGGTGGTTTTACTGCATGGTTTTCCGCAATTCTGGTGGACATGGCGCGAACAAATTCCAGCGCTTGCCCGAGCTGGGTTCCGCGTAGCTGCTCTTGACATGCGAGGTACTGGGGCCTCTGACAAGCCACCGCACGGCTACGACATTGCAACCCGTACACGTGATGTTGCAGGAGTCATTCGTTCGCTTGGTGAACGCGAAGCAATCATTGTGGGTCACGGTTTAGGTGGCACAACCGCGTGGGCGATGGCGTCCTTACAGCCTTCGGTCACGAAAGCTGTCGCAGCGCTGTCGGCTCCACACCCTGCACACATGCATGCTTCCTTACGTTCTACGCTTTCTCGAGGCACATACCCTCAAATCGGCATGTTTAAGATGCGTCATGTTGCTGAGCGTGCCATGCAACGTCATGAGACTGTCGAAAAATTGATGAACTCGTGGGCACACGTTCCGTTCGACAAAGAAACGATTGATGTGTACGTCAACGCATTGGGTATCCCCTTTGCTGCCCATAACTCTCTTGAACCGGTGCGCTGGTACACCTCAGCCATGCCCACACCGTTAGGCCGTCGTTTTACACATGCAGCACGAACACCGATCAATGTTCCTGCACTACAGCTTCAGGGCGCTCACGATGGGTGTCTGCGCCGTGAGAACGCATCGATTGACTCGTCCGCATTGTGCTTCAACTTGCGTTACGAAGTTGTTCCAGATGCTGGCTTCTTCTTACCAGAAGAAGCCCCCGACGCGGTCAATGCCATCCTGCTTGATTGGCTCCACGATTCCGTTATGAAAAACGCGTAAGCGCATATTCAAACAAGCCGCTCAACGTGTTACGGCATTTTTGACAGTTTTTGCGCCTTTATTGGGTCTGTTTCCCCATCACCGTAGGACGGACACAGTTGCGCCAGTGGGCACACACCACAAGCTGGCCTGCGAGCAAAACACAGTCGTCGACCATGAAAGATAATCCTGTGCGACAGGATCGTCCATTCTTTCTTTGGAAACAAAGACCCTATTTCCGCTTCCACTTTGACTGGGTCTTCTTGGGTGGTCCATCCCCAACGTCGCACAAGCCTGCCAAAGTGGGTATCTACAGTAAGGCCAGGCACGCCGAAAGCATCACCTAAAACAACATTCGCGGTTTTTCGTCCCACCCCTGGCAGAGCAGTTAAGGCTGTCAGGCTTTTAGGGACTTCTCCGTCATGCCGTTCTACGAGTGCTTGCCCAATGCCTTGTAAGGAACGGGCTTTGGGCCGGAAAAATCCAGTTGTGCGAATGTACTCTTCAAGGTCGCTCAGGTCTGCTTGCGCATAGTCGAGCGCGGTGGGGTACGCCAAAAAGAGTGCAGGGGTAACAAGGTTTACTTGTTTGTCGGTTGTTTGAGCTGAAAGAACCGTGGCGATCAGTAACTCTAATGGTGTTGTGAAATTGAGTTCACAGTGGGCATCAGGGTGAATTTCGGCGAGTTCCCGATTAATTTTTCGCGCTTTTCGCACCAATGAAAGCGCAGGTTTTTGGTCTTCCATGCAGGCCACCGTTCTGTCATACGAAAGGTTGATTGTGAAAGATCTTTCTTGCAGAGCAGTTAAGGCCACCCTTCAAGATGCCGACAACACTAGTGTCGAACCTTTACGCTACACAGACTCACCGATGAGTCAAAGTTCGGTTCTCCAGCACTAACAACGAACCTTGAAAGGGGCCGCGATGACTACCCGCGATCAGCTCCGCTCCTTCGACGAATTAGACCTTGACGACCTTCGATACACGCGCAATTTGTTACGACGCGAACTCACCCAAGCCGCTCATTGGCGCCGGCTCGTGCAGGCTCGCATCGATTTAAGCGCAGCTCAAGCAGTAACCCCCACACCGCTTGGTGTTGCACTTAGCGAGTTTCTTGTTGACACGCCCATCGCTTTACCCAGCCCGTTAGAGTCTCTTTCCGACAGGCTGGTCAAGGACGTTCATGGCGTTTTCCCTTCTGATCTGCCACATTTACGCAAACTCAACATTCAGTTAGAAAAGTATGAACACGATGTACGGGTACAACTCATGGCGATCACAGACGAACTTGTTACTCGTATAACCATCCCGCACGCCCCCATCCTTTAAACATCAAGGATTTTCAAGGTTTATGCACGTTCACCACGTATGATTCGTCATAGGCTCGCGTTTGACTCAAAAACCTGCAGCTTCAAAAGGGTCAAAACGTATTTATCTATCTAAAAACCCTCAAACATTCGGGCGGAATTCCGAAAAACCTGCTTGAATGCCTGTTTGCATGTACCGTGAAACTGCACACGTAGTGCAAACTTAAATGAGGAAATAATTTCTCGTGTGAAGGAAGTGTCACGTGGACAACGAAAGCGTCGTTCTCGCCGCACCACTATTTGCAACCATGGACGAAGACGAACGTCATTCGCTTGTCGCCTCCATGGTCAAAGTGGAACTCAACCGCGGCGAAGTTCTCTTTGATGAAGGAGAGAACGGAGACCGTCTCTACATCATCGAAGAAGGCAAAATCAAACTTGGTAGCAGCTCCGGCGATGGCCGCGAAAACCTGCTAGCAATTTTGGGTCCTGGCGAAATGTTTGGCGAACTCTCCCTCTTCGATCCAGGCCCACGTTCCCTATCCGCAAGCGCAGTATCGGATTCAGTTCTCTACGAACTTGAACACTCCGCACTCGTTCGCGTAATTGAAGAACGTCCCGCCGTAGCTAAGCACCTACTGACCGCTCTTGCACGTCGCCTACGCCGCACGAACGAGGCGCTTGCTGACCTCGTCTTCTCCGACGTTCCAGGCCGCGTAGCAAAAGCACTACTCGATCTTTCAACCCGCTTTGGTGAGCGCGTTGATGAAGGCATCCGTGTAGCGCACGACCTTACCCAAGAAGAGCTCGCTCAACTTGTTGGCGCATCACGCGAAACCGTAAACAAAGCTCTTGCTGACTTTGCTGGCCGCGGATGGGTTCGACGCGAAGGACGTGCAGTTGTTCTTCTCGACCTCGACCGTCTGGAACGCCGCGCACGCTAATATCGCGCACTTACGTCACCAGCTGTAAAACAACACATGGGTGTGGGGAAGACCTAAACAGGTCTTCCCCACACCCATGATTGTTTACAAGTCACACTAATTCGACAACGAGTTCAACCTCAACAGGCGAATCTAACGGCAAACTTGCGACACCAACGGCAGACCGCGCATGGATTCCTTTGTCGCCAAAGATTTCAACCAGTGTTGTGCTTGCGCCGTTAATCACAGCAGGCTGACCAGTGAACGATGGTTCGCTGGCTACAAACCCAACAACTTTCACGATGCGTGCGATCTTGTCGAGATCACCGATCTCAGCTTGAACTGCAGCCAAAGCATTCAACACAGCAATGCGCGCATACCCAACAGCGTCGTCTGGGTTCACGTTGCCTTGTCCAATACCGACCTTGCCTGTAGCTGGAAGCGCTCCATCTACAAAAGGAAGCTGCCCCGACGTCCACACATGCTTTCCCGTTGTCACAGCAGGCACATACGCTGCTACAGGGGCTGCAACTGCTGGAAGTTCAATGCCAAGTTCTGCCAGTTTTTCTGCAATCGACATCTCATGCACCTTCTAGCGGACGCTTCATGTAAGCAACGAGTCCATTTCCGTCTGGACCCGTTACAACCTGTACGAGTTCCCAACCTTCAGAACCCCAGTTGTCAAGAATTTGCTTTGTCGCGTGAATGATCAGCGGCACGGTTACGTATTCCCACTTTTGAGCCATACCGCAATCCTACGGGAGGACTCCCCAACTATGCAGAAACCACAGACAGCCAAAACCCAGTTCTCACTATGGACCGCGCCACACTTTGCCTTTTAATGCGCTGATAAGCACAGCAGTCACAAAATACGCACACTTTTTTTGGCATTTTTCAGCCATTTAAAGCCAAAATTTCGCGTAGTGTATTGAGCATGTCGAATTCTGCTCACGAGAGCCAATCACCTCGCGATTCCCAAAAAAATGGGAGTTCTCATTCGCCTACAGGAATTGGCTCCCAGATGAGTTCTGATACTGGAGCTGTAATGCATCATTCAAGACACTCGATTAGCCCGTTTCAGTTGGCTGGCTTGCTTGTCGTATTCCTTGTTTTATCTGTCGTTGGCGGCATCCTTGCCGCAGCAATGATTGTGCCGGTAGCAGCGGGAACAAGCGCCGCGACGAAAACCGCCACAGAAACCTTCTATGACATCCCCGACATCCTAGAAATCGACACACCATCGCAGGCCTCTAAAATTTATGCTTCCGACGGCAAGACACTCCTTGCAACCTACTATGCGGAAAACCGTCTAGTCGTTCCACTCGACCAAATTTCGTTGCCTATGCAAAACGCTGCAGTGGCAACAGAAGACAAACGCTTTTGGTCCCATGGCGGCGTCGACCTGCAAGGTATCGCACGTGCAGCGTTAGAAAATGCGCAAGGTAACCGTCAAGGTGGTTCCACCCTCACGCAGCAGTATGTCAAAAACGTGCTTATCCACAAGGCTGCACGTGCCGGTGACTACGCCGGAGTTGAAGCAGCACGTGCCGGTGAACTGGACCGTAAACTACGCGAAGCAAAGCTTGCTATCAACGTCGAAAAAACGTTGTCTAAAGAAGAAATCCTCGCGAACTACCTCAACATCGCCCAGTTCGGTATCGACGTGTATGGTGTTGAAGCTGCCGCAAACTACTACTTTTCAAAGTCCGCAAAAGACCTCAGCATCGTTGAAGCCGCAACAATTGCGGGAATTACGCAACGTCCAGGCGACTTTGACCCCAGCAAAAACCCTGAAGAAAACCAGCGTCGCCGCAACACCGTACTCGGGTTGATGTACCAGCAGGGCTACATTAACCAAGCCGAATACGACGAAGCTGTCGCAACAAAAGTTGAAGACACCCTCAAAATCCAAAAGTTTACGAACGGATGTGAAGGTGCTGGACGTAACGGCTTCTTCTGTGACTACGTCACCAAAACAATCATTAAAGACCCAGCTTTTGGTGAAACCACTGAGGACCGCAAAGAGCTCCTTTACCGTGGTGGTCTAGAAATCATCACGACACTCGATGTGAAAGCTCAAAAGAAGGCGTACCAAACCCTTCAAGCAAACGTTCCCGCAAAGAACGAAAAAATGATTGCGACCGCTCTTACCGCCGTGGAACCAGGCACTGGTGAAATCAAGGTAATGACGCAAAACCGTAAATACAACCCAAGCAGTGAAAAGAAAAAGGGCTACACCTCTGTTAATTACTCGGCCAGCGGCCCGATGGGTGGTTCTCAAGGTTTCCAAGTCGGATCGACATTCAAAACCTTTGTTCTCGCTGAATGGTTGAAAGAAGGCCACACACTTAACGAAACTGTTTCCGCCGACGTCAAAACTTGGTACCAAAGCGAATTCAACTCGTCGTGTGCCTCATTCGTAGGAACGTGGAAGCCAGGAAACGTAGATGGACGTGCAGCCGGACGAAAAACTGCACTACAAGCCACTACAGCTTCTATCAACACAGCGTTTGCTGCGATGGGAAGCCAACTGGACCTGTGCAGCCTCGCAGATACGGCCTCCGACATTGGGTTTAAGGCAACATCGCACTCTCTTGCTAATGCCAAAACAAACCCAGTCAAAGCCGACGCTGATGGCTACTACCCAACCGACCCTAAGCCTGCGATGGTGCTTGGAACGCAAAACTCCACCCCACTCGACATGGCGTCCGCATACGCAACTTTCGCTGCTGGTGGAGTGCACTGCACACCGGTCGCAATCACTAAGGTGAAAGACCGCAGCGGAAAAGAAATAAAAGTTCCAGAATCAACCTGCAAGCAAACCATCGACACTGCCACAGTAAACGGCGTGACATACGCGCTGTCCAAGGTTGTAGCCCCTGGCGGTGGTGCAGCACGTGCAGCATTAGCTGGTGGACGTCCTTCCGCTGGTAAAACCGGAACCACCCAAGGTAACGGTGACGCGTGGTTCATCGGATACACCCCACAGCTTTCCACCGCAGTCTGGATGGGGTACCCCGAAAGCAACAACGTGAAGATGCAGCACATTACGATCAACGGTCGCTACTTCCCTTACATGTATGGTTCTTCCCTTGCCGCGCCTATGTGGAAAGAGTTCATGGACTATGCGCACAAAGGCAAAGAAATTAAACGTTTCGATTCCATCGGGCGCGCGCAGCTTGGGCAAGTTGAACGACCACGCGAAGAACCAGATTCTGATAAGGATGAGGAAGAAGACGAGCGCAGCGACCGTTCGTCGCGTCCGTCTAACAACGGAAACGACAACAGGACTGACGGTAATGAGAACCGGGGTCAGAACAACTCATCCAACGAAAACAACGAATAAGGGCGTGCACACCGTTGAATAAACTTCTGAAATACGGTGCTCTCACTGCCGCGGCGGGCCTTGCCTACGCGTACTGTGAAGCACAAGCTTTTCACGCTCAAACAGGTAACTGTTCCGGTGCTCCCGAAAGGGAGCACCCCCGTGCGTGTATTGCACCTTTCAGATTTGCATCTCACGCCCACGCAACACCGCAAGATCGAATGGGTTCGGTCTCTTGCTCACTTAGAACCAGATTTTGTCCTCGACACAGGCGACAATTTTGCACATGTCAATGCACTGCCAGCGCTCACTCGGGCGTTAGCGCCACTCTTAGAGTTCCCTGGCGCTTTTGTGATGGGTTCAAACGACTACTATGCGCCACGCTTCAAAAACCCTGCACGCTACCTACTGCCAGATGCGCGTATCCCTTTCACTTCTTCAACGCCAAACCTACCGGCGGCAGAACTTGGACGTCATTTGTCTCGTGCAGGTTGGTTAGACCTGTCAAATACGCGTGATCGTGCGGTTATCGGGAATACCACGTTCGATTTTGTGGGTGTTGATGACCCGCACATTGATCGCGATGTGTACCCTGAGGCGCAAACGATGCCAGAGTCTTCCCCTGAAGCTCCTGCAGTGCGTGTGGGGGTTGTTCATGCCCCTTACACCCGGGTACTTAACGCTATGCACGACGACCAATGCTCGATGATCATTGCTGGCCACACGCACGGCGGGCAGTTATGTGTTCCTGGTTTTGGCGCACTAGTTACAAACTGCGATATAGACCGTGGCCGCGCCCGCGGTTTACACGGCTGGCCGTATGCGCGGCCTGATATGCGTGGCGGAGAAGAATCGTGTTGGCTTCATGTGAGCGGTGGGCTAGGCACATCACCGTATGCGCCAGTAAGGTTTGCGTGCCGCCCAGAAGCAACACTTCTGACACTCATTCCCGCCTAATGCGCTGTTGATCACAGTGCACTAAAAAAGGGCTTTCGCGCTCTACGGATCGGCTATGCTTAAGAGGTTGCACAAACAACTCGGGGTGTGGCGCAGGTTGGTAGCGCGTCCGCTTTGGGAGCGGAAGGTCGCAGGTTCAAATCCTGTCACCCCGACCGAGAAGATGAGCTCGACACACACGTGTCGGGCTCATCTTGCTTTTCCAGTCTGTCCCTTTTACCGACAGCCTGTCACATGTTTTTTCCTATAAAACATGCAGGAGTATGGTTAGAACCGCGGTTAACGCATCGGGGTGTGGCGCAGCTTGGTAGCGCACGTCGTTCGGGACGACGGGGCCGCAGGTTCAAATCCTGTCACCCCGACCACGGCACATAATTTTCTTTCTCAACAGACCTTATATATGTGGCCTGCGTTTCATCGTTGTCGACGCAGATTCCGTTTATGTAAGCTGTGAAATTCGCTTATCACTATGGCAAAACTGAACTGTATAAAAAATTGTTGCTTCTTTCTGCACGTGATTGTGCAGAAAGAAGCAACAATTCTTAACGTTGTGAGCGATTACGGATTAACTTCGTCTTGCAGGTCAGTGTGCGCGGCGTGCGCGTGACGCGGCAGCAAGTTCACGCAAGAGTTGAGCAGTCGTGTCCCAATCAATGCATTTATCTGTCACTGACTGACCGTATGTTAATCCCTGTGGGGCTGGGCTTTGGTTTCCAGCTACAAGGAAACTTTCCATCATGATGCCTGCAACATGCGTGTTTCCTTGTGCTACGGATGCCGCGATTTCACGAACAACTTCAGCCTGACGCACTTCAGATTTACCTGAGTTTCCGTGTGACGCGTCAATAACGAGTCGTGGTTCCATACCGGATTTTTCGATCACTGAAACGGCGTCTGCAACTGATGCGTCATCGTAGTTTGGTCCGCCACGTCCACCACGCAAAATAACGTGACAGTCAGGGTTTCCAGACGTTGCCACCGCTGAAGCCAACCCATTCGAATCAATACCGAAGAACGTGTGTTCTGCTGCCGCTGTAACGCATCCATCTACTGCTGCCTGCACGTCACCGTCGGTAGCGTTTTTGAACCCGATAGGCATAGACAGTCCAGACGCCATCTGACGGTGCACTTGGCTTTCTGGGTTACGTGCGCCGATCGCTCCCCATGACACCGCATCGGCAATGAATTGTGGCGAGGTTGGTTCAAGGAATTCAGTTGCTGCAGGAACACCTTGCTCAAGAACGCTAAGGAGGACTTCGCGTGCTGTACGCAGTCCGCGCTGCACGTCAAAGCTTTCGTCCATGCCAGGGTCGTTGATGAGGCCTTTCCACCCTAGTGTGGTGCGTGGCTTTTCAAAGTACACGCGCATGACGACGAGCAAGTCTTCTTCGACTTCTGGGACGAGTGCAGCGAGACGTTGTGCGTAGTCGAGGGCTGCTTGTGGGTCGTGGATGGAGCACGGACCCACGACTGCCAAAATTCTTTGGTCTGTTCCGTTAAGAACATTGCGGATCTCTTCGCGGCTTTGCGTCACGAGGGCTGCACTACGACCAGAAAGCGGAAGTTCGTCTAGCATCTGACGGGGGCTAGGAAGTGGGTTAAGCGCACGAATGCGTAAGTCTGAGGTTGCGGGGGCGTCAAGCGCTTGGTCTAACGACATAATGTAAGGCTCCATAATTATCTGATCTGTATCAGACGGAGCCACACGCTCACTCCATTACTACCGGAGCGGCCCCGTCTTTTAACGACGAAGGGCCAAGATCGACTCACTGTGTGAGTGTCTTAGCCCTGTGCTGGCTCCGGGTGGAAAATTGGTCAGGCGGTTACCCGCTTGGCCCCACCGGGAGCCCGCGTAAACTGCCAATACCAACGTCCGGTCATGAAGATAACGTAGCACTCTCGTCTGTAAGCGATCAACCAGCACGGGAATTCGTCCTACTTATTGGACAGTCTGTAAGCAAAGTTTTCATCCACAGGAAATCACGCATGTGGCAACGCTGTGATAGCTGCAAAGCAAAAGGCGTGGAACAAGAAACCTTGTTCCACGCCTAAACCTACTGGTCACCCTGTTTTAGCAGCCGCAGCCACTGCACCCGCAACCACCCCGAGCGCTCTGCTCTTGTCCGCGACGAATCGCGTCAGAAAGAACTTCTGCGATTTGCACCGCATTAAGAGCCGCACCCTTACGAAGGTTGTCATTTGAGATGAACAAAACAAGACCCTTGTGACCGTCAACTGACTGGTCTTGTCGGATACGTCCAACAAGGCTCGGGTCCGCGCCTGCCGCCGCAAGGGGGCTAGGCACGTCAACAAGTTCTACACCGGGCGCTGCTGCAAGGATCTGCGCTGCCTGCTCTGGAGTGATGTCCTGGTCGAACTCTGCATTAATTGACAGCGAGTGACCTGAAAACACGGGAACTCGCACGCATGTTCCAGCGACCTTCAAATCAGGAAGACCTAAAATCTTGCGTGACTCATTGCGGAGTTTTTGCTCTTCGTCTGTTTCGTTCGAACCGTCATCTACGATGTTTCCGGCAAGCGCAACGACGTTAAACGCTACTGGGTGCACATATTTGTTTGGTTCTGGCAGTTTCACCGAAGATCCGTCACGCACTAAGCCCAACAAGTCTTGCGTTACGCCGGCACGCACTTGCTCGTCGAGTTCTTGAGCGCCAGCCAACCCTGACCCTGATACTGCTTGAAAAGTGGTAACGACCAAACGTTTCAGCCCTGCCACGTCAGCGAGCGGCTTCAGCACAGGCATAGCGGCCATTGTTGTGCAGTTAGGGTTCGCGATAATGCCCTTTTCAGCGTCAAGAACCGCTTCTGGGTTAACCTCAGCGACAATCAACGGCACCTGTGGGTCTAAACGCCATGCAGACGAGTTATCGATAACGAATGCGCCTGCATCAGCAAATTTTGGCGCAAACTCTTTTGACGTTGCCCCACCAGCAGAAAACAACGCAATATCAATACCGGTGAGATCAGCGGTAGCAACGTCTTCCACGACAATGTCTTTGCCTTGAAAAGGAATAACTTTTCCGGCACTACGCGCTGAAGCGAAAAACCTGATGGACGCATACTCAAAACCACGCTGGTCCAACAGATCACGCATGACCTCGCCGACCTGCCCTGTCGCCCCAACGACAGCAATATGTAATGGGGTGCTCATAACGTTTCCTTTGCCGCACATGCGGACTTGTTTAAAAGTTCAAAGTGTCTCGTCGTAAAAATACGGTTAGCGGCCTGTTCCGCCATAGACAACGGCTTCACCGTCAGCGTCCAAACCGAACGCCGAGTGCACCGCACGCACAGCATCGTCAAGTGAATCTTCACGCGTCACCACTGAAATACGGATCTCTGACGTCGAAATCATTTCAATGTTGATGCCAGCATCACGCAAAGCGGCAAAGAGCTTAGCCGAAACACCAGGACTCGATTTCATGCCAGCGCCGATGAGTGAAAAGCTTTTCCGACCTGATCGTCGAACTGAAGCGACGCGAAATGAATTTCTGTTTGCACCGCACGCAAAGCAGCGAGCGCTGCTGGGCCGTCTGCTTCTGGGAGTGTGAATGAAATGTCTGTCAGGCCGGTTGATGCGGCAGAAACGTTTTGCACAATCATGTCGATGTTGGCGCCTGATGTTGCAACAACTTCGAAGATTCGTGCTGCGGTTCCGGGCACGTCGGGGACACCGACGATGGTGATTTTGGCTTCGGACCGGTCGTGTGCGACACCGGTGATAATTGGATCTTCCACGGCTGACTCCTCGGGCTTTTCAGATACAAGCAAAGTTTCGTTGGTGACAAGCGTTCCGGTTTTCCCAGAGAATGACGATCGCACGTGAATGGGTACGTCGTATCGTCGCCCAAATTCGACGCATCGAAGCATGAGAACTTTTGCGCCACAGGCTGCCATCTCAAGCATTTCTTCGTACGTGATTTGGTTTACTTTGCGTGCGCTTGGCACGATGCGCGGGTCGGCAGTGAATACGCCGTCGACGTCTGTGTAAATTTCGCATACGTCAGCGCCAAGCCCGGCAGCTAGTGCGACAGCAGTCGTGTCAGAGCCGCCGCGGCCTAGGGTTGTGACATCGTTTGAGAGTTTGTTGACCCCTTGGAATCCTGCAACGATTGCCACTGCACCTTTTTCGATGGTTTCACGTATACGCACTGGCACAACGTCAACAATGTGTGCCTTTCCGTAGACGGCATCGGTGATAACGCCTGCTTGTTGGCCGGTGAAAGATTTTGCTTTCACTCCGAGGTTGTTGATAGCCATTGCAAGCAAAGACATGGAGATGCGTTCACCAGCGGTGAGGAGGATATCCATTTCGCGCTGTGGTGGCATTGGGGTTACTTGGTTGGCGAGGTCGATGAGTTCATCTGTTGTGTCTCCCATTGCGGAAACAACAACGACCACATCGTTGCCTGACTTTTTTGCTTCGGCTACGCGTTTTGCTACGCGTTTGATGCTCTCTGCGTCAGATACAGAAGAGCCGCCGTATTTTTGCACAATTAAGGCCACGGTTTTGCTCCGTCCTAGGCTGGTCCCGTTGATTTAAACGTCCACCAGGTAGTCATTGAACACCTCATGCTATTCGGTTTTACGTGTTTCCCACAATGGTGCCCACATGTAAATACGGCCACACGTGCCTTGTGTGTGATTGCGTTATTGACCTGTGGGGGTACACATATATACCGATTTCATACCGCGGGTTGATTATTCTCGAAGTCCTTACAAGTAACCTCGTTGATATGTCGAACGAACTAGATGCGCAGGCTCAATCGCAGGATGAGCCGAGTACTCCAGTACAGGAACCTCCCACGCCGCAAGGTGAAGATGGGGAGCCCACTACTGCTGCCCCTGAAGAGAGAGTGCCACTCAGCGACGCTGATGGTGAGCGCACCGCCATTATTTCCACCACCGGTGTTATGCGACGGTTTGGTTCGTTCGTCGCAGTAAATGGCGCAACATTAAATGTGTGGGAAGGTAAAGTTACCGCGCTGATTGGGCCAAACGGTTCCGGTAAAACCACACTGATGTTGATGCTTGCGGGTTTGCTGGCACCTGACGAGGGTTCCATTCGCGTATGCGGATATGACCCTGTTACTCACAACTATCAGGTTCGCTCGCACATTGGTTGGATGCCAGACCAGTTTGGCATGTGGGATTCACTCACTGCTCTTGAGGCTCTTACAACCACCGGTGCCACGTACCGTATGAATCCTCAAGACGCGCTTGCGCGTGCTCATGAGTTACTTTCCACCGTGCATTTGACTGATTTTGCAGACAAGCCGGCTCATGTTCTTTCACGTGGGCAAAAGCAACGTCTTGGTTTAGCCCGCGCACTGATGCATTCCCCTCGTCTTCTTATTCTTGACGAGCCAGCTAACGGTCTTGATCCTCGTTCACGTATTGAACTGCGTGGAATTATTCGTGAACTTGCCGCACAGGGCACAACCATTTTGATCTCCAGCCACGTTCTCGCTGAGCTGGACGAAATGGTCGACGACGCGATCTTTATCTCTGGTGGTCGAACTGTCGCCCAAGAAACCGTTGATGAGGCGCGACAGGGTCGCAAAACATGGCAGGTTCGTGCATTAGACCGTGAGCCTCTCGTGAAATGGGTCGATTCCATTCAGGTTCCTTTTGCCCAAAACACTGACGGCTCCATACTCGTGAACATTGCTGGTGAACATAACGCGGCCCGGTTCTTGTCTGACGCGATCACTGCGTCTGTACCTATTGTCGAGTTCCGTCCACAAGGTGGGGCACTTGAAAACACGTATCTTGCGTTGAATGAGGAGCGTCGCTGATCATGGCTACTTCAACAGAGCACACCGCGTTCACCCCCGCGCCTGACACGTCTATGGACAAAACACCGCGCTTTACGTGGCATGGTGTAAAAACAGTTACAACTCTTGAACTTACTCAGCGTTTACGCTCATCAAAGTGGAGAATAGCTCTTCTCATCTGGTTCTTGGGTGTTGGAGCGATTTGTTTACTCATTGCGGGCGCTACAGCGTCTTCCATGACTGGAAGCACCCAAGTTTCGCATGTTGGTCCCATGATTTTTGGGGTCAACGTCTATTTCATTCTTTTTATGGGGTTGTTGATCACTCCGACGCTTGCGTCAACTGCCATTAATGGCGATCGGGCAAGTGGCACACTGGCGATATTGCAAGCTTCGCTCCTTACTCCGCTTGAGATTGCTGTAGGAAAGCTCCTCGCAAGCTGGATTTCAGCGATGGCGTTCCTCATCATTTCGGTGCCGTTTATCGTGTGGTCGCTCGGTGCAGGTGGCGTAAAAGTGTGGTCTGTTGTGGCAGTTCTTGCCGCAATGTCATTCGTTCTTCTTGTTGTCTGTGCAGTCAGCTTGTACATGTCAGCGCGCATGGCGAAAACCGCTACGTCTACGGTGATGAGTTACCTGTATGTTGCGTTCGTCAGCGGAATCTTAGTTGTGTTGTTTGGTGTGTCCATGGTCGTGTTCATGAACAATGAAGAAGTTAAAGAAATGGCGCCAAACACGTACTCTGAAATAACTGGGCACCCAAAAACCTGCGCTGTTCAAGATACTTACGACCAAAGCACCCCCACAGAAGCTTTCTGGTGGCTGTTGGCACCAAACCCCTTTGTTATCGTCGCTGACGTTTCAGTTTTAACAAACGACGCACCAGACTACTATGTCGACAGTGACCCCCTCGCTTCAGTCAGCCATGGAGTCCGCACAGCCCGCGTCGGTGAAGGAATTTCGTACAACGAGGCTTGGTGCAGGGAAGACGGCAGCGTTCGGAGCGTTGAAGAAGCAGAAGCTTTGCTCAACCAGAAAGAAACTTCGTCACCAGTGTGGCCGTGGGGTCTCGCAATAAACCTTGTTATCGGTGCAGCAGCATTGTATGGAACACAACGCCGGTTGAAAGCACCATACCGTCAACTTCCTAAAGGCATCCGTATCGCCTAATGCGTTAACACGCGTGAAGGGGCGGGCAGAACATATATGTTCTACCCGCCCCTTCACATATCCATGGTTTTAGTCGCGTGCGAGGTCTTCTTCAGCTCCGAAGAGGGCCTCAAATTTTGCGGCTTCTGCAACGTCGTCTGGCACGTCCATGCGCATATGCATAAGGACCATCTGCAAGACACGCAAAACGCTTGAGGCACGCTCACCCCACAACGAAATGTAAGAGAACTGCCACCACCACAAAGCTTCTACTTCATGCCCCGCATCATAGTGATGTAACCCGTGAGTGAGGCTTTCTGCGATGGTTGCCAAATCTGCTGAAAGCTCCGCTGCACCAACTTCTGGACTAAGTACCGGATCAATCACTTCAACATACGTGTCAATGCCATCGAAATAGTGGTGTAAAGCCGTCCGCAACGGATCAAAATCCAGTTCAGTTTCTAAATCTGGTTCAAATCTTTTTGGCGGAATAATGTCGGTAACCGCGCCGAGGTGCGCACCGGCATTTAAAACATCGGAAAGCCCTAAAACAAGGAGCGACACGCTAGAGTCTGGGTCTCCCCCAGACGCAACATCCAGGACTGTTTGTAGAAAACCACGCACACGCGGAACAACCACTTTCGACAGTTCTGCAAGTGATTCAAGAGTTTGAAGTGTCTCTTCGTACCTGACGCTATCTGGCGTGTGCTGTGCAGTCATATTAGTTTCCCATGAGTCGTCGGCCTTCGAACGCTCGTCCAAGTGTTACCTCGTCAGCGTATTCCAAGTCTCCCCCAACTGGTAGCCCTGAGGCTAGACGTGTCACACGTATTCCCATAGTTCCTAGCAGGCGGGCTAAATATGTTGCGGTTGCTTCGCCTTCAACGTTGGGGTCCATCGCCAAAATAATTTCTTGCACTGTGTCGTCGGCAAGACGCGCTAACAACTCTTTGATGCGTAGGTCGTCTGGGCCTACGTTATCCATGGGGTTAATCGCTCCGCCGAGCACGTGGTAGCGTCCACGGAACTCACGGGTGCGTTCAATTGCAACAACGTCTTTTGCTTCTTCAACGACACAAATAACTGCGTTAGAGCGACGCTGGTCGAGGCATATTCTGCAGTGAGTGTCTTCTGAAACGTTTCCGCAAATCTCGCAGAACCTCACCTTACGTTTCACCTCGATAAGCGCATCTACGAGCCGTTTTATATCGTCGTTGTCTGCGCTCAAAACATGAAAAGCGATGCGTTGGGCACTCTTAGGGCCGACTCCTGGGAGTCGGCCGAGTTCGTCAATAAGATCTTGTACTGCGCCTTCATACACGGTTCAAGACTACTTGTTTCAAGCAGTATCACTGGCACGAACGCGTGTGACACGCGTTCGTGTTTTCACAGTGTGTGGCTTACACCTCGTCGGTTATTTCCTCTATGACTACTCCACCTAGCATGTGTTTGATAAGTGGCACGCCAACAAGGTTTGAGGATTCTAGGTCTTCATCATCGGGCTGTGGATCGTCGACGATCGCTTTTCGCACTGCATCTTGCGCGGCTTGTTCTTGGGCGCGACGTTCTGCTGCACGACGAGGCGACTCTTCCCAAGGAGGTACGGAGCCTGCGGGTGATGGGCTTGTTGGTGCTGCCGTGTGTGCGGGAACAGGTGTAGAGGCCGTGTCCTGGCGCATACCAGGTGTTCCGTTGGCGGGCCCTACGTTGTCTGTTGGGTATTCAGCCGGCGGATAGTCCTCATGGGCAGGAGGCTCAGGAGGGGTATCCCATTGCGGTGGGGCAGATTCTGCTGTGGCTGCCGATTGTTGTGCATGACGTAGATCGGGGGCAGCAGGCGGCGGAGCGAATTGTGGATGTTCTGCGGCATCACGAGTCGGTGTCCGAAGCTCATCGACTACAGCTTCTGTTGCTGAGCCGATCGTTGGTGGGGTTGTTGAGTGCAGTTTGTTCGTCCCTGCGAGAGCCCCTACTGCCGCACCGAAGATACTTACTGTTGCTTGGGCATCAAATGGTGTTGATGTTGGTTTTTCTGGCTCTTCGGGGTCTGCTGGTGGCTGCGGGGTTTCTTCTGCTTGTGGTGCAGGCGAAGCAGGTTCTGGTTCGATGTGTGTCGAGACGCTTGACGGGGCTGGTGTGAGTGCTGGCGAGCCTGCTACATCGATGAGGACTGAGACTGTGAACCCTAACGTTTCGTGCACTGCGGCAGCAATGTGTTGGTCGCCCCCACGAGTGTTAAGGGTTCCAACGAGTTGTGGGTTAGGCAGCGCGATGTAGAGCGTCTGCGCATCTAAGCCAACAATTTCTGCGTATTGGTTAACGAGCGCCCACGAAGCACGCGATTGTCGTGTCAGTGCGTCGAGCACATCAGGCCAACGTTTTTTAAACACGTCAAGTTCGACGCTAGGCGCAGGCCCAGCATCTGCACCTGTCACATCGCCCTGTGTTTTTTCGGTGGCTGGTGACGATTCAGGCGCATTGTTTATGGACTGTTCAGGTGCGGCCGCGGCGACTGGCTCTTGTGGAGTTGGCTGCGGCTGCCCGAATATTCCTGTTGCTTGCGGGCTAGTAGCCGTTGGCGCTGCGGACGACATAGCAGTGGACTCTGGCACTACCGGCTTCGGTGTGTGTGGCTGCTGTGCTGGTTTACGACGAGTAGATTCTGGACGCAGTGATCCGCGACGAGTTCCATCTGCTGTAGCAATAGGCGCTGTGCGCTCTGCACTATGTTCAGCGGCGTCGGCAGCTTCCACGGGTGCAGCAGGTTCGTCACTGACAGGAATGTGCTGTGCCTGCGGTGCTGCGGGTAGGCCTTGTGCGAGGGTCCGTTCGATTCCGTCTATGCGTGCGCCTAGCCCTTGAGCTGTGTTGTCTGCGGCAGGCAGCAGCAGGCGTGCACATAGCAGTTCGAGGTGGAGTCGCGGCGAAGTAGCTCCACTCATGTCAGAAAGAGCTGTGTTAGTAACGTCAGCAGCACGAGATAGCTCAGCAACACCAAGCATGCGTGCTTGCGCTTCCATCCGCGCGTATTGGTCAGTTGGAACTGTTGCCAACACAGTTGTGGCGCTTTCACCTGATAGCGCGATAACGATGAGGTCGCGTAGGCGTTCTAGGAGATCCTCAATGAATCGTCGTGGTTCGTGGCCTGTTGCGATGATGTGTTCAATCACCTTAAACAGTGCTGCACCGTTGCGTTGCGCCAAGGCTTCGACCACATCGTCGAGAAGTGTACTGGGGGTAAAGCCCAGCAGTGCTGCCGCTTGGTTGTAATGCAGTTCCCCGTTCTGGGCGCCAGCGATGAGTTGATCCAATACGGATAGCGTGTCACGAACGGATCCGCCTCCGGCCCGCACCACCAGTTGGAGCACGCCGTCTTCTGCGGTGATGTTTTCTGAAGCGCACAGGTCTACTAGGTAGGCGTGCATTGTTTCGGGTGCAACAAGTTTGAACGGATAGTGGTGGGTACGGGATCGGATAGTACCAATCACTTTTTCCGGTTCGGTTGTTGCAAAAATGAATTTTAAATATGGCGGTGGTTCTTCAACGATTTTCAGCAGGGCGTTAAACCCTTGAGCTGTAACCATGTGGGCTTCGTCGAGAATAAATATTTTGAAGCGGTCGCGGGTTGGGCTAAACGTTGCACGTTCACGGAGGTCGCGTGCGTCGTCGACACCACCGTGTGAGGCTGCGTCAATTTCAACAACGTCAAGTGAGCCGGGTCCGCCTGTTGCCAGTTCAAGGCATGATGGGCAGGTGCCGCACGGTGTTGCTGTGGGGGTGGCTTCTGTATTTTGAGCACAGTTAAGGATGCGCGCGAGGATGCGCGCAGAGGTTGTTTTTCCGCAGCCTCTAGGCCCAGAGAACAAGTATGCGTGGTTGACTCGGTTGGAACGTAGAGCCTGCATGAGCGGCTCGGTCACGTGTTCTTGACCGATCATGTCCGCGAAGGTGTCAGGGCGGTATCGACGATATAGTGCTGTGCTCACACAGCAACCTTAGTAGAGATCGCTGGGTTCATGCGTGCGCAGGTCAGGATTTTTTGTACGTCTTCACGCTTATAAACAATGTTTCCCCAACACTTGCAGTGTTGGGGAAACATTGGTGTGCATATTGGTGGGTTTGATCACTGACGGTGTAGGACTCGTCGAGCCAGCCAGTTTCCAAAGAATTGCGTGAACTGCACAACGAGAATGATCAGGATCAGCGCGGCGATTGTGATCTCTGTGTTCATGCGTTGGTGTCCGTGACGGATCGCAAAGTCACCAAGACCGCCTGCACCAACCAGTCCAGCCATCGCAGACATGTCGACAACCCCAATGAAGAGGAACGTGTATGCCAGGATGAGTGGGCCAAGCGCTTCAGGAATAATTACGGTTCGGATAACCCGCAATTTGGAGGCGCCCATTGCGCGGGCAGCTTCAATAACGCCGGGGTCTAACGCAACTAGGTTTTGTTCGACGAGTCGGGAGAACGCGAATGAAGCCATGATTGCTATAGCAAATATTGCTGCGTCTTGGCCGATGGTGGTACCAACGATTTGCCGCGTGAGTGGCCCAATCGCTGCAATGAAAATGATGAACGGTATGGGCCGCACAAGGTTGATGATGAAGTTGAGAACGTTAAACACAACCTTGTTTTGGAACAGGTTCCCAGGTCGGGTTATGTATAACGCAAGGCCGAGGAGGAGGCCACAGAACCCACTAATGAGTATCGAGACACCAACCATGTAGAGGGTTTGGCCGAAGGCTTCCCACAGGGCTGGACCCATAATGTCCCAGTTTGTTTCGGTGAATACTGGTGTTTGAAGGGTGATCATTTCTTTTTCCCTCCAAAGAAGCGTGTCTTTTTGTTGTCTGCTGGTGCGTCGTTGTCGTCTAGTTCTTGTTCAGTTTGGGCGTAGTGGTCGACGTAGTCGGCTGGTTCACCATCAGTAAAGTCGATGTCTGCATATCCGAACCCGTCAATAGGATGCTCCGATGTACCTAAATCAACGACATCCGTGTATTTGCTGAGTTCAGCAATAACTGCAGCAATGTTTTCGCTGCTGCCTTCTAGGCCCCACGTGAGCGAACCGAAAGGTCGCTGCTTGATTTCTGAGATTCCACCGTAAATGATGCCGCCGCGAACGTTGTGTTCGTGGAGTACGTCGGTGATTCGTCGGCCGTATCCGCCGTCTTCGTGAACGAAAACGGTGATGAGGTGTTCTGTGTGACGTTCACGCAACCGAACGAGGGTTTTAGGGTCTGGTTTGTCTTTTATTGCTGTGGAAACAAACTTTTTGGTTGCCACGTGTTGTGGGTGTGAGAACACTTGATACACGTTGCCAGTCTCGACGACTTTCCCATGTTCCATGACTGCAACGCGGTCGCAGATTTGTTTGACGACGTCCATTTCGTGGGTAATAACAACAATGGTTATGCCCAGTTCTTTATTGACGCGGTCAAGGAGTTCAAGGACGTCACTTGTGGTTTCTGGGTCAAGCGCAGATGTGGATTCGTCCGCAAGTAGGATTTTGGGGTTTGTTGCAAGCGCCCGAGCGATTCCTACACGCTGCTTTTGCCCGCCTGACAGCTGCGAGGGATAAGCTTTCTTTTTGTCTGCGAGGCCCACAAATTCTAGGAGTTCGTCGACTCGTTTTTGCCGTTCGCTTTTCGGAACTTTGGCGACTTCTAGCGGGTATGAAATGTTTGATGCGACAGTTCGTGATTGCAGCAGGTTGAACTGTTGGAAGATCATGCCGATTTCTAATCGGATTTTCCGCAAAGCGTTTTCGTTGAGTTGGGACAGATCTTTTCCGTCGACGATAACGTGACCGCCGGTGGCAGGCTCGAGCGCGTTAATCATGCGTACAAGCGTTGATTTTCCTGCACCTGAGTATCCGATGACACCAAAGATTTCTCCGCTGTCGATGGTGAGCGTTACATCGTCAACGGCTTTGACTGCCCCAGATTTTGCTGCGAAATGTTTTTCCGCGTTTTTAAATTCCACAATTGGTGTTGTGGGGTGACTCATTTTTGGCTCCGATTCTGCAACGGCATCGCATTATTTCCTGTGTGGAAGGTCAGTGCCGTAGACGCCGCAAAGGCGACCCCCTGTGCACAGCATAAAGTGTGGGGGTCGCCTTTGTAATGCGATACGTGTTACTTGCTTGCCTTGAGGTCTTCTTCGATTTGGGTGAGGTACCCTTCGAGTTCTGCGCCCGTTTGGTTCGCAAATGCTGCGGTTCCGTCGGATGCGGCAAGTACGCCGTCTTGGATTGGCTGCGTCTTGTAGATGTCTACGAGCTTCTTGAAGGTTTCGTTGTCTTTGTCTTCTGCACGTGATACCCAAATGTTGATGTATGGGCGTGCACCTTCGGAGTCAGCCGAGTCTTTGTAGATTGCGTCTGTTGCTTTCAGTCCAGCGTCTTTGAGGAAGTCGTTGTTAACAACGGATGCTTCTACGTCTGGGAGAGAAAGAACTGTCTGCGTTGCGTCTACTGGGATTACCTTGACGATGGATTCTGGTAGTACATCGAACTCTGTTGAGAACGCTGTTCCGCCGTCACGAAGTTTGATTAAACCTGCATCTTGTAGCACGAGGAGTGCACGGGAAAGGTTTGTTGGGTCGTTTGGTACTGCGACGTCTCCACCTTTGATTTGGTCGATGGAGGTGTGCTTTTTGGAGTAAACGCCTAGCGGGTAGACAGCAGTTGCCCCGATTGGTGTGAGGTCTTCGCCAGCTTCAACGTTGTAGCCTGCAAGGAACAGGAGGTGTTGGAACTGGTTAAGGTCAAGGTCACCGTCTGTAAGTGCAGTGTTTGGTAGGTCGTATGCGGCGAGGTCGCGGATCTCTACGTGGATGCCTTGCTTTTCTGCTTCTGCTTCGAAGGTTGGCCAGTAGTCTTCTGCGCCGACGACACCGATCGTGACTGGGTTGTCTTTTGTTCCCTTTGCGCTTGACTCGTTTTCTTTTGCATTGTCGTTTCCGCATGCAGTTAACGAGAAGGTGAGTGTGGCTGCAGCTGCTACAGCGGCGAGGGACTTCAAAAGGGACGTGCGTGACATTGGATTCTCCAAATAATGGTGCAGGGGTTACCTGCGCGGGCCGTGGCCCTACGGAACGTTGAATGGCTTACCAGCCATGCGAAACCTTTCAGCTGGTTCTTCGCATGCCGAATGGCGTGAAACTGAAAATGTGGTTTCTAGTCAGTGTTTCTTGCTGTTGAGGCGTCACAAGAAATCACAGCGCTACAAGTGCACAAACCGCGGAGTACGGGTCGTGCTCGTATCGAGTCTGTACTCGATTCGGGTGACGTCGCGGTTTAGCGAGGACACCCACTGAGCATTGAGCGCATGGCACAGCACATGATGCGTGGCATTGTGGCCGTGCGCATGCTTGCGGGGTGCTGTGTACTGAACATGCATTAATCATGACGGGTGTGCGGGCGTTAACGCCAGCAACACACTCGTCGTCTCGAAGTGTGGAACGAAAAACCGCGCACAAAACATTGGTTAAGTGGTTAAAAGCGGTCACGACAGACACTTCTTGTTTCAATAAATGAGACACGCCGCGTGAAAAAAGTTCCACATTTCAAGATTTCGGTGAGTCGGGTGGGCGGTCGAGCCCGAACACGACCTTTTCGGTCAGCGAATTTTTATGTTGACTAGAGCACATAAAACAAAAGACCCCTCGCGCACCCGCCAGAGCCCACCTGCCCTTGCTGCATTCCTGCCCTGGGGGATTCAGTGAGATGACGCCACACGAGGAGTCGACCTCCAGCGTATCTCATCGAACGCAGATACTTAAATCCGTTCACCCACAGCCAACAAAGAAAATAACTACCGACGCACACGTCGCTTACCTAACAGCCCGCAGGAAGCACACACTAGGCGTGTGATGCATCACTTTGCGGATGAGGATTCGGGTTTTTGAGAAAAGTTCGGTACGCTTTTCTGGCTGGAGTCTTCGCGTTCACGTGAAGAAAGTTCAGCATGGAGGATTCGCCTAGTGGCCTATGGCGCACGCTTGGAAAGCGTGTTGGGTGCAAGCCCTCAGGGGTTCGAATCCCCTATCCTCCGCCAAAGAAATGCCTCTGATGCGCTAAGCACATCGGAGGCATTTTGCGTTTCATTTCCGATGACTCGATTAACCCGTTCGCAAACCGCAGTAGAGTCACACGCTATTCAGATGCTCTGCAATGAGGTTTCTATCTTTGCGCGAAAGCGGAACCCCACGAAAACAAAAATGGCTGCAACAATCACAGGTATGAAAATCGCAACCGCAATGTTGGCGCTATCGTAAGGCAACATGCCATCAGTGAGAACAACCGCACCAGCTGCACCCACGGCGCTCCCTACCGTGAGTCCACAATGACGAACGTGCATTTCTTGTTTATGTAAGACTGCCTCCGAGAGGCTTGCACCAGCAACAGCTCCCACGCCTACAGTAAATCCAGCAAGGATTCCCAGCAAGCCCATAAACGCAAACCAACTGCTAGAAACACTGATGAGCATTCCTAACAACCCGCCTAGAGCTGTAGACGCCGCGAGGACAGCACACGCACACCGTATTTTGTTCATAAAATACGCTTCCTGTTCAAAAGAATGTAACTGCACTCCAGTCTAGCTATTCGCTATCGGAGACAATGACCCACTGGCCTATCTCAGTAAAGCCTGCCGACCGTGCAGTTGCCGAGGATGCGCTGTTAGTCATATCGCATCGATACAAGGGTTCGTAACCGCGAGCAACAATATTTCTCGCCATGGCTTGCACGACGACGCGCCCATAACCGCGACCGCGCGCTTTTTCTAGCGTAAGCACGCCAATGTCAGCCATTGAAGTACTCCCCCATGGGTAAGCACTCGATACCGCTACAAGTTCATCGTCTTCAAATAGACCAACCACACTCCAGTGATCAAGTTCAACGTAGGCTTCTTCTTTATCGTCTTCTGACGCTTGCGCCTGGAATGTTTGGAATAGTTCATCGTCGTCAGGCCCTAACATTCGAATCGAGGCAGGGTCTTCACCAGCGACAAGGCTTTCGAGGCTCGCTGGGGTGTACGAAAAAATGTAGTCTGCGTCGTACATTTTGCCTGGAAGTTTCCCAACCATACGCAGCAGATCTTCGCGCGTGAGTTGAGCAGCGTTCTTCGCTGGCAGAGTCATTCCAAGCCCTGCGTTGAGAGCACACAATGTGCTGCCGTCTTCAAGCATCATCACCATTGCTTTGTCTTGCGCACGCATCTTTGTGTTTTCAACAATTTTGACGGAGCCATCGTCATATAGGACACGCCCGGAATGAAACGGCACAAACCACGCTTCATATGTTGCCTGACTTAAAAAGCGCTCATCATACATGCGGTCACCTGCAAGGTCTTATTGGATCAAAATCATGTTTGGTTACATCGTGCATGACCAGTAAAGCCGTGTCGCCTTATTTTTTGGGAAAAGGCTGACAACAAGCTGTCACACAAACACAAGGCCACCTTCACGATTTCACCCTCCAATGCTCACGACCTTCCCGCTAGGCCTCTCTCACCATCAAACCGCGCATAGATACACTGGAACCCATGATTTTCAAACGTGTCGGTGATGGCCGTCCGTACCCAGAACACGAGTTAACGACGGCACGTGATTGGGCTGCTATTGCGCCACGCCAAGTACGACTATCAGACCTCGTTACAACAAAGCGAACTCTCGACCTGGACACTCTTCTTACCGAAGACTCTACGTTTTACGGTGACCTGTTTGCTCACGTCATTCAGTATCAAGGCGTCATGTATTTAGAAGATGGGCTCCATCGTGCTGTTCGTGCAGCGTTGCAGCAACGCATGATGCTTCACGCCCGGGTGTACGTGCTCGACGAATAAACCACCAACGCAAAAACCTTCCAGTCGGAAGATTTTTAGTATCTGAAGTACCCTTTACATAAGGTCTATCCCACACGAGGTAAGTCAGCACTGTGACGCAAGAACAAATCAAAAAGGCACGCGCAATCCGTCGACGACGCGTTCGAGAACGCCAAGCAGTAATCTTCGGAACTCTCGCTGCCACACTCGGCGTCATCGCACTATGGGCAGTCGCTGTCTATAACGACGCCATAGGACTTCCCTTCGACCCAGGCTTCAGTTACGAAGAACAAGCACAAGACGAAGTTTTCCCCACAGCGTGCTTACCCGATAAAACTTTGCCCCTAGGCGCAAAGAAAATCGCAGTGAACGTATACAACGCTTCTGAGAAAAACGGATTCGCTGGAATCGTCGCCAACGACCTGAAAAAACGTGGCCTCAACGTTAAAGAAACAGGCAACGCCGAAGCGAAACGCAACACCACAGCCATCATCTTCGGAATAGATGGCATACGCGCCGCCTACACACTTCACGCCCACGTACCAAGCGCCGCCCTCATCCTCGATGACACCCGCGAAGGCAAAACCATTGATATCCACATTGGTGAAAAGCTTCAAGTCACTCCTGCCATCAGACTCCATTGAATTAGATTCCGAAACGCCAATGGTGTCCCTCGAAGGATGCCAACCGCTATGGGAACTCACCAACAAAGTTGAGCCACCTGAAAGCATCGACGAAGACGAACCTGCACAAGAACAAAAAGACGAGGCTGAAAAAACCGAGTCCGAAGGCGCCTAAGTACCTCATAAAAAGGGGTGGGGTCGCACAACCTAGGTTGTGCGACCCCACCCCTTTTTATACGTCTCTACTACTTCTCCAGTTCAGCGCCACCCGGCACAGACGCAGGCGAAACAGGTTCGTCGTGAGTACCACACCACTTAGATAGTGCCGTCATCACGTGGTAAACAACCAGCGCCGCAGCGGTACCCAAAGCAATACCTTCAAAGGTTAGGTCGCCAGCATTCCACGTAAAGTTAGCCATACCCACGATGAGTGGGACAGCAGCAGAGGTCAAGTTAATTGGGTTTGAAAAATCAACCCGGTTTTGCATCCAAATACGCACACCGAGCATACCGATCATGCCGTACAGCAAAGTAGCCGCACCGCCCAGCACACCAGCAGGAACCGTCGCAATAGCCGCACCAAACTTAGGCGACAAACTCAAAAGCAACGCACCAATACCAGCAACCCAGTATGCAGCAGTCGAATACACACGAGTAGCAGCCATAACGCCGATGTTCTCAGCGTACGTTGTTGTACCCGAACCACCACCAAGACCCGCAAACGACGTCGCAAGACCATCAGCGAACAACGCGCGGCCAGACAACTTATCTAAGTTCTCGCCAGTCATCGCAGCAACCGACTTAACGTGACCGATGTTCTCTGCAACAAGCACAAAAACGACAGGCAAGAACAAACCAAGTACAGAAATATCAAACTGCGGTGACGTAAATTCAGGCAAACCAAACCACTTGGCCTCGCTGATCTTGGTGTAATCAATTTCGCCACGCACAGCAGCAAACGTGTACCCAATTGCGACACCGAACAAGATAGCCAACCGGCCAATAATTCCCTTAAACACAACAGTGATCAAAATGATTGACCCCAGCGTGACAAGCGCAGTCACCGGCGAAGCTAAAAATCCACCATCAATGACAGTGATAACTTGCCCAGCCTCATCAAGGATGACTCGGCCATCATCGTCTTTAAGCAGACTCTTCGAAGCCCACGCAGCAGGAGCAAGGTTAAAACCAATAAGCGCAACAATCGTTCCAGTAACAATCGGTGGCATAAGAACTTCAATCCAGCGCACACCAGCAAAGTGAACGATCAAACCAATAATAGCCAACAACACACCAGCAGCTAAGATACCGCCCGTTGCAACAGCATGGCCGCTGCTTGTAGTCGCAGCAATAATCGGCGCAATAAACGCAAAGCTCGACCCCAAGTAGCTTGGCAGCCTGTTACCTGTGATGACAAGGAACAGTAAAGTTCCCAACGCCGAGAAAAACAACGTAGTCGCCGGCGGGAAACCCGTTAAAAGCGGCACAAGGAATGTTGCACCAAACATCGCTACGATGTGTTGCAAACCTATTCCGATAGTCCGCGGCCACGACAGGCGCTCCGAGGGAGCCACCACATCCTTGGGTCCAATCGTGCGGCCGTCGCCGAACAGCTTCCAACCGAAACTCACTGTTTCTCCTCCGAATAAAAGGGATGTAGGCACATCATGTTCTGACTAAAACAGACCCACGCGCCTACCTGGCCACGAGTGTAGCCCTACGGGAGAATACTGTGTTTTCGAAGGAAAATTCACCCAGCCTTTACGATTATTTTTAAAAAGCGGCTCAAAAGCATACTAAAAACGGATAATGCACGCTCATGTTTTTCGTCACTTTTACTTACGACGCGCAACAAGACGCTATCCAAGCAAGCGTATAAGATTTAGAATTCCCGCCGTCATAAACATCGTCAGACAAGCGTAAAGCGATCTCCCACGCCTCTTCAGCATCTCGCCCACCACATAAAGCGGCATACATGACAGCGTAATCACCAAAAGACGCCTCAAAATCAGGGAAGAACCCAAAAGCCTCAACCACATTCTCCCGAATACGAGCAGCATCAGACGCAAGACGTTGAGCAACAGGAGACATAGGAACAATAAGCAACCCTAAAAGCGCCGACTTTTCTCCACCAAACCACGACGCATAATCATGCTTGCCGCCAGAAACAAACGGCACAACGGAATGCTGAAACGCCTCACGCACAGGATCATCATGATCGAAATTCGTCCAATAAGTTTGCGCCGATGTGAACTCCAACGACAGCATCCACACAGCCAAGTCATACATCCACGAACACTGCGTAGTTTGAGCCCACAAAGCAACCGCATTCCAAGCGTTCACAGCTTCAAACACGGACTGCTGATGATTCCCATCGTCTGACGACGCAACACCTGCAGCCCACGAATGACCCTTATACGGATCAAAAACACGCAATAACGGAACAGCATCGCTACTCAACGGGCTCGCAATGTCCCACACCAAAGCATCCACACGCTGGTGCACCTCGTCAAGAAGTGCAGGATTAGCTTCACACAACAAAGCCGCTACATAAAGGAAATACCCGTACTGCACATGATGATCATTGAACTCATCTGCACCAAACGACGACTCTTTCCCAACGACACCGCGCCACGTTTCGTCGTAAAGGAAACCACGAGGCTCATCAGCAGACGAAGGCGCACACCACGCTTTAAAACGCTCCTCCACACCGGCACGGAACTCTGCTGCCCCCTCAACCTGAAGCACATCCGCAAGGTACGCAATATGCGCTTCACGGTAAAGAGCCTTCCCCCCAAAAAATGTGTCGAGTGGAGCATTCGGGGCAACCGCCATATCAGAGCGAACCTGCTCAACGACACGTGCCCGCTGCTGTGGCGACCACGCCGAAATATCTAACGTGTGCGTGGGCGTAATCTTTGGTGTCATCCATGTCAACCGCTTATTCGAAACCACATCAACGGTTCCATACACCGTTGTATAAAGGCCAAGAATTGGCGTTTCTTCGCCACGCTGATGTGGCATGCGGGCAACAGCGACAGGACCATTATCGACGGCAATATAACGAATAGTTGTTTCAACAGCATCTTCACGCACATGCGCGCTCACTTCAGTGCGCACGATCGGATACATCGCATGATGGGCGAGTTTCAACACTAGGCGCTCGTGGTCTTGCGGCGACACTTCATCAAGAAAATGAGGAAAAGCAAACAACGAAACGTATTGCCCAGCAGCCAAGTTAATAACCTGTGAAGAGAACTTTCCCGTCGTCACAAGGCCATAACGAGCACCTTCAACCCGCGCTGTCGCACACGTTTCATAAGTCATCGCAAAAGGCTCCGATAACGTCACGTCATGTGCGATTTCAGCGGTATACGAAACGTACGGCACGCCCTCGGCAAGGACTGCACGCCCCAACACCCGACCACTCTTATTCAAAAATTCGATAGTTACACTTGCCGCGTCATAGTGTGCGATCTTATACGACGACGCTCCCACCGACACATCGATGTCGGGGGCAGCCGGACCACTAATGGTATGGCGTGAAGTCGTCACCCTCGGCAGTCCGTAAACAAACCCTTGCGCGGTTTGAATATACGAATACGGAAACGGAAAAATTGAATCCGACGAGCCAAAAGCCAAACCCGAAAACCAGGAATTCGTTGGCGGAAGAACCGCCTTACCTCCATGCAACAACGGCATATTGACACCCGTAGTTACGGGTAAAACATGTATGGCCTCAGCACAGGAATCACCAACACTGGTCTCTGCTAAGTTATATCCAACTAAGCTAAACGCCTGCTTTTCTCCACTCATATGTGGACTGTATCCTTTCAGGGCTTTCGTCCACGCCATTTAGCTGGAACAAAGAAATCTGCCAACGATAACGCCGCGAACACCCCACACACAACACTCAACTTACGTCGGCCGCGTCGTTTAGCTGCAACTGCTAGACCTGCCCACGCCGCTGTTTCCACTCCATTGAGCACGTAGTAAGAAGGCGGACGCTCAATCCAGAGCCTACTGATTTTCGCTGAAACATCAGATTCTGTAGGCGATGTAGTTAAAGAAGACCACACTGCCGCAGAAAGCCCTTGCGTTTCAACCCTACATGCGTTGTCTAAGGTTGCTGGATCACGCCATCCTTCAGCAACCTCGGCAGCTTGCTCTGGCAAACCCAAAATACGAGCAACAGCTGTAAACGGGTCGTCCATTTCCGGGGCAGCAAGGACCAAACCTAACCGGTCAAGTTCTACCTCAGAAAGTTCAAAAAAATCTGCAAAGTCTTGAGCTGTTGCTCTCGGTGTCGCAAAGTGATCTAACACCAGATCAGCAACGTTCTCTTCGTCCCTGCTTAACAACCGTATGATTTCCTCGGTCTCAACCACTCGCGGATCAACCGTCTGCCATTGCGGACCCCACTCATGCAACAGCTGCACATGACCGCCCATCGATACCACTACTCTGCGCCAATGGCCGTTGCGTTCAAAACCAACAACGGGATACATCCCCGACGTCATCAGAACCCCACCGAGGTCTGCCTCCGCCGTTGTTCCAGCGACAACACTCCATGGCTGATTATGCGCAAACCACACATCCTCTTGGGCGTCATGTGCGATCAGTGGGCCATCATTCGATCGATACTTACCTACGAGTGCGGTTCCATGCTGGGCGGAATCAACAACAACATCACCAAAGTCCACTTTCACAACCGGAATATTTGGCTGGTCAGAAAGGTGGCAATCCGTATTGAGGTGCTCAGCAAGAAAGCGGGCCAAATCAGCGAATGGCATCGTCGGGAATTGTGTGTCAGTTGTATTTTCTTCAGGTGCCCAACGCAGTGCGCGACCATCACGCAGACCCAACGTGCGTGCGATCACCCAGCCAGGCGCACCAACTTCAGCGCCTTCCATAACCTGAGCGGGAATCCCCAAGTTTAAAAACTGCTCTGCGAGTTCATCGAGCGTCACTGGCTCGAGGTACTCGATTGCGTCTTCGCTCCGTGGCGCTCCGCCACGCGGATCACGAGGAGCCACAGTAATAAACATTTCGATGGTATCTGCAGCAACATCTTGATCGAGTTCGAACATACTTATGAGTCTCTCACCTTGGAGGGGTTACCCGCACATAGTTTTCGTAATCTCCGCAAGAGTCCTACCTTACGGTAAACACAATGAGGCTCCGGTGCGAACACCGAAGCCTCAAAAAAACTAGTTCAACGCAGTTTAAGAACATGCCTTATCTGCAGCGGGAACAACAATCGTTGGGTGAATTCCGCTAGCAATATCAGTTGCTACTTCAATTTGATTTTGCGTGTGGCGGTCTTGCGGGTACACCGCTAAGGCGGCGTCTTCCGCCACCATAACCGACACGATAACGTCGCGCATTGCTTCAAATGTCAGCAGTTCATCAGTGTCAGCAGAGGCCGTTGGGGAACGCACAAGTGAAGCATCCCGCCCTTCCTCAATTTCGCACATTGAGATGACGTTCTCGATTTCATTGAGCGCTTCTTGGCGCGAGTCCCACAGAGTACCGAAAGCAATATCTGCGTGTGCCCGAGCCAGTGCTGACTTCATGTCCTTTTGATCAGCATTCAACGCCCAAGTTTTATCAACGACGATCTCCACTCCGGAATCGTCGAGTACACACGCTGGCTCTCCTGCACATTCAGCCGAGTTGTCGCCTTCAGAATAGTGCACAACAACCTGCGGGAAGGCTTGCCCAAAGGACAAATATGAATCGCGAACCTCTTGTAGTTTCAGTTCTAAAGCAACTTGGCGTTCTGCTTCACGGGAACGCTCTTGGGCAGCGTTTTCTTCGCTTTCTGTCATAGCAGCTTGGGATTGTTCACTTGCCGTAAGCCCTACATCAGAAGCGGCAATTTCGCTGCTCACAGTTTCGATTTCTTCAGCTACCGATGTTTCGCTGGTCGTAGCTGAAAAAATACCCAAACTAGCGGCGAGGCCCATGCCTAAAGTCGTCACAAGAACGATCACTAAAAGTGCAATCTTGTTCATGCCGACCACTTCGACGACACCCGTGACATGCTAGTTCACGCCTTCCTAACAGGGCTTAAACCTGTTGCTCCATATGAAGTAACCCCCTGCGCGAAGCTCCTGGAAAACTCCAATTGTCGCGTACACCTACTAGATCGGCAGACACTGCGACTAACTTCACAACTTTTGAATTACTTTACTGAATTTTGAAGAATATGTCATGTAGTAAAAGTCCGTTTTTACCGCATAATCATGCGGCAAACACCACGTTAGCGACGCACGTCACTTTACCCAAGCACATCAGGAGCGAATACCCAATATCTTCACTACATTTTCTTCGCGATTGCTGAAACTTCTGCACCAGCAAATTCCCAGTGCCATGGTTCCGGTTTACTTGTTTGAGCCCAATCAGGAGAGATCCATCCGTATTTTGAGCCGTTCTTTACAAGCCAGTTTCGTTCAGCAGTACCCCAAGTTGCTTCTGCACCAGACAGGTCGAGCGCAAGACCCCACCCGTGGTTTGATGTGCCTGGAGTCGCGGCAAGCCATCCTTTAGCTGCTTTTGTGGCGACCTGTGAGCCGTAGGAACGGTATGAGTCGGTAAGTTTAATGTTGCGTCCAAATTTTGCTTTGAACGCTTTGTTCATCTCGTTGAAAAGCAAAGCAGCATCCTTGCGGGCGTAGTGCCCTGAGGCTCCCTTTAATTCACTCATCGCGCTAGTGGGCAATTGTCCGTTCGAATACCCACTTGTGCTGCCTGCTAGCTTGATAGCTTTTTCCCAAGCGACTTCCAGCGAGTCTCGCACAATTTCTTTTGCTGGGACAACGCTCAGCGTTTGCGTGTCGAGTAGTTTCTTGAGCTTTGCGGTAGCTACTTCAACATCTTTAATTTCTTCAGCAGAGAGGTCTACTGAAACAGCGCCTTCGTCAACGATGACCGTTGCCTGGTGGTCTTCAAGAGGTCCTTGAGTCTGCGCTTCTTCAATGACGGCAGCACGCACGTCACTAAGCTCTGCTTCTTGCTCCGCGTCTTGCTCGTCCTGCGAAGCTGCGTCGCTTTCATCGGCTGCGTGTTTACCAACATACGTTTCAGTTGCTGCTGTTACGTCACCGGCTAATGCGGTGAGGTCAACGAGGCTTGTTTCCGCGGTGTGGTCTTCTACGCTTTCTGGTGATGCGCTTTCCTCAACGGCTGGAGTTGCTTCTTGCTGCGTAGCATCTTCAGTTACTGCGGCGGGCTCTTCTGGCTGTTCAGTCTCAGCGGTTTCAGATTGGGCCGGTGTCTCTTCCCCACCTGAGGCGTCGACAGTCTCATCAATTGCGGTACGTTCAGTAGAACGTGAAGCTGCTGCTTCTGCCCGAGCGTCTGTGCTAGCACGGTCTTCAAGATCAGCAAGTAGCGTTTCGAGTTCTTGTGCCGCTGACTGAACAGATTTATTTGATGCCGAGATGACTTCCGGGTCAGAGAGCACTTCTGCGGCTCTCATGACTGCGTGGTCTGCGTCGCTGGCACCCGAGGTGACGATCTCTTGAACTGTTTCTTGGGTTGCAGCTTTAGGCGTGTCCTCTGCAACTGTTTGCTCAATGGTTGTGGTTTGGGCGGCTTGCGCAGCAGTTACACCAACGATTCCGACGAATGCTGCTCCTGCAACGATGACGGGGCGTCCGAGTGCATGTGGTTTTCTTTGTGCACGTCGGCCTTGATAGTGTGCGCGGTTTGCGGTGCTGTACGCGCTACCACGCCCCTTTTTCGTGCTGGACGCCATGCGTCTTCCTCGAACTGCTGCCATTACTCATCACCTTGGTCCTTGCGGCGGTTTTACACCATGGGGGTCTGGGGCATACGCACAAAACTGTTGGCTGCAGTAAGTGCGCAGTACGCATAAGGACGCTGGCGGTTGTAGCATCGCATGCGCTATTGGTCATAGACGGTTGTCCACTGACTCAACCCGCATGGGCAGTAATGCCCAGTGAGTTGTTCCCAAATGAACGTATCGAGTGTTACATATTGGTAACGATTCGCCAATGACTAGGGCCACAGAAGGGCAGTGAAGATGGCGTGAAGAAGTTCTACCAGCGCACACGCACGGCATTAAACGCTAAAAGTGACAAGGCTCACCCCTCATTTTCTTCCATCTTGAAGAAATCAAGTAGTGCTGTCATCCTCAATTCGCGAATGAGGAGCCCTCA
Source organism: Timonella sp. A28 (assembly GCF_051200815.1). Lineage (GTDB taxonomy): Bacteria > Actinomycetota > Actinomycetes > Actinomycetales > Cellulomonadaceae > Timonella. The sequence goes on along the minus strand of NZ_CP195159.1, from coordinate 2,294,131 downwards.
ACGGAGAATCCCCCATCGCTTCCTCAATTGAAGTAGCCAAAGGGCGCTCCTTAACAAAAAACGCAGAGACAGCAGCAATAAGCACCAAAGGAATCAACCACAAATAAATAGGGATCAGCGCATCGTTATATGCAGCAAGAATCGGTTCACGCACACTTTGCGGAAGGCTATGTACAAAAGCAGGCGTAAACGAACTCGCATCACCAACAACAGCAGCGTCCTCCCCCATCCGATCCTCAACATAAAACATCAACCGAGAAGCAAACACAGCACCCACGACCGCAGAACCAAGGGTCGACCCAACCTGACGGAAATAATTCGTTGCAGCAGTAGCAGTACCCACAACCTTAAGCGAAAACGAACTTTGCACAATCAACGTCAAAATCTGCAAAGACATACCCACGCCAACGCCCATAACCGACATTGCCAAACAGATAACAACGACCGGGGTATCCAACTCCGTTTGCGCCATCCACAACAGCCCAACAGCAACAACTAAAGATCCGACAACCGGAAACATCCGATACTTACCCGACCTGCTAACTGCCAAACCAGTAACAGTCGAAGAAATAAGCAACGAAAGCATCATCGGCGCCATCAACAAACCTGCTGTAGCCGCCGAAAAACCGCCAGCCATCTGCAAATACGTTGGAATATAGCCAATAGCACCAAACATGACGATTCCCGTTGCCAAAGCAGTGATCGTCGTCAAATTAAAGTTACGGTCACGGAACAAAAACAACGGCATGATTGGTTCCGCCGCACGCTTTTCCGCAAACACAAAAGCCACGCCCGACAACAACGTCACAGCAGCCAAAACAGTAATAAAAGGCTCAGACCACGCGTAGGCAGAACCGCCCAACGTTACCAACAAAACAAAAGCTGTCGTAACAACGGACAGCAAAGCCATACCCAACACATCAATCTTGGGTTTCACCACATTAACAACCCGTGGAGTATGCAAGAACAGCAGTGTTGCACAAATAGAAAGAGCCGCCAAAGGAATGTTCATCCAAAAAGCCCAACGCCACCCCGGACCTTCCGTAAACCATCCACCAAGCAAAGGACCAGCAACAGAAGACACCGCAAAAGTTGCCCCCATAATGCCCATGTACTTACCGCGCTCACGGGCCGGAACCACGTCAGCAATAGCGGCCTGCGACAGAATCATCAAGCCACCACCACCAGCACCCTGTATGGCACGTGCAATCACTAACGCGTTCATTGACGACGCAAGCGCACCCAGCACAGAGCCCGCCAAAAACAAAACAATGGCAACTAAAAGTAAGGGTTTACGCCCCCACAAGTCAGATAGCTTGCCATAAATAGGCATCACAATGGTGGCCGCAAGAATAAATGCAGTGATCACCCACGCCATGTGCTCAACCCCGTTGAGCTCTCCAACAATCGTTGGCAACGCACTAGACAAGACCGTTTGGCCAAGAGACGACATAAACTGTGTCACCATCAGGCCAGCAAACAGCAGCTTGATTGAATTATGTTCTCTCGTCATAGCGTCTCTCTTATGATTGTGCGGAAAGCGGCCAAGGAAGACCTATATTCATGATCGTCGTCATGCGTAAGCGCTGCAGGATAACGAGCAAAAACAAATTTTGCGGCAGCACCGGCTAAAACCGTTAAAGCACGAGCGGCATCTTCAACCGTGTATGAACCATCAAAAGGCGCGCTTTCAGATGCGAGGTGACGACTCACGGCCTCTTGCACGAGCACCTCACACGCCCCAAAGTGTTTGGCCAGAACGACTCGATATAGTGGCAGCTCTCTTAGCTCTTGGCTGCGGGAATAGAACGTGGAACGATCCACTACTGAGGAACGTATGACTTCAAAAAACATTTCAGTCACGTGTTCAAAAAGGTCACTCGTTTTAGTTTCACCAACATGCGTGTACTGATCTTCTTCAATATGCGCAGGCCGTAAACCCAAAACAGCTTCTTCTTTAGAGCGAAAATAATTGAAAAATGTGCGCGGTGACACCTGTGCTGCCGCAGCAATTTCTTCAACCGTCGGCTGTGCCTGCTCTACGACAGTTAACCGATATGCGGCCTCATGGATTGCCCGGTATGCGCCGGCTTTGTTTTGTTCTCGTCGTGACATCGTTCCTCCAAGGCAAGATTATGCACAACTGCAAAAATGCACAACTGCAAAATTATGATGTGTGCTGCACACACAAAAAAGGGGCACCTCCACAAGGAAGCACCCCTCTTTACAATCACAAATGTTTACTCAGTCGCAGCCAACTGACCACACGCACCATCGATTTCTTTACCGCGAGTATCACGCAAAGTCGTAGGCACGCCCTTAGCTTCCAACCGCTCAATCCACATACGAGTAACCTTCGGGTCCGAAGACGTCCAAATCGACCCAGGAGTCGGATTCAGCGGAATAGGGTTAACATGCACCCAACCCCTACCGCGCGCATTCAACTTGTCCGCCAACAGATCAGCACGCCACGCGTGATCATTCATATCTTTAATCAACGCATATTCAATAGACACACGCCGCCCGGTCTTCTCGTAATACTCATACGCCGCGTCGATTGCTTCATCAGCTTTCCAACGCGAGTTAACCGGAATAAGTTCGTCACGCAATTCGTCATCAGGGGCATGCAACGACAGCGCGAAGGTGAAAGGCAAATTCTCGTCCGCTAATTTCCGAATAGCCGGAACTAAACCAACCGTCGATATCGTGATACCCCGAGCAGACATGCCAAGACCCTCTGGCGCTTCCGCAACCATACGATGCACGGCATTCATTACACGCTTATAGTTTGCAAGCGGCTCACCCATGCCCATAAACACAATATTTGTGACGCGCTCAGGCACATGGTCTCCTGGACGTATACCGCCAAGTCCACCCTCTGCAATAACCCGGTTCGCTTGAACAATCTGGTCCAAGATCTCGGCAGTAGACATGTTACGAGTCAACCCAGCCTGACCTGTTGCGCAAAATGGGCAGTTCATTCCGCACCCACACTGCGAAGACACACACAACGTAATACGGCCCGGATAACGCATCAAAACGGACTCAACCAAAGACCCGTCAAACAGACGCCACAAGAATTTGATCGTTGCGCCATCGTCAGTTACGAGACGTTTAACTTCCGTGAGGAGCGCTGGGAAAGCAGCCTCAACCAATTCTTGACGCCCTGCCTTTGGCAAGTCAGACATAAGTTCGGGGTCAGTGGTGTAGTGCTGGAAATAATGCACCGACAGTTGCTTTGCCCGAAAAGCAGGGAAACCCAGCTCTTTAAGTTTGTCTTGCCGCTCTTTTATTGTGAGGTCTGCAAAGTGTGTTGGGGGTTGCGTCACGCGCTTCTTCGTCGCGAATTGAAGCTCTGGACGCCCATCTGCACCCATCGCTTGCTTCCAACCCTCTGGGGTTGGACGAACCTGCTCACGGCCTTCGCGTCGTGCACGCAATTCTGAGACTCGGCCCTGCTGCGCGGCTTTGCGCTCTGCGGCCTGATCTGCCTGCTTTAAATGTTTCATGGTGCGCTCATTGCGATCTGAGCGCTTAAGACGATCCTCGCGCCCACCTTGCGTTTCGTCGCCTTTTCGGTTGCTCGTTTTTCGAGTTTTACCAAAGCTACGTGAGCCCTCTTGTTGGGCAGCAGAACGCACAGAGCCCACTTTAAGTGTGCTCAGGTGAGGGTTTCGGGGGGAGTTTTTTGAAGCAGACATCCTTTTTATTGTTTCACGCGCTTTGCATACGTGCGCAAAACGTGAGCGACAACAAACCCTGCCCTTCTCAAACCCTGCTGCATGCATGATTCGTCATTTAATGCGTCGTTTCGGCATTTGCGGTACGACGAAACAATACAAAATCTGACAACACACAACAGCTACTCGCGAAGGACTGGATCAATGTCCGCATACTCGACGATTCCCCTCGCCCGCATCGCCGCGCGCATGCGTGCCACTAACCCATGAATATTATGGAGGTCTTTTGCAACCACACGAACAACCAGCCACCCGGCGCGACGCAGTATATCTTCACGCAGTTTCTCGTGATACAAGGCATCTGGCGAGTCTGCATATTTGATGCGTCCGTCGTATTCGAGTGCGATTTTTAATTGTGGCGCTCCAATATCTAAACGAAACGTTCTACCTTCAAGGCGCACCTGATATTGCGGAACGAGATCTGTCATTCCGGCGAGCCATGCAACGTAGCGCATATACGATTCGGGAATAGATTCAGCAAGGGATGTGGCGCGATTAAGAAGGCACGTAGTGCGTTTTCTTCGCTTTGGTGAACGCAAGGCAGCGTTAATCGACAAGCACTGTTCTCTGCTTACACCGCGAGCAAGTGCGTGGTCAGCGATGGCTAACGCTTCCATCGGTTTAGCCGTCCTCATGCAGTCAACAATCGTTCTTTCTAGTGTTGTTACGCGAATTGCGTGACGAGTGGTCACGTGGCTTTCCGGCAAATAAAGCAGGTGCCTGCGTTCACCTTGTCGTCGTATCTGTGCTCCCTCAGCGACAGTAATGTGCACCTCCTCTTCCGGCTCAGGGACAAGCAAACCCCACAGCGCTGCGGCCGAACCGTGGCTTACTACTTCATGCGGCTTGAGTTGCCATTGAGCGGCAGAGATAAGCAGGAGTTGGTGGATTCGTCGTTGTTCAAATGTGCTGTGAGGCTTAACCGTCTCTGGTGTTGTGTATGCGTAAATGCCGGGGCGGATGCGTGCGATTTCTTTGGCTGCAAGCAGCCTGTTTAGAGTGTTACGTGAATAGTGTCGAGCAGGGAACGTTTCTGGTAAGGGTTTATTTAGGTGTTGCCATGAGCGCTCTGTCGTCATTGTGTGAGCCTAGTTTTTAGACGAGGCGAAGCAGTCAAGCCGTGCGGTTTTACTACTCGCATGCGGACGAAATCGGTTGTTTTTGTACGTGGAAAACAGCCTTAGCCGCCTACATCGGCATTACGTATCGCCAGAACCACAGCCTTTATAAATTTGCACTTTAAAAATCAAAGTGCAAGAATGCACTTCATGAGTGAAAGTGCAAAAAGTTCTTCTGGGGTGACAGCACCACAACACAAAACAGACAACCGCCCACCCCAGGGATCCCTACGTGCCGCCCGCAAAGCCAAAACACAAAGCGCACTCATCGCTCACGCACGACGCATGACACTCAACAAAGGACTCAACGGATTCACACTCGACGAACTCTGCACAGAAGTAGGAATCTCAAGGCGCACATTCTTCAACTACTTCGCATCCAAAGACGACGCCATACTCGGCATCACCCTCGAATCCCCCTACACCGACTACAAAGAAACGTTCCTGCAATCACGCGGAACACTCCCCCTCGTCGAAGCGATCCGCATACTCCTCGGAGATTCGTTCCAATCCATGATGAACGAAGAGTTCACTCCAGACGTCATGCACAAGATCTTCCTTGAACAACCCACACTCCTCGAAAGCCTGCACAAGCACGCCTACAGCCTCATCTCTGAACTCACAGCACTCATCACGCAACGTGAAGAGCTCCCTTCCCCCGCCGGATACGCGCACACTGTTGCCGTGGCTGCGCACCAGCTCACCATGTCCACATTTATGGATGCACACGCTGCACACACAGAGCCGGAAAGCTTCACGAACTGCCCTCCATGAGGCAAGCTGCACGCTCCAAAAAGCAGTATTCACTGAAACGTTGAAACAAAACTTTGCACACCTCAGCGCATTCTTCAGCGAACAAAACCCACGCGCCTAATCCCTCACGCAACAGCCTGTAATAGGTCTCCACAACTAAGGAAAACCATGTCTCACGCACCAACAGGTGCTGCCCTCGAAGAACCAAAACTTGTTCTTACACAGCGCACCATCTGGGTTATCTTCTCAGCGCTGATGGCATCCATGTTTTTGTCATCCCTCGACCAAACCATCGTGTCCACGGCCATGCCGACAATCGTCGGCGATCTTGGCGGAGTCCAACACCAAGCATGGATAACCACCGCATACCTATTGGCTACAACAATCGTGATGCCCATATATGGAAAATTCGGTGACATCTTAGGACGACGAAACCTCTTCCTCGCTGCCATCGCCATCTTCACGCTGGCGTCGCTGGCGCTTGCCCTCGTCACCGATTTTTGGTCTTTCGTTATCTTCCGAGCCATTCAAGGCATCGGCGGTGGCGGACTCATGATTCTGTCCCAAGCAATCATCGCCGACATCACTCCCGCTTCAGAACGCGGAAAATACATGGGCCCAATGGGCGCAGTATTCGGTATTGCCGCAGTTGCAGGTCCACTCCTTGGCGGATTCTTCGTTGACCACCTCACCTGGCATTGGGCGTTCTGGATCAACATTCCAATCGGAATCGTCGCCTTTGCCGTCGCGTGGTTTACGTTAAAACTCCCAAGCCACAAAGCCGAAAAGAAGATCGACTTCTTAGGTGTTCTTCTGCTGTCAATTGCAACAACCTCACTGATTTTCTTCACCGACTTTGGCAGTTCAAACAGCCATGGCTGGGACGCCCCAGAAACGTGGGCGTGGGGTTCAGCTATGCTCGTGGCTGCCGCACTCTTCATCTTTGTTGAGTCCAGGGCTGAAGACCCAATCATCCCGCTAGCCTTCTTCAAAAACCGTGTTTTTGTGAACGCTACAGCAATCGGGTTTGTCCTTGGACTTGGCATGTTCGCAGCGCTAGCTTTCTTACCAACATTCATGCAAATGTCATCAGGAACTTCCGCCGCAACCTCCGGCTTGTTGATGCTGCCGATGATGGCGGGAATGATGGGAACCTCCATCTGGACTGGTTTACGCATCACAAAAACCGGTCAGTACCGCATGTATCCAATCGTCGGCACCGCAGTCACCGCAGTTGTCTTAGTCATCATGTCAACACTTACCGGTAGTACGCCGCTGTGGCTGCTATGCACCTACCTGTTTTTCTTTGGTGCAGGGCTTGGCCTTGTTATGCAGGTGGTCGTACTTGTTGTGCAAAACTCCGTAGACGCACATGACGTCGGTGCAGCCACGTCAACTAACAACTATTTCCGTGAAGTTGGCGCCGCACTGGGTGTAGCAATTTTTGGCACCCTCTTCACAAACAGGCTCGGGGAGCGACTCGGTGAAGTGTTCGGTGGTGCAGGATTATCTGCCGAAGAAAGCACCCAAGCTTCAGCGAACATTACGCCAGCGATCATGGACAGCATGCCAGAATTTATGCGTCAAGGCGTAGTAGATGCGTATGCAGATTCTTTAGCACCAGTATTCCTGTACATGGTTCCTTTCCTCGTCGTAGCCTGTGCGCTCGCTTTCTTTATGAAGCAGATCAAACTATCCGACGAAGCCGGAATGGTTGCCCGTGGCGAAGCCGTTACAGACGAACCAGAACTAGCGCAACTGTAAATCCACGCACAGCACATACAGTGAAGCCCCCACACATCCGTGTGGGGGCTTCACTCATAACCGCTATGAACAGTTTTTAAGTACGGTACTCATAGCTGCTTTTTCAGCAGATGTCACCCACAACTCGTATCGTTCTTTCACAGTAATTTGTGCAATTACGTAAGAACACTGGAACGATTCGTTTGGTGGCAAGTATTCCGAAGCGTCGCGGTGTCCTTTCGACTGGTTCTCAGGCCCGTACGCCGCTAGTAGGTTATCTGGGTCGTTAGCCAATTCCACACGTTGTTCTTTAGTCAAATGTTGCGCGCCTTTTTGCCACGCATCAAAGAGCGCTACTACGTGTTCGATTTGCACTTTGGCACGATTGTTCGGGTCGAATTCAATAATGTCGCCCGTGTATGGGTCGTCGAGGGTTCCCCCGTCGACGAGGCAGCCTTGCGGTGAGACGTCTCTGTGCACGAGGTTCGTCATGTCACGGTTGAGAATCTCGTTACGCGTATTGCAGCCGTCGCGGTCGAGGTCTGCCCAGCCGCTACCGAATTGTCGTTCGCGGTCGTAGCCTTTACGGGTTTCTGGTTTTTTCACAGGGAGCGCTTCCAACGTGGTTTGCGCTGCTGTGATTTCTTGCGCGGTGGGCTGTTCCCAGCTGTTCTCCGCGTTATTTCCATAACTGCTAAATCCGTCTGTTGTCAGGTATGCGACTACAGCAAGAATGACGATAGTAATAATTGTTCCGACCCAGTGCGGGCGTTTACGGTTCTTCCCTGGCGGGTTTAAATGCTGAGTAACTACACGATTAAGTTTTTCAAACTGCTCATACTGCTGCTGGGGGTTTTTGTTGGCGGCCACAGATTAAGCGTAAACAAAAATGAAAACTAAAACTGTCAGTGACAGTATTGAAAGGGTCACTAATGAGATTGGAACACCGTCTGTAATCGCTAAATTTCCGTGTTCATGCAGGTGTCTGTTGGTATTACGGTATCGACGACGAACCCACAATAACGCTGTGATTCCGCTCAACACTCCCACTGTGCCAACGGTCAGCGGGAAAAATACGGGTGCGGCATCTGCGGTGTATCGCGTAGCCAATGCAGTAGCAACCACTACTGCCAAAATTGTGCGTTGCCACGACAACGCAGTTCTTTCAACAGCTAGCCCGACGTCATATACGGAGTCGTGTGCGCTGTGCGGGGTTTCGCTCACTGATTACTCCACCCCAATCAGCAATCCGATTGCAAGCGCTAATACTGCTATCGCAGTCAACACGCTGATAATGACTGCCATGCGCGGTCCTGGCATCTGCTTATTTTGCCGTAGTGTGCGTTCGTTATGCTTCCATGTCATCCACGCGTACAGGGGGACGATTAACCCAATAATTAAAAACGCAGCAGTTACTACAGATCTGGCTGCTGGCCATACGGGAACGTCGAGTGCTTCGAGGGCTAAGCCTCCTGCGACAAAGGCTAGTGAGGTTCGAATCCACGACAAAAAGGTGCGCTCATTTGCTAGGGAAAATCGTGGATCGGGTTCGTCTCCAACGTCATATACAGACCGCGGATATCTCTTGAGCGCCATACTCATAGCGTAGCTCTACGTGTTCTTTATCCGACAAGTCTTAGGTCTTTTTCGACTCTTTCACATGTAGTGGGAGCGTAATGTGGTGTGTGTTCGTTACATTAATGAATAGTTTCTTTGAGCAAAGCGAGTTGTTGTGAGTACCAACCCACATGTTTTATCGGCGCAGGGTGTCGTTGCAGGTTATTCGTCTCATCCGTCTTTGCGTGGCATTTCGTTGTCGATGTCAAAAGGCGCGCCGGCTATCGGCGTAACGGGGGCGTCGGGTGTTGGTAAGTCGACGTTGGTGCATGCGCTATCTGGGCGGTTAAAACCGCGCAGTGGACGAGTCACTTTTGATGGGAAGGCAGTGTCTCGTCTTCGTCTTGGTGAAAAGAAACGATTTGAAGCCCTTGTGCGCACGGTCGCACAAAACGGTTTCTTTGGCCTTGATAGTTCGCTTACTGTGCGTCGGGTTGTAGAAACTGAGTTACGGCTAGCTCGTAAAGTTGGGCGCGGTTCAGGGCAAAGCATTGAAGATGTTCTGGCTGAGATGTTCTTAGAACCACGTTTTATTGATCGTCGGATTCACACCCTTTCTGGTGGTGAACGTCAGCGCCTCACTATCGCGTTAGCGTTAGTGACAAACCCGGAGATTTTAATTCTGGATGAGCCGACGACTGCGCTTGATTCGTCGTTGAAAGACAAGGTCTCTCATCATTTGCGCGATATTGTTCACGAACGCCAGATCGGTCTCGTCGTGTTATCGCATGACATGAACTTACTGTCTCGCCTCACACCGACCGTCCACGTTTTAGCCGATGGAGAGTTTGTCGAGACGGGGTCTCCGCGTGATCTCCTCATCGATCCGCAGCATCCTGCAACTACAGATATTGCGCAGGCTTACCCAGAAGCCGTCCGAGCGCTACGAACCCTCGAAGACTAAAATGTGGGGGCGCAACCAACCGGTTGCGCCCCCACATTCGCACTAGCAATCGCTGGTTATGCGCGTCCGCGTAATGCACGGTAGCGGGCAATCAACGCGTTAGTTGATGCGTCTGCCGTATATTCGGGTGCTTCTTCAGATGTCAGCATTCCTTCAAATTGCAAAGCCATCTGCTTACCTAGCTCGACACCCCATTGATCGAACGCATTAATCCCCCACAGCACTGACTGCGTGAACGTAATGTGCTCATAAAGGGCAACCAACTGGCCAAGCAATGATGGCGTCAGTCTCTCTGCGATAAGCGAATTGGTTGGCCGGTTACCTGGCATGACACGGTGTGGAACGATCGCTTCAGGTGTGCCCTCAGCGCGCACTTCGTCTGCAGTTTTACCGAATGCTAAAGCCGCTGTTTGCGCAAAGAAGTTCGACATGAACAGGTCGTGCATGGAACCAAGGTCATGGTTTGGTTGCGCAAAGGCAATAAAATCTGCTGGGGTTACTTTGGTGCCTTGGTGCAGCAACTGATAGAAAGCGTGTTGACCGTTTGTGCCTGGTTCTCCCCAGAAAATCTCACCGGTTTGCAGCGGTGTACCTGATGCTGTCTGCTGCACGGATGTCCCATCCATACGCACAGACTTACCGTTAGATTCCATGGTGAGCTGCTGCAAATACGCTGGGAAACGCAGTAAGTATTGCGAATACGGGAGAACAGCGTGAGAGCTGGTTCCGTAAAAGTTGTTGTACCACACGTTAAGCAGACCCATAATGACAGGCACGTTTTGCTCAAACGGCGTGGTTCGGAAATGCTCGTCCATGGCGTGGAAGCCATCAAGCATGTTTCGGTAGTTGTCAGGTCCGATGGACAGTATCAGCGCTAAACCAACAGCTGAGTCGAACGAGTAGCGGCCTCCTACCCAGTCCCAAAACCCAAACATGTTCGCGGTGTCGATACCAAAATCGGCTACCCTTTCCGCGTTCGTTGACACTGCAACGAAGTGTTGCGAAACAGCGTCTTCGCTACCTAAAGCTTCGATGAGCCAGCTGCGTGCTTGTCGGGCGTTGGTGAGTGTCTCAGCCGTACCGAAGGTTTTTGACGCAACAATGAACAGGGTGCGTTCGTAGTCGAGGTCGTGGCATTTCTCAAAGACATCAGTTGGGTCAATGTTTGAAACGAACCTGCATTCGATGTTTCGGTCTGCATAGTCGCGGAGTGCCTCGTATGCCATCACTGGACCGAGGTCAGAACCTCCAATACCAATGTTGACGACTGTGTTAATGGTTTTCCCGGTGTAACCGAGCCATTTTCCGCTACGTACCTGCTCAGCAAATACGCTCATGCGGTCGAGAACGGCATGCACGTCAGCCACAACGTCTTGGCCATCTACAACAAGTTGTGCTGTGCGTGGCAGGCGCAGAGCCGTGTGTAATACTGCACGGTCTTCGGTGGTGTTGATGTGTTCGCCGTGGAACATTGCATCAATTTTTTCTTGTAGCTGCGCAGCGTGTGCGAGGTCTACGAGCTTGGCGAGGGTGTTCTCGTCGATAAGGTTTTTAGAGTAGTCAAGGTGCAAGTCAACGCCTTGCGCAGTGAACTGTGTGCCACGTTCAGGGTACGCTTCGAACTTTTGACGCAGTGTTGTTTTATCAACAACGGTTTTCTCGGTAACGAGCGCAGCCCATTCAGGCGTAGCAGTTAAATCGTATGAGGTCACAGATGCCTCCCTTTTCATCTGAGATTTTCAGGTTTCTTAGCGCGCAACATCATCGTTCGTTGTTCTTCGGGGGAACAGGATACGAATGATGGACGAAGCACTGCAGAAAGCCTGCGGTTCATCTTTGAGGTTACTATTTTTCAAAATTTTTCGTTTAGTCCTTAGACCTAACGGAATACACCTCGTCATGAGCCGCCCAGACTACCTGCAGCTTTACCAATCACGTCTTCCATAATCTGTGCGTTACACAAAGAAATTTAATGCATTTCTTTCACTGTAATACCGGGCATTAAGTCTGCTTTAGAACCACGAATCATGAGGAAAGCTATAACAGCACCGAAAAGCACCACAACCGCGCTTGCGCGGAAAACTGCGTGGTATCCCTCCACCAAATCTGCTGGAAGGTGGGACCCTGCTGACGCTTCCACATATATTGTTGTGAACACTGCCAACCCTATTGAACCGCCAATTTGATTAGAAGCGTTTCCTGTTGCAGAAGCTGCACCCGCATCATGCGGGTCCACACCCAACAAAGCAATGTTTTGCACAGGAACAAACAACAACGCCATACCTATGCCGGCAATAATCAGTGCAGGCATGATCTGGGTCCAATATGAGCCGCCCACTGTCACAAAGGACAGATAGAAAATCCCTACGGAAGCAATGATTGGACCAATAATCAGATAAGGTCTAGGCCCAAATTTTGGCAACAGTTTCGTCGCAAAAGGAACCGTGGATGAAATCGCTACGGTTTGCACAATCATGCCTAGCCCCGCCTGTAATGGCGTGAACTGTAAAACAATCTGCATGTGAAATGTCAGGTAAAGCATCGCGCCTATCATTGTTGCGCCCGCAATCATTTGCAGCAGGAAAGCTCCACTACGTGTCCTGTTCAAAATCCGTAGCGGCAACAAGGGGTGAGCGTATGTTGCTTGACGAACAACAAACACAGTCAACAGAACGACAGCACCTGCGAGATACAACAGCACTGACAGTTGATTCCAGCCGTGCTCTGCAAGAGTGAAACCATAGACGAGCGCACCAAGACCGGCAGTTACTGTAACTGCACTGATGATATCGAGTTTGGTGTCCCCTTGAGCTTTGCTTTCCGTCAGTAAGAGCGCCGCAGCAAAGATAGCGACGACGACAATTGGAACGTTTACGAGAAGGCACCACCTCCATGACGCATACTCTGTCAGGATGCCGCCCAAGATGAAGCCGATGGCGGCCCCCATGCCCGCTGTGGTGCCGAAGATCGCGAAGGCTGTGTTGCGTTCGCGCCCCATAGGAAAGGTGATAGTCAAAATCGCTAACGCGGCGGGTGCCATGAGCGCAGCGAAAACGCCTTGCAAACCTCGAGCAATAATGAGTTCTGCACCGGAGTGGATGAGCCCTCCATAGGCGGAAGCGATGCCAAATCCTGCAAGCCCGACAATGTATGTGCGTTTTCGTCCCCAAAAATCTGCGATACGCCCACCGAGCAGCAGTAGTGAACCAAATGCGAGAGCGTATGCGGTAACAACCCATTGTCGTTGCACGTCAGAAAGGTGTAGTTCGGCTTGGGCGTGCGGGAGTGAAATCGCGACGATTGTGCCGTCGAGGACGACAACAAGTTGTGTCATCGCGACGATGGCAAGCACAAGCCATTTTCGGTTGGGGTGGCTTGTGTCAGTAAAAAGGCTGGACATTCAGTTCCGTTCTTAGGATTAACGCGTTATCGCAGTGCAGGGGTCTTTAGTGCACCATCTATGTACGACAATCTTGGTTGCTTTTCCATTCCCTCAGGTGTCAGTTGCTGCCCACATAAAAACAACTAGTAAGAAAACGTGCCGCGCTTGCCGATAACTATAAGGAACGCATTCGCCCCAACGTTGGAGCCATAGTGAAAAAGCTTGTTGCATTAGGAATCACCATTGCGCTGAGCGGCGTTGCGACGATTGCCGCACCGCCTGCCGCACAGGCCACTGAACCGTCATGTGTTGTGTCTTCGTCGGCGGGCACGCATGCTGCATCTACAACTATTGCGTTGAAGAGAAGCAGTGTCACTGCACAGTCTATGAGGGTTAATCTCACGTGGGTTTCTGGGCCAAAATGCGTGCAGTATCAGTGGGCGACAAACTCTGCGTTTACAAAAAATGTTAAGACAATGATTTTTAATAACCCGTCGAGGGCGTCAAGTGTTCCTGACGATTTTGGTCGGACTCTTCCTTCGCTGAGAAACAACACGAAATATTTCATTCGTGCCCGACTCATTAACGCAGCAGGTGGCGTGGGGCCGTGGAGCAATCTCATTACTGGGGTGACGAACGCGCGAACCCCAGAACCAATAAACGTTAAAGCAGGAAAAGTAAGCAACGGCCGAGTCAAATTGTCGTGGGTGCACAACACTCAATTCACGACGAGTTTCCGCGTGCATATAGCTTCGACACCTTTCACTGGTGGCAAGAAGGGCAAAAACCATACTGTTATTAGTCTTCCAGTAACCGCAAAATCTGTGGTTTTAACAAAGAAGCAGCTAGCGGCGTTAGGAACACCTATTGGCTCTGGCCGTAGTTTCCGCTACAGGGTGGAAGCCCGCAATGTTGGGGCCTCTGAGACTCGTTCGCGGTATTCGCATACGTCAACTGTTGCTGTGGCGGGGCAACCAAACACGAAACCGAAAAAACCTAAGACTTCTTTGCGAATTGGGACGTTCAATGTTGCGTCAGTCAAAGCGTCGGGGCGTAATCCGTCTTGGTCGAGCAGACGTTCCACTGTTGCGAAATATATTGTGAATTCAAAAGCAGGCATTATTGGTTTGCAAGAAGCTTCCACAAATAAGGCAGGCCGCAGCACTCAGCTCAAGCAACTGTTGGCTGAAGTTAAATCTGCTCAGAAGAAGAAAAAGAAGTCTGTGAAGTGGAAGCTTGTGCGCTCAACTCGGTACATCAAGCCTGGGCAGCCGGGCGGGGATGACGGTGCGCGTATCCTTTACGATTCAGCGCGGTACAAGCTGCTTTCAAAGTGTTCTGACACTACGGGTAAGGGAAAAAAGAAACGCAGTTATTCCACGTCATGCACAGTTAAGTTGCCTCGCCTAGGTGGAGTGAACTATCAGCGTTCTGCTGCGGTTGCGCAGTTCCAAGACAGGAAAACGAAACAGAAATTTTGGGTTGTTTCTGCGCACTTGGAGCATCGTAAAGGTTCGAAGTACCACAAGAATAGGAAAGCCCAGGTCGACACTATTTTGAAGCACATGCGGAAAGTCAACAAGAAGAGCCTTCCCGTGTTTTTCGTTGGGGACCTGAATTCTTCAAGCGCGCGTTCTTCTGACTTCTCTATCGTCAATAGGCTTTTCAAGGCCGGATATTTTGATGGTGCCACTGCGGAAAAATCTTCAGGTTTGAAGTATTCGACGTTTAACGGTTGGAAAAAGCAAAAGGCCGCGTCGTCTGGTGTTGCTGGTCGTATCGATTTTGTTTTTGCCAACAGTAAAAACGTGTACGCCACAAAATATACGAACAAGTTCCATGGACAAAAAGCTACGGATCACAACCTCGTCTACGTTGATTTTGTTATGAGGTAGAGGCATGGTGCAGTGGTCTTCACGTTGCTGCACACGCACGTTGTTGACACTGTTTCATAAAACACGCATGCTTCATTTCGGACTTAACGGATTAGTTGATTAAAGGGGTTCCTTACGGAAGAATGTCAGAGATTTACGTCTTGTCTGACTCACCCATGGAAATGATCAACTATGAAACATAGGCTTGCTGCAGCATGCAGTTTTCTTCTTGTCGCTACGCTGCTGGGGTGCTCCCCTGCAACAGATTCGTCGACCTCGTCGACAACGTCGAAGCCATCAACAAACACGTTAAAAACGAGTGAGGGTCTCACGATCTTCGGCAAAGAAGCTCAAAGTTATTCCCTCACGTTGGACGGAAAAGATTTTCAGCGTGGCGACGAGGCCGCGATTTCTAAAACCGGTCTGTCTATGTCTGCCTATAGCACTCCGTGCACTGGACACATTCGGCATGAAACGCAAATCGATAAGATTACATACCTCGCAGTAAAAGTACCGAAAAAAAATGTATGCGATGCGGAAGCACGTGAACTCAACCCTGATGCTGAGCAGGCAGGAGTTGATGTTTCAGGCAAGTTCACACCTTTTACATCCACGGAAAAGCTTGTTCCTGGAGATAAGCCTCGCATGGTCATCGATATGGGAGCCGATGAAAAAACCGTGTATTGGCTTGAAACTGATGCAGCTTCTCAATATCAAGACACATGGCGGCTGTTCTCCGCTGATTTAGACAGCAAAAAATCTAAGGTTCTCCTCACAGCCGAAGACGCTTTAGATTTGCACTCAGCGCTCCCCACTACTTACGCACCATATGTAGCTGTGAAAGATGATCGCGTATATTTTACGAGCTACATCCCCTCTGATGCGTACAGAGAGAAAGCTGAGTCAGGACGCACCTCTATTGATGACTGGGATGAAAAAGATTTCATCCACGCACTCGTATCAGTAAAGACCGATGGAAGCGACTTCCGCATCGAAGCGAAAAATGTGCATGAGTTTGATTTTTCGCAGCAAGGAGTCGCATACATAACGTCCGAAAGAGATGAGATCAAGCAAGACTCTGAAGAGGCTGAGAGTGATGTAGTCGAGGGAGAAATCGGCAACACCGTTTATTCGATGGTTGCTGGTGAAAGCTCAGAGGTTGCAAAGAATTCTGAAATTGCTGGTGGGTTCATTAGTCCTCAAAACCAAATTAATGCCTTTGCTGCTGTAGGCGACACACTAACGTTTTCTCGCGGTACTACCGTTTATGCGGCCAACATCGCAACACAGCAGGTAGATATTGTTGACGTGCAATCACTTTTTGACACGGCGTTTGCCACAAAACCTAACATCGAGATTCCAGATTCAATCACTGAGATTGCTTTAAACAAAACTCACTCAGCTTTCCTACTTGACTCGGCAAGCCCAGACGCTGAAGAAAAAAGTTTTCTTTTCATCTATAACAATGCTGAGAAAACCGGTACGTACTATCTGTTGCCTAGCACCGCTAGTTTCCTTGAAGCCACTGACGAGCGTGTGACTTTTTGGAGCGGTTATGACCTATCTGAGCAGTATTCGATTGCATTGAGTTAAAACAAAATGGTCGGTTTCCCAATCTTCAGATTGGGAAACCGACCATTTTTACTGATATTGAACATTTTCTAACAGCAAACTCTGCCATTAATTTATGAAGTTTAATAAAGTGATGATTTCGTCATCGTGAAGAATAACGGCATCATCAGTTCAATATTTCATTACATTCTCGGACAAGATCATCAAAGATAGTCTGATCGTAAAACGTCATATCGTTGTAATGCTGTACGATATCTTGATCTGAAAGATTCTGCGTTTCCTTCGCTATGACCATACATATCTTGACCTTCATCGCAGGTGTTCCAAGATCGAAAGCATTCAGCATTTTGGAGTTCTCTGAAGAAAAAATTTGATTGGCCGTGAAACTTAAGACATCATTCGACAGTGTCGGCTCCGGAGCAGTGGTCTCGTTCCGAGTGGCTTCGGATTTTCGCGCTTCTAATGCATCAGACTCAAGATGGGAACAGCTGTACAACAGATCTTGAAATTTGTCGGCATATCCATACTCTTGCTCGGATAAACCGTTTACCCCTGCAACAAATTCTTTAATCCCAATTTCCTCTCTAATCTCTGCAATCTGGTAACAGATCTCTTTCGCCTGTTTCATCCCCGCTACATCGTAGTTGGCCTTGATAGCCTTGAATGTGTCGAGATCAAATAACGTTTCAGCATTGATAACCATGTCCTCTTGCATCTGGGCCGGTGTGGGTGTTGTTTGAGTTTGGTGCGCAGGCTGTGCGAATTCGCCACTACACGCTGCCAATAGAGTTGTGACTGAAACAAGGGCGACATAAGTGACAGTTCTGCGCATTATATTGGCCTTTCAAAAGAGTTCTGACCGTTATTAATGTAATGCATAGGAAACTTATTTATCGTTTTGTAGCGCAATATCACCCTCGAAATATTTTTTGTGTAAAACCCTCTGGGGTTTTTCAACGATAAAACATCCGAAAAATAAAAATACACAAAAAGACCCTGGCCTCTTCAGTATTTCTACTGTCAGAGACCAGGGTCTTTATTTACTGCGGTAGTGGAGGGATTTGAACCCCCGGAGGCTTTGACACCTCACAACATTTCGAGTGTTGCACCTTCGGCCGCTCGGACACACTACCTTGCATCCAATAGTTTACCTGTTGTTCGACGAGATCCAAAAGTGATTAAACACCTCTATGGCGTGGGTTGAGTCACTTTCGCTTTGTGTGCTCAAAGTTGAGCTACCGCTTGTTAAGTTACCGACGTGAGGTAAAAAAGTCTGTCAGGAGTTGCGCGCATTCGGTTGTGCGAACGTCAGCTATTACTTCTGTGAAGTGGTTCATGCGTGGATCGCGGACGATGTCCCATACTGACCCTGTAGCTCCTGCTTTCGGGTCCCATGCCCCTATAACTATGCGTGGGATTCGTGCCAGCAAAATCGCTCCAGCGCACATGGCACATGGTTCTAGTGTGACGACGAGGGTGCAGCCCGCAAGCCGCCAGTCGCCGATTACGCTGGCGGCTTGCCGTATGGCTTGGAGTTCTGCGTGGGCGGTTGGATCGTGTGTTTCTTCGCGTTGATTGTGTCCTCGTCCAATAATGCGCCCTTGACTGTCGACGACGACGGCTCCTATGGGAACGTCGCTTTCTTTGTTGGGGGTGTGGTGCTCACGTAATGCACGTTGTGCTTCTGTGAGCGCGTGCCCCATAGCGTCGTGCCATTGTGTGTGGGCGGCAGGGCCGGGTGTTGACATGGGTCTATTCTCCCAAAGCGGGCAGCATATTGTGTGCAGTACTAGATTTTTGGTGAATGACACAGTGCTTTCCGCTGTTTCACTAGTGTTCTAGGGGTTACGGTTAGTACATGCGCCTTCATGTAGCAGATCACCCACTTGTATCTCATAAGCTTGCTGTTCTTCGTAATAAAGAGACAGCTTCTCCTACTTTCCGTCAGCTTGTTGACGAGTTGGTGACGTTGTTGGCGTATGAGGCAACTCGCGAAGTAAAGACAGTTGAGCACCCAATTTCGACTCCTGTCACTGAGACTGTGGGCGTTAAGATCGCTAGCCCTCAGCCGCTTGTTGTTCCTATTTTGCGTGCTGGTTTGGGAATGCTGGATGGTATTACTCGTCTTATCCCGACCGCTGAGGTTGGCTTTTTGGGTATGCAGCGCAATGAAGAAACTTTAGAGGCGATCACTTATGCAAATCGTCTTCCCGACGATTTAACTGGCCGTCAAGTGTTCTTGCTTGACCCTATGCTTGCGACGGGTGGAACGCTTGTTGCGGCAATTAACTACATGCTTGAGCGTGGCGCGGTTGATGTCACTGCGATTTGTTTGATTGCTGCGCCTGAGGGCATCAAGGTTGTTGAAGATGCTATTGGTGAGCGCGCCGATGTGAAGCTTGTGCTGGCGGCTATTGATGAGCGTTTAAACGAGAACGCATACATTGTTCCGGGTCTTGGTGACGCTGGAGATCGTTTGTATGGGGTTGTCGACTAAGTCGTGACCCGGGGTAACTGCCATTAATGAAGAAACTTTTCACCTGTAATGTCTTTGTGCGTTTGAGCAGGTGAAAGGTTCTTCGTGGTGGATCGTCCCAAAAAAATATAGTTTACATTCTCTCACTAGATGAGATGTTTGATGTTACCCCTTTGCGCGCTCTGTAAAACACCGTCAAAGTTATAGTCATGCAAACCACGACCATGCTCCTCGACGCCACCATGATGGCGCCACTTGGCATGCTCGTCTGTTCACGTGCGTGTTGTCGCGGCTGAATCTTTTTACTACGCATTCAGTTCTTTCTTTTTCATCGACAACCTCCTGATTCCCACTTGCTTGTTGGGATCACGACATACTCACGACCTTGGAGAGCGCATGTCCGCCCCTACGCACGAACTACCACCAGCAGCCACAAACCAGCCAGGTTTCTACCTATGGGTTGGCCTCACCAACACCGATTCTGACACGACGGACGCTACCACTGTCCCGCCAGCTCAGATTATCGAAATCGCCGAGGCGCTAGGAGAACTCGCCCGTGAACTCCTACCTTCTGCAGAAACCCACACCACTTTGGCTCTTGGCGGCCTTGAACTGACGACGCATCATAAAAACACACCAGTGAACGCTTCTGATATCCCCGCACACGCACACGGCACTCAACGCTATGTAGCCCCCTACACACCACGGCGCGACTACGCCACTGATGTTCCGGCTAACACACGAGCCGAATCAGCAAAACGCTTAAACGCTAGCGAGCCCGCAGATTACGCCCGTGACACTTCGCTTCCAAACTTCGATTTTGTGCTCAGCCCACGAGTCATCATCGATCTACATAACCGGCGAGTTATTGCAGATTCAGAAGTTCAAAAACTCACCTATAAAGAGTTTGAGCTGCTGGCATACCTCGTTAACTCAACAGGGCGAATAATTTCTCGCGACGAGTTATTTTCTTCAGTATGGCGCACCAGCACTCATTCTGATTCTCGAACAATTGACGTCCATATTCGTCGTCTTAGAGAAAAATTAGGGCTGGAACATCACATCATTACTGTTCGTGGCTCCGGATACAAATTCGAAATCACGGAACAGGTTGATGTTATCCCACCGGCACCGCGTTCTCTGCGGAATATATAAAAGTGGTGGTGGCTATTTAAGCCACCACCACTTTTATGTCGTTTAAAGTGCGTTCCCTTTGAACTTATCGTGTTTCAAAGGTGAGGCATCCTGCTGAATCACTCTCAGCGGACGCTCCTACGCGAATTGATGAAGCGACGCATTCAAGATGGTCATTGTGTACGCAATCACCGCGCTGGCAAGCACCAACGGTGGTTACTACACGGTCTAAGCCACCTTTGACGCCTAGCGGAATAAAAGTTGCGCACTGTGCGTGGACGCCGTGGCCTCCTATAGTGACTGCGCTTGCGTGGCATCCGTCGTGGTTGTAGCCGCAGCCTGCAACATTACATTCACTGACATGTGCGAGTTCTTCTTGAGTTGGCATTTCCCCTCCATAACAGTGCGTAAAACAATTCAATATATCTACAGTAATTTACATAGCATTATGCCGCTAGGTAGTTAGTACTTACTTATATAAAAACGAATTATGCAATAATAGCGTTTCGAAATTAAATTAAATAAAACCCCTAATGACATACACATTTCTAGAATTAACGCATGCGCTGCTTTCGAAAATGACACTGTAGATGACTTCACAGCGCAACGAGTCTAGGCTAGAGAGAACGAAGCAATCGGGAGCAGATGATGAACGCACGCATGTGGGTGGAAGGGACTCCCCTTCCACAGTTATCCCCCGCCCATCTCATCGGAGAAGGCAATACCTACCGGGTGTACATGGTGACCAACGATGTGGTTGTACGAGAACTCACGACAGAAGATGTCTTAGAGCACCCAAACGTTGAACTCATTACCTACCTCAACACGCGAGGATACCCAACACCTGCGCTTTTTGAGGTTCGCGACCGCTACCTCATCATGGAAAGAGTGCACGGTCCGACACTGTTACAGGCACTCATCGCTAACGAAGTGTCCCTGCGTGACGGCGCCCAAATCCTTGTGGATTTACTCAACAAACTCCACACCATCGCCGTTCCAGCTTTTGATGCAGCACGTGGCGTCATCCGCGAAGGTGACTGCATACTTCATATGGACTTACAGCCAGTAAACGTTATTCTCACCGAGACTGGTCCCGCTGTCGTCGATTGGCAAGAAGCGTTATATGGTCCCGCTGCTCTAGATTTCGCTGCGACCGCACTTGCAATAGGAATAGTTGCAGCAGAAAAATCCCCTATTCAACAGGGAGCCCTGCGTTTCCTTGAGCATTTCATAGAACTCTCACACGCAGACATTGGGTTGTATCTCGATGAAGCACGAGATTTACGTATAGCACTGCCCTACACCACAACCGAAGACGCTGAACTTATTGAGCGGGCACGAGAAACTGTCTTATCTAAGCTCAGCACCCAACCCTCATAGCTAAGGCTGCTCAGGACTCCACACAATAACGGCGCGCCCAGACCTCAACTTTGATGTGTCCTGTGCGGATTCTTCTGCCCGCGCTTGAGTACGTTTCCTACCCTCTGCTGATGGGTCGTCAATTTCTTCTACTCTGGCTGTGAGCTGCAAAGGGAAACGGTGTGCAGTTTGTCGTTTTTTCGCTTGTGTTGCGCGTTGGCGGAGCATAGAAAGACGCCCCACAGAAACGACATCCCCTTCGGTCCCTGCGGTAAACACTCGGGAGCCAGGGTTGGCTTGCGCAGATAACAGTTCCACTCGCGCTTCGAGCATGCGCACATGATTTTCTAAATCTAAGATGCGTTTAATGCCAGCCAGGTTGATGCCTTCTTCGTGTGAGAGGCGCTGAATTTCAACCAGTTGTACAACGTCGCGCTGTGAGTAGCGTCGGCCGCGCCCGCTTGCCCGACGCGGTGATACCAAACCCAACCTGTCATATTGACGCAGGGTTTGAGGGTGCATGCCCGCGAGTTCGGCCGCTTTAGAGATCACATAAACGGGCTCGTCTTCCCGCACAGATTCATCAAAGACGATTCGAACTCGCATGGCATTTACTCCTTCGCTTGAGTAACGAGGTCACCACGTATGTCAGTTCCCTCCGTTGCTTTACGGAAAGCCTCAACAGCCTCGCGTGCTTCACGAGTGAGGTTTTGCGGTACTGCAACTTGAACTGTTGCTAAGAGGTCACCTGTGGTTTTTGACGTTTTGATTCCGCGTCCTTTAATACGCAGAACCTTACCTGATGAGGTTCCCGCAGCAATTTTCACTTTGACGGTTTCGCCACCAAAAATAGGTACGGAAACTTGTGCACCTAAAGCTGCCTCGTCAAAAGTGACAGGCAATGTCATACGTAAGTTTGCGCCATCAATAGTAAAGACCGGGTGCGGTGTCACTGAAATAGTGAGAACCAAGTTACCCGCAGGCCCACCATTCATACCTGGGCGGCCTTTGCCTGGGATGCGGATTTTTTGTCCATCGCGCACACCAGCAGGAATTCGGGCTTTAACAGTACGACCTTCAACGTTCAGCGTTACTTCTGTACCAAGGACAGCAGAACGGAAAGGCATCGTTGTGGATGCTGAAATGTCAGAGCCTTGTTGTGGCGGGGCAGCACGGAATCCTGTGCCACCAAAGTTTCCGTTTTGGCCAGCGAACCCGCCGCCAAAAAGTCCGCCAAGAATGTCGTCAAAGTTGCCCGACGAGCCACCACGTGGTGCACCACCGTGTTGAGCACCACCGAACATGCCACCAAACATGTCTTCGAAGCCGGCACCGCCTGAGCCACCAGTGAAGCGGCCACCCGCACCCATAGAACGAATAGCGTCGTATTGACTACGTTGTTCTTTGTCGGAGAGGACAGCATATGCTTCGCCGATTTCTTTAAACTTTGCTTCGGCCTTCGTGTCACCTTGATTGTGATCAGGGTGGTGTTGCCGAGCAAGTTTGCGGTACGCCTTTTTAATGTCTGCGTCGGAGGCGTCTTTTGAGACACCAAGGGTGGCGTAAAAGTCTTTTTCTAGCCAGTCTTGACCAGTCAAGGTGTCTCCTTTCAAGAGTGTGAATGCGGTATGCGCGTATCACATCGTATATCTGGTAGGTGCGCACTAGTGCGCACCTACCAGTATGAGGTTTATTCTTCTGGGCCGGTTACAGCTACTCGTGCTGCGCGAACAACACGGTCACCGATTTTATAGCCCACCTCGATCAGCGCAGTCACAGTTGTGCTTGTCGCTTCTGCTGAGGTCTGGTGGAAGAGTGCCTCGTGGACCGTTGGATCAAATTCTTCTCCAACAGCACCAAAAGGTTCTACACCAAATTTTCCTAGTGTCCCGTTGAGTTTCTCTGCAATTGCTTCGAACGGCCCAGCGAGTTCGCCTGCTTGTTGTGCACGAGTGATGTCGTCCAGCACAGGAAGTAGTGAGTTGAGTACATCTTCAACTCCACGCCCGCGGGCGGCTTCCTGTTCACGCTTTGCACGCTTGGAAAAGTTCACATATTCAGCGTTTAAGCGTTGCAGGTCGGCTAGGTGAGAAGCTGCTTCTTGCTGCGCCTTGTCAAGGTCAGAAAGAACTTGCTCCTCTGTCGCTTCGTCACCATTTTCAGGTTCGAAATCGAGGTGATCAATCGAGTCCGGCTGCTCTGGACCTACGCCCTCGGCGTTTGGGTTCTCGTTGCTCACTTCTTGTCATCCTCATCTACGATTTCGGCGTCTACTACGTCATCGTCGTCAGCAGCTGGTGCATCAGCTGCTGGCTGCTCACCGTTTGCGGCTGCTGCTTGCTCTTGTGCGTAGAGCGCTTCGCCGATCTTTTGTGACACGGTTGTCAAGGTTTCGTTCTTTGCCTTGATGTCTTCGATGTCGTCGCCTTCAAGGGCCTTCTTCGATGCGTCAACGGCTTCCTGAACTTCGGTTTTCACCTCAGCTGGGATCTTGTCTTCGTTCTCCTTGAGAAGCTTCTCAATGGAGTAGGTGAAGGACTCTGCCTGGTTGCGGGTTTCTGCATCTTCACGACGCTTCTTGTCCTCAGCAGCGTGCTCTTCAGCTTCGCGAACCATACGGTCGATGTCTTCCTTTGGCAGGGAAGATCCACCGGTGATGGTCATCGACTGCTCTTTACCAGTGCCTTTATCCTTAGCAGATACGTGCACGATACCGTTAGCGTCGATGTCGAAGGTAACCTCAACTTGTGGCATACCACGTGGCGCTGGAGCGATTCCGGTGAGCTCAAAAGTACCCAAAGGCTTGTTGTCGCGAGCAAACTCACGCTCACCTTGGAATACCTGAATGAGAACGCTTGGCTGGTTGTCTTCAGCCGTGGAGAAGATCTCTGAACGCTTCGTTGGGATAGCGGTGTTGCGTTCGATGAGCTTGGTCATCACACCACCCTTGGTTTCAATACCGAGGGACAGTGGGGTGACGTCAATGAGCAGGACGTCTTTACGCTCACCCTTCAACACACCAGCCTGGAACGCTGCACCGACTGCAACAACCTCATCTGGGTTAACACCCTTGTTTGGCTCTTGTCCGCCAGTAAGTTCCTTAACCTTTTCGGTGACTGCTGGCATACGTGTAGAACCACCAACGAGTACGATGTGGTCGATTTCTTTCACGTTGATACCTGCGTCGCGGATAACTGCGTGGAAAGGTGCTTCTGTGCGCTTGAGGAGGTCAGCGGTCATTTGCTCGAACTGTGCGCGGGTAAGGCGGGTGTCGAGGTGGATTGGGCCGTTTTCTGACATCGACAAGTACTGCATGTTGATGTTTGTGGATGTTGCAGAAGACAGTTCCTTCTTTGCCTGCTCTGCTGCTTCGCGCAAACGCTGAAGGGCGATCTTGTCTTTGGAGAGGTCAACGCCGTCAGTCTTCTTTACTTCTGCGATGAGCCATTCGACGACCTTGTTGTCCCAGTCGTCACCACCGAGTCGGTTGTCACCGGAGGTTGCACGTACTTGGATGGTTGAGAAGCCGTCTTCGTCTTTTCCAACTTCAAGGAGGGAAACGTCGAAGGTTCCACCACCGAGGTCGAACACGAGAATGAGCTCGTCTTCTTTACCCTTTTCGAGGCCGTATGCAAGCGCGGCTGCGGTTGGCTCGTTGACGATACGCAGAACGTTCAAACCTGCGATTTGTCCAGCGTCTTTGGTTGCTTGACGTTCAGCGTCGTTGAAGTATGCAGGCACGGTGATGACTGCGTCGGTTACTGCCTCGCCAAGGTATTCTTCGGCGTCGCGCTTGAGCTTGCCAAGGATGCGTGCGGAGATTTCTTGGGAGGTGTAGTTCTTGTCGTCGATTTCTTGGGACCAGTCGGTTCCAATGTGACGCTTTACAGACGAGATGGTGCGGTCAACGTTTGTTACTGCCTGACGCTTCGCGATTTCACCAACGAGCACTTCACCGGTTTTGGAGAACGCTACAACTGATGGTGTGGTGCGCTGGCCTTCAGCGTTTGCGATGACGGTTGGTTCGCCACCTTCAAGAACAGCAACAACAGAGTTTGTGGTTCCGAGGTCAATACCTACTGCACGTGACATGTAAGTGCCTTTCTACTTGCATCACTTAACAAAACATTGAGTCTTCCACACTCAAGTTTGCTCCTTGAGTCACGCAGACGCAAGTCCTAAAACGTAAAGTTGAGTCACACTGACTCAACTTTACGTTTCGCTTGTATTGGTGATGTCCATCTTTTAGGCATTGAACAGCAGTAATACATGTCGGAAATCTCAAAAAGCTGAAGAATCCTACCCCTCCGCTCTCGGCGAAATCTCACCAGCGCCTTCAAAGATCTGCGTCATTCCATCCAAAAAACGCGCAATTGCGTGCTGCTCTTGAGTCGAAAAAGAAGAAACCAATTCAGACATGTGTTCGTGCATACCGTCGAGCCTTTCTTTTACTTCTGCATGAGCAAGTTCAGTTGCAACCACAATGATGGAACGCTTATCGTGCTCGTTCGGTTTTCTCTCAACATGCCCCGAGGCCGTAAGTCGGTTCAACAGTTTCGCTGTTGAAGCAGTCGTAATAGACAATTCCCGAGCAAGAAAAGCAGCTGTCGCAGGTTTACCGGCTCGCTGTGCGGCAATAACAATTTGTAGCGCACGCATGTCCGTCACGCCCATGTCCATGTCTTGCGCCATGCGCTGCCGCATACCTAAATCTGCACGACCAAAACGGCGAACCGCTTGTAAGAGCTCACGCTCGCTTGAAGGTTTCGAATACCAATACCCTGCTACGGCTTCTCCCACGTTTCGACCCCTCCAAGCACAACAACAAACAGCGGATGAACCAACTGCGACACCGCATTAGTGTCCTCTACCTGCATCAATGAATCAAACTGCTTATTGTTTTCCCACACTTCTGGAGAGCGAGCGAGCAGTTTGCGCGTGAGATGCTGCCATTCAAACTGCACCTGACCTAAGGTGACCGTCAACGGCGAAACTTTATCCGCCCCACATTCCCCAGCGTCAACAAGCACCCGTGAACGATCAAAATTGTATGAACGCGCGTGCGCTTCGTCGGCGATCCCGTGTAAGTAGGCACTCACAGTCACGACAGGGTCAGATGTAGCGCGAAAACGCACTAACTGCGGGTGCCGCGTATACCCTTTGGTTTTTCCGGCCAGCACAGCTTGCGCAAGTAGCGTTTCACGCCAGCACGCAAGAAGGCCTTGCCGGTCTAAAAGTGATGGATGCAAGCTCCATACCCGCACAATGCATCACTCCTTTCCGTGCGCTAATCGTGAGGGCCACCAAATCTTTCGACCAATGTCGTAACCCAAAGCTGGCACGAGCACTGTACGAACCAAGAAGGTATCCATCAGCACACCAAACGCAACGATGAATGCGATCTGCGCGAGGAACAAGATTGGGATAACCGCCAACGCTGCGAACGTTGCCGCAAGGACGAGTCCAGCTGAGGTGATGACTCCACCAGTGATTGCGAGCCCACGGCTCATACCTGTGTGAGTGCCATGCGTGAGGGTTTCTTCTCTTACTCGGGTCATCAAGAAAATGTTGTAGTCGATGCCCAGCGCAACGAGGAACACGAATGAGTAGAGCGGAACCGCGGGGTCTGCCCCGGGGAACCCGGCAATGTGGTTGAACACGAGTGCTGCAATACCGAGGGTTGCAGCGAAGGACAGTACCGTGGTGGCAACAAGGAGCAGTGGTGCGAGGAGTGATCGCAACAGCAAGGACAGAATGATAAAGATAACGAGCAGAACGAGCGGAATGATGAGGTTCCGGTCGTGAATTGAGGCTTCGTTGGTGTCGAGTGCGGTTGCTGTTGCACCACCAACAATTGCGTCTTGCCCTAGGGTTTCGCGTAGTTCTCGTACAGTATTTTCGGCTTCTGGTGAGTCGAATGCATCGCTGAGGGTTGCCTGTATTAGGACGTTTCCGTCAACTACGGTTGGTTCAGCTGGCACACCAGTTGGGTTCTGTATTCCTTGTGGTGTGACTTGCAGGGACCCTGCCGGGGAGTCTTTCGCTGTCACAGCAACACTAGACACTCCATCGTTGGCCAGCAATGTTTGGCTGACAGTGTCAAGGTTTTGTTCTGCCGCGATGATGAACGCAGGGTTTCCCGATCCTGCTGGGAAATGTTCAGCAAGTACTGTTTGGCCATCTCGAGCGTTAGATTCGCCAAGGATGAGTTCGCTTTGCGCGACACCATCTGCTTTAAGCGTGAGCACACCAGCACTTGCGATGAGCAGGAGGACAGTTGTTCCTGCCCAGAGTGTCCGCGGTTTTTTGGAGACGAGGTTAGGCAGGGCTTTCCATAAGCCTTTTGTAGGCAGTTGGCTTTGTGTGCCGTCTTCGTTGGTTACTTTTGGTTTTCTTGGCCAGTATGCGACTCGTCCAAAGAGGAAGAGTATTGCTGGTAGCAGCGTGAAGGCTGCAAGCATAGCGAACAGGATTCCGATAGCGGCGATCGGGCCAAGATCACGGTTGGATTGGAGCTGAGAAAGCATGAGGCACAGAAGACCAGCGATGACTGTTCCACCTGATGCGAGGATTGGCTCAAATGATCCGCGCAGGGCAGCCTGGGTCGCAGCCCATGTGCTGTGGTGTCGCTTGAGTTCTTCTTTATATCGGGAAACGTAAAGCAGTCCGTAGTCTGTTGCGGCACCAATAACGAGGATGAAGAGAATTCCTTGGGTTTGCCCGTTAAGGAGAATCCACCCTTGTTTTGCGAGCAGCCAGATTGTTGCGAGCGCAGCGGTGAGCGCGAACATGCTGGTGGTGAGGACGGCGATGGGCAGGATTGGTGAGCGGTAGACGATGAGCAGGATGATGAGTACTGCTGTGAGTGCTACGGCGAGGAGGAGTCCGTCGATGCCGCCGAATGCTTCGGAGAGGTCTGCGGTGAATCCTGCTGGTCCGGTGACGTAGTGGTCGATGTTGTTGGGGAATGTTTCATCGAGTTGCGTTTTGAGTGCTTCTACGTCGATTCCGATGTCGCTTTTGGCATCGAGTTGGGCGAATATTTGGAGGGCTTTGCCGTCTTCTGAGGGTATTGCGGGGCTTGCGGCGAGGACTCCTGGTGTGGTGTCTGCTAGTTGTCCTGCGAAGGCTTGGGCTTGTCCTATTTCTGCTTCGGTGAGGGTTTCTTCTGAGGCGAGGACGATGACGGCTGGGATGGTGGAGTCGCCGAGGAATCCGGGGAGTTGTTTTTGTACTTGTGTTGCTTGTGCGTTTGTGGGTAGGTAGGCGGTTGCTTCGTTGGAGGAGACTTCGTCGACTCGCCCGAAAAGTGGGCCGCCGATTGCTGCGGCGGCGAGCCATGTCAGTATGAGTAGTGCGGGTATGAGTGTTCTGAGCAACCGTAGTGGTGTTCTTGTTGTGGACGTGTTTGCGCTGGTGGAGCTTTTGCTAGACACTGTGACCCCTTTATTGACTTAACCCACACCTATTTACCTAGCCTGGCTAGGTAAATAGAATATCAGAAACCTCACACATGACAAGCACAAAACCGCACCACCAGAGGGCTAACACGCCCTAACCCATAGTGTGATTCACGATGCGGTCAAGTCATATCCTAGGTGGACGCCCAAGCGCCTCCCCCGGCTCTACGATTCATCTGTGACCATGACCGAAACCGTTGCGCTAGCGCCAGCAGAACCCACACCCTCAGCGCCAGCACGCACACGTATCTACGGGATAGACCTCGCCCGATCACTCGCCCTTATGGGCATGATTGCAGCTCACTTTGCAGTAGCTGACAGCTTCGTCTTCAACAAACCCGAAACTTGGGGAGCCCTAGCCCACGGACGTTCCTCCATCCTCTTTGCAACACTCGCGGGTGTTTCCCTCGCCATCATGAGCGGACGCACCGAACGCCTTAGTGGCCAAGCACTCGTCGACGCGCGGCTACGTATTCTCGTCCGCGCACTCGTAATATTCGCAATCGGCAGCCTACTCATCGCATTAAACTCCGGAATCGCAGTAATCCTGCAAATGTATGCGGTGCTCTTTATTGTGGCGCTTCCTTTCCTTGCCGCACGCCGACGAACACTAGTCATAGCCGCAGCCATCATGGCAGTTGTTGGGCCGCTCATCGTCGCCGTCCTCGAAAGCCTGCCCTTCTTTAAAACAACTGTCTCTTTCCCTGCAGCAGAAATCTTCATTAGCGGAACATATCCACTCTTTTCTTGGGTGTCGTTTATCCTCATCGGCTTGGCTGTAGGACGCACAAACCTTGCCTCATTAAAAAACGTCCTCATTATCGGTGCAATCGGAATCGGGATGATGACAGCCGGGTACGCAACCGTGCCGCTTTTTTCACAGGCCACACCGGAGGCCGTAGATATTGAGGAAGAAACCTATTCATCATCAGAATATGAAGACATCGAAGATACCGAAGACACCACCGAAACATACGACACCCCTAATCCAGCAGACCTCCAACCAGGCGAGTTTTTTGTTAACGGTGAGCCCACAACTGCACTAGATCTCGAAGGTTTGGACTGCTACGACGAAACCTATGAGGGAAACAGAAACATCGGCTGCTCTTCCATCACTGTCAGCGAAGACGAAACCTTCGACGATGGAACGGGCACACCCGACTTCTGGGCAACATTTAACAACCACTTATCTGAGTTCGGCACAGCTGACCCACACTCAGGCACACCCAACGAAATCGTCGGATCAGGTGGTGTAGCACTACTCGTCATCGCGCTCTGTATCCTGCTCTGCCGCCGGATACACATAATCTTTTGGCCGCTACTCGCCATGGGATCCATGTCGCTCTCCGTATACGCTCTGCACGTCATCACATTCAGACTCGTCGAACGCACATCACTGTTCACCTTCGAATCATTCGCGTGGGACCTCTGGTTAGGCACCATCATCCTTGCCATCATCATGGCAACGATCTTCCGCCTCACCACAAAAAAGGGTCCCCTCGAAATGCTCGTGAACTGGATAGTCAAAAGAACCACCACTGCACGCGACTAACCTGCACAACTTCAGCGCACCTCACCGTCTAAAGTAATGAGCATCATGCCTACAACAGTGAGGCCGGCGTGCACTTCATCAAAAGTGCACGCCACGCGTTGAAAGGACACCATTCGTGCCGCATAAACGGCAGTCACACAATAAGAGCCTTCTCTCCCTACCGTTCTGGCAGCGAGCGCTCTCTCACGTGAACTGGCTTGTCGTGTCCATCCTTGTGGCAGTCATCATCGCAGCTGTGCTTCCCGCATCCGGGAGTGCTGCGGAAGCACTCAAAGTTGTAGTCACTATCGCTATCGCAGGGCTGTTTTTCCTTTACGGGGTGCGCCTCGAAACACGGCAAGCCCTCAACGCACTCAAAAATTGGAAACTGCACAGCGTCATTTTTGCGTGCACCTACCTCATCTTTCCGCTCCTCGGGCTACTCTGCCTCCTCATTCCCGATTCCGTTATCGACGCAGAACTTCAGCACGGCCTGCTATTCATGACGCTATTACCCTCAACCGTGCAGTCATCGATCGTATTCGTGTCCATAGCAAAGGGAAACGTTGCCGGAGCGGTCGTCTCCGCATCATTGTCCAACCTGCTTGGGGTCGTCATCACGCCGCTGCTCGTCGCGCTCACCCTCAGCAACAATGTTGGATTCGATGCATCAGCAATGGGAAAAATCGCGTTACAGGTGCTCTTACCTTTTATCGTTGGGCAACTTGTTAGACGATGGTGTACACCTTGGGTGACCCGACACACACGCTTCACCATGCTGTGCGACCGTGGTGCGATAGTTCTCGTCGTCTACTCGGCATTTTCGCAAGGAGTCGTTGACGGCATGTGGTCACGAGTATCTGTGGGAAACATCCTCACCCTCATGACCGCTGCACTAGTAATCCTTATCGCCATGCTGACCATCAGTCACACACTCGGAAAACGCCTCGGTTTTAGTCGAGCAGACCAAGCAACCATACTTATGTGCGGATCAAAAAAATCCCTTGCCACAGGTGTGCCCATCGCGACCGTCATATTCAGTGCAGGGGCCGTCGGAATCATGGTGTTGCCCCTGATGATCTTCCACCAAATCCAGCTGATCGTGTGTGCAGCGTTAGCACGCAGACTCGCACACACCGCACCGCCACACACCATCAACGTTTAAAAAATAAATAGACATCGTTCCTGTTCGCCACAATATTTAAACCATGACGCACCTCGACATACGCGAACTTGTAGAACCCCTCAACCCCACGCACAAAGACTCCGCACTCGTCAACGACATGCGCGACCTCTACCTCCACTGCGCGCTACACGACTTTGGACACACAGACTTTGTGCCAGCACTTGCAGGGTTTCAAGAGAGCCTCATGTCAACTCAATACAACGTCATCCGCAGTTTCGTTGTGCACGAAAATGACATCATAGTTGGCGCGTTAAAACTCGTCCTGCCGCAAAAAGACAACACCCATCTCATCACCATCGAGTTCGTTGCCCGCGACAATGCCCGGCACGTTCTTGACCTACTGCACACCACAGCAGATTCCATCGCTAACGACACTGGACGCACCACCTTCATGGCGTGGGAAGACCACACAAGCGAACCATCAGCAGACCACCCAAACGCACTCGAAGCACCCACGGGGGTCGGACGCGTAGACGCCAGCGATCCCCTCATTCGCGCTCACCTCGATCACGGCTTCACACTCGAACAAACCCAACGGTATTCCGTCCTCGCATTGCCAGCCGACCCTGCGCTACTACACCAATTTGAAAGCCAAGCGGCAGCCAAAGCGGGACCCGAATACGAACTCGTCTCCTGGCAAGACACCACACCAGAAGAATTTCTTGACGGGCACGCCACTTTGCAACATGCCATGAGCACAGACGTGCCACTAGGCGACCTTGACATAACCGAAACTCACTACGACGCAGACCGAATAAAACAACTTGACGCCAACGTTGCACGTGCAGGAAACGGTTACCTATTCGTTGCGGCACGACACATACCAAGCGGTGAACTCGCAGGCTTCACTCGCGTCGAATACGAAAAAGACAGGCCAGAAGGCGTCTTCCAGCAAGAAACCCTCGTGCGCACAGGCTACCGTGGGCGTAGCCTCGGCATGTGGGTAAAAGCAGCAATGCTCACCCAACTCATGACCGTCCGACCCGGCGCACGCAGACTCCACACGTGGAACGCTGGCGAAAACTCGTACATGCTCGACATCAACGTTGCTCTCGGATTTGAGCAGCACGGCACCTCAAGCGCGTGGCAAAAACTCCTTCAACAACCTGAAACGGTATAGCGGCACAAGGTCACACGCGAACTAAGCGCACCCGATCCTCAATTTGCGGTTCGAGATGCGAGTCAACAACACAGGTCAGCACTCCGATATCAGGGACACGAACCCGAGTGACGGCTCGACCAGACTGGAAGAAACGGTCAACAACAACCCCGTACAGTTCGTCGTCGGCTGCGCCAGTAACACCTGTTGTGTGGGGTTCTGAGGTTGTGGACACATTCGTGTCCACAACCTTGAAATCTTTCGGCGCGCAGCCAACAAACGGGTCCATAGACACAACAGCCTCATAGCCCAAAAACTCGGCAACTTCTCGATCTGCTGGCGAGCGCCACAATTTTTCTGGTGTATCGACGTGCACCACCCGTCCAGCACGCATTACTGCAACACGATCTGACACAGTAAAAGCTTCGTCTTGATCGTGAGTCACAAACACGGCAGTCGTGCGCGTCTCACGCAAGATAGAGCGAACATCAACGGCTAGGCGTTCGCGCAGCTCTCGATCTAATGCAGATAGTGGTTCGTCTAAGAGCAGTAGTTGCGGACGAGGAGCTAACGCTCGAGCTAATGCGACACGTTGGCGTTCACCGCCAGACATTGTTGTCACATCACGAGTGTGCTGCCCGCCCAGCCCTACCAGTTCTAACAACTCCGACACCCTACGCTGCTGTTCCACGCGTGAAATGTTTAAGTTTTTGAGGCCATACGAGACGTTTCCTGCCACGTTGCGGTGCGGGAATAATTGCCCGTCCTGAAACATCAAACCGAACCCACGTTTGTGAATAGGAGTGAACGACATATCGTGCGTGTTCCACACGATGCGACCCTGCTGCGGGATCTCAATACCCGCAATAGTGCGCAACAACGTCGATTTTCCGCACCCGGACGGGCCCAACAAACCGAGGATTTCGCCGTCACCCACAGTCAATGACACGTCATTGACGGCAACAAAATCGTTAAAAGCAACTTTTACGTCTTCAACCGACAACGCCATTAGAACTCCCCCGAAGTCGACGACCGTAAACGTTCTGCAAGCATCATAATCACAGCGGAAACAACCGCTAACACAACTGAAGCAGCCAAAGCCATACCGTAATTCTCGTCGCCAGGTTTCGAAATGAGCCGGAAAATCACAATCGGCAATGTTGCAGTCTCAGGGCGAGACAAAAACGATGTTGCACCAAACTCGCCCAACGACACCGCGAAAGCCATCCCTACTGCAAGCCCCAACGATCGCGTTGCGACCGGTCCATCAACGGTTAAAGCAACCCGCCACGGCGGCGCACCAAGTGCGGCTGCAACTTCACGCTGGCGTGGATCAATGGCACGCAACACAGGCAAGATTGTGCGAACAACCAACGGAATAGCAACAACAGCCTGAGCAATAGGGACCAGCAAACCCGACGATCGAAGATCAACATCGAAACCAAGTGGACGATCCAACGTAATCAGGAAACCAAAACCAACCGTCACCGCTGACACACCCAACGGCAACATGAAGACAACATCTAAAGCACTAATTGCGGCCCTACCAGTTTTTGACGCTGCCCGACGAGACACCACAAAAGCCACCAGCCCGCCGACAAGCACGGCAATAGCGGCAGCATACCCAGCAGTGACAATCGAGTTGTATAAAGCAGTCCACACTGTCACGTTTAAAGCGTTACCTGTGCCGGTAGTACCCAAGGCAACAAAGTTTGCGAGGGTCCACTCGTCGTTCACCCGAAACGCGGAAATAAACAGGTTTCCTAACGGCCACGCAATAAGCAGCAAAGCAACTAAAGCCGTAACAGTTATAGCTGCCCAGTCTTCACGAAGCGCAAGCTTTTTGGCGGCAACCTCGTCGTTGCGTAAAGACAATGCGCGTTCTTTAGATGAGCGGGCGCGCGCAGAAATCCACAGTGCGAGCACCACAACGACTAACTGCAGGATGGAAAGAACGGCGGCAGTACGCAAATCAAGAAATTGGACTGTTTGCACCCAAATCTCAGTTTCGATGGTGCCGTATCCTTGACCGCCCAACACCATAACTGTGCCGAATGCTGTTGCACAGAATAGGAACACTACAGCGCCAGCAGAAAAAATTGCTGGCGCGAGTTGAGGCAACGTCACGGTAAAGAATGCTCGAGTTCGTGAAGCGCCAAGCGAGCGCGCTGCTTGGGCCATGCGTGGATCAATCTTTTCCCACATGCCACCAACCGTGCGCACAACAACGGAATAGTTAAAAAATACGAGGGCAGCAATAATCGCAATGAACGTTCCATCAAGGTTCAAAAACCCGAGAGGCCCACTCGTCGCGAGTAGCGCTCGAAAAGCCACACCAACAACAACGGTGGGGAGGACGAAAGGCACTGTCACAAACCCGCGCACCCACATGCGGCCTTTAAACGTGCACCGGTACAGCACATATGCGCCCGGGATACCCAGCAGCAACGCCAATACTGTGCCGACGACACCTTGCGCGAGCGTGTAGCCGACAAGCCGCCACGTCCGTGGAGTGCTCAACACTTCAGCAAACGCGCTAAAGTCCAACGCTCCATCAGTAACAAAACCGCGACCGACTAAAGCGATAACCGGCCAACCAAAAAATACTGCAAGAAAAACAAGTGGAACACTGGCTGCCCCACCCCACACCACAAACCGGCGTAATGCGCGCGTGCGCACTATCCGGTTTCGGTGTGAGGCGTGGGCTACCACAGCCTCAGAGGCCACTGTGTTAGCCAATGATCTGTGCGCTCCATTCCTTGAGCCATGCGTCGCGGTTAGTCGCAATGTCGCTTGGGTCTAGGGAGATTGGGTTCTCTGGGACTGGCGCGAACTTAGCCCAGTCATCTGGCAGCTCAGCGCTGTCAGATGCAGGGTACATGTACATTGCGTCTGGGATAGTTCCTTGGAAGCTGTCTGACAACAAGTAGTCAATAAATGCTTGCGCACCTTGTGGGTTTGCCGCGTTAGTGAGCACTCCAGCGTATTCCACTTGGCGGAAGCAGGTGTCGAGCAACGCTTTTGTGGTGGTGTCTTTTTTGTCTTCAGTGACAGTAAATGCTGGCGACGAAGCATACGACAACACGATTGGGCGGTCGCCCTTTTCAACGGCGGTGAAGTCTACATAGTAGGCATCTTCCCAGCCATCAACGATTTTAAGACCGTTGTTTTTGAGTGCATCCCAGTAGTTGAGGTATTCAGCTTCACCGTATGCCCCGATGGTGGCAAACAAGAAGGAAAGACCTGGAGAGGACGTTGCCGGGTTGGTAACAACGGTGAGGTCCTTGTATTCAGGTTTGATCAAGTCATCGAGTGTTTTGGGTTCTGCGATGTTGTTCTTTTCAAACCATTGCGGGTCAATGTTGAGGCACACGTCGCCGTAGTCGACTGGGTTGAGCGTGTTGTCGCCTGCAAGACGCAACGAGGCACCAAGCTTAGATTCGTTCTTTGACGTGTATGGCGCAAAGACGCCTTCGTCAGTTCCACGTGATGCGAAGGTGTTGTCCACTCCAAAAGTGACGTCACCTAGCGGGGCGTCCTTGGTGAGGATGAGCTTGTTGACGAGCGCGCCACCATCACCGTTAGTCACGATTTCCACGTCGTAACCAGAAGTTTTAGTGAACTCGGCTTTCTGTTCGTCGCTCATTTGGAATGAGTCATGCACAACAACGCGTACAGTTTTTGGTGCTTTAGTTGAAGAAGATTCTACGACTTCCTCGGTCACAGGAGCGCAAGCGATCAAAGACGCTGCGAGCAGAGTTACTCCAGCGAGCGCAGTCACTGATCGGGTAGGTGATGTGAACACGTAGTGTTATCCCCCTTTGGGTAAAGGAGGGGTCCATGCGCGTTTTTGTTACTGCATGGTGAGAAAGCCCGACTCCCTACACCGGTACTAGCCGGATCAGGTTCGAGGGTCTGCTGGTGTAAGCACTCTCAGCGCACTGTGCGCTCCCCTGTCGTACCTGACCAGTCTAATACTTTCTATCTGGTAGGTGAGTGCAGGGTTCAGCACAATTGCTTGTGACGTTGGTTGGAGGTTTGTTCTATCGATTGCGGTGATTACGGCCCTGACAGTTAGCGTGTGCACGGCTGACCCGATAGTTTGTTAAGTGGAAGACGTGCCATTTTCAGGCATGCAGATTGTGTTGGCTCGTTGAGGAGGAGTTCATGGATAAGCAGTCAGGCCTTGAAAAGATTGCTGCTCTCGGTATTTCGTTTGCTGCAGGATGGGTTGCACAAAAAGTAGTAGAGAAGGTGTGGGATAAGTCCACGGGTGGCCTGTCCCACGACCTCGACGACGACGAAGCACGTGTAGCGTCGATTGTGACGTTTGCTGCGGTGAGCGCAATCGTTGCTTCACTTACTCAAGTCCTTGCGAAGCGCAGCTCCAAACGCATGGTGTCGAATTGGGCTGCTAAAGCGCTCGATAAGTAGCACACCCTCATCTGAACGCACTGCGAGCGCCGGCTGAATAGCGGCAGCTCGCAGTGCGTATTTTTATGCTCAATGCGCGCTCGCTCGTATTCAGTTGAGTTGTTGGTTTTCCTGTCGATATGTAAAACATGGGCCATTCTTCCAATAACACTCCTGATGTTCCTTCCCCTAGCAGGCGCGCTCTTCATTCTGATCGGATTGTTGCTGAGCAGGGGCGCCAACCGTTGGTGTCGCGCGGTATTCCCGGGGCTGGTGCGGATGCTGTTGCACAACGGAGGTCATCGCAGGGCCGCAGTTCAGGCGTTGATAGTTATGCGCGTGGGGCTGAGGGAGAGCGGGAAGTCGCTCATGTCCTGAATTGGCTTGATGGTCATGGGTTTTGGGTGCTGCATGATCAGCCCTGGCCGGGCCGCCCTAAAGCAAATATTGACCATCTTGTGGTTGGACCTACTGGCGTTTTTGTTGTTGATGCGAAAAATTGGAGTGGTGTTCTATCGGTTACATCTAAGGGTGTCCGACAGAATGGAACGTTGCGTCGTTCTGCGCATCTTGGCGCGTTAGAACAAGCGGAGGCGATCCGCTCGCTCATGTTGCGGACAACGGGTTTACCCCAGCATGGAGTCTCAGTTTTTCCTGTGCTTGCTTTTACTGGTGAGGCAGTTTTCAACAGTGATGTTGAAGGGGTGCGGGTCGTTTCTGTTGATCAGCTTGCAGAATTCATTGGTTCTAGCCCTTCTGTTTTACCGACGCATGATGTTGCTGGGTTAGCGTCTTCGTTGGAAGCTGCGTTGCATCTGGATAGAGCAGAAGTTGCTCAGCAAGTTCAGGCTCGACGAGCTTCAAAGCGTGGAAAACAAGCAAAGAAAACCACGGGTTCGGGCGCAGTCAAGTTGGCTTTTGCGTTAGGGATTATCGCTGCTTTGTGGTTGTTTCCCGATGCTATTAGCGATTTCTTTCATATGGTTGGCGATTTCATGTCACGCCTCGTCACTGATTCTGTGTCGAATAGTACATAACTTATTGTTCGTGCGTGCTTACGGCGATGTGGTTGTTCCATGGGTCGGTGAAGGTGAGCGCTGCGCCGGTATGGGCGTGAGTGATGTGGGCGTAGTTGAGCCTGTCTTGGAGTGCGTGCACGTCGTCGTTGGTGGGCAGGATGAGTGAGACCTCTGCTAATCCGAGTGATGATATGCGGGGCCCTGCTCCGCGTGAGTTCCACGTGTTGACGGCCATGTGGTGGTGGTATCCGCCTGCTGCGACGAAGAGCGCTCCGGGGATTTTGCTGGTGGTTTCAAAGCCGAGCGCGTTGACGTAGAAGTCTTGGGCGGCTTGGGTTTCTCCTACTTGCAGGTGTACGTGGCCGACTGTTGCGGGGGCTGTGTTGAGGTTTTCTAGGGCTTGTGTGGTGAGGTGTTCGTTCACGAACGTGTTTGGGTCTAGCCATAGGGTGTCCATGACGACGTGTGCGCCTGTCCAGGACCATTCGTTGCGGGGCCTGTCCCAGTAGAGTTCTATGCCGTTACCTTCTGGGTCGTTGAGGTAGAAGGCTTGGGAGACGAGGTGGTCTGCAGAACCGGTGTAGAGGTGGCGTGCGTGTTGGGCGACGCTGGCTACGACTGCGGCGAGTGCGCTTTGGGTGGTGAAGAGTATTGCGGTGTGGAAGAGTCCTGCTTGGCGTGGTTGTGCGGGCGGCAGATTGGGTTCGTGTCTGAGTACGACGATTGGGGTTTTGCCTCGTCCGAGGGTGACGATGCCGTGTCTTTGGTCGTGTGCGGCTGAGGGGTTGTTTGTGTTGATGACCTCAAGGGTTATGACTTCTGTGTAGAACTTGACCATGGCGTCAATGTCGCGGACGTATAGGGTGACGGCGTCCATGGTGAGTCCGCCGGGGAGCAGGTCTGCATTTTTGAGCGGGTGTGCTTGTGGTACGCGCGCTGTGTTGTGAGCTGCTGCTTGGGTTGTTGTGGGGTTGTTGTGTGTGGTCATAACTCATTCACCTCATTAGTTGATGATTCAAGCGTCTCACCATTTACTTGAAGCGTCAACTAATTTCTAGGTGTGACCCTGCACTTAAAATAGAAAAAACGACGTCGCAGACGAGGGGCACTCATGGATACGCGATACTACGCGCAGGTCACACAACTTATGCGTCGAAAAGGCATAGACGACGAACGCATTACCCAAACTTTGAACGACATCAAAGGATGGGAAAAATCCCACCCACACGACGACCTCACAGAACACTTTGGTCGCCCAAAAGACCTCACCGCGGACCTACCTAAAGGCGACACCATCCAGGCCCCACAAAAGATCCTTGCCACAACCATTGCAATCGCCATTGGCCTTATCTTGATCCATATTATTTTAGGAATCTTTGGCACAATCGTCGTACCGCTCCTGCCGCTGCCATTGTGGTCAGTTGCCGTTCTTGCTGTTGGCAGCATTGCCTACCTCAATGCCGGAAAATCACTTCCCGAGGCCTTCAGGGCGCTCTAGCACTCAATACAAGTGACTACGCGGGGTCGAATACACCCATAGTGAAGAATCGCTGGTAACGGACAGTTCTAATTCAATTTTTGCGCGCATCCCATCAGCGAATACACCTTCACCTTCACAAGCGAGCGCGGTCTCATATTTCCCTTTAGTTGAAGGCAAAGAAAAAGTACTGCGCGCATCACGCACAATACTTACGTCTTTTACATCAACCAACACTTCATTACCTGCGTCTTGGGCCTGTGAAATATCGATTGCTTCTTGAGCTAGGTTTTTACATGTGAATTCAGAAGCCAAGTTCAACGCACTAAAATCTTGAGAAACAGTAATGCTATGAACCGCGCGAGATTTGCCTGCCTGCGCCAAATTCGTGCCGTTGTAGACATAATAAAAACAAAAAACGCTAATAAAGGCGGCTAGTCCTGCGGCTAGCCACAACTGCTGCGTTGATATCTTCCGTCCGGCAACAACACCAACCGCGCGTGTGCCGTGTGCTGCGCCATTCTGTGCAGTGTGATAGTTCGCTGGATGCTGACACTGCTCTGTGTGCAACTGTGACATTTTGGCTTCGCCAAGGAAAATCATTTCTTCTGTGACTTGACCGTCCGACGGCACAAGAACGGTTACATCTGTCCAGTATTTTCCGTTAAAGAAGCGCAAATACAACGAATTGGTGGGGTCTGGGTACCAGCCAGGGATGGCAGTTGGCATGACCTTCCTTTTGTCTTTCAGCGTTGCAGCCTACCTGAGCATGCACTGATCAAAAGGGCTCAAACCAAAAACCACTACACCTGCGCAGCAGGCTAGTTAGCTAACTTACCGATCACATAAACAGCGATCACAACGATGAGGATTCCAAGAATCCCAAAGCTGGGTAAGCCTTGCGGCGTCTTCGGCGCAGAGGGCTTTCGCTTTTGAGCTGCCTTCTTCACATCATTGGTATCGGCAGCATGTTTATTGTCCTTAAACAGGTAAAGGAATTTTTAAACATGGAAAGTTTTACCAGCGAGATTATCTGATTTATTTCTCAAGAAACACTCTCCTGCTTGGTTGATCAGCAAACTTTTTATTCACGAACACAACAGGGGGACTTTAGGCCTGAAAACTTTACCCAAGGACAGTATTGAATAGGAATGTCGAAACGCTCAGACGTGAGGATGAGGCCGGCATCGTTTTGACCCCTCTGTACGATGCCTGGACGTCCTCGTGGGGCGGGAGGAAGCGCGGGCTCCTCCCGCCCTTTTTTATACCCATCAGTTTCAACCGTAAAGTAAGTGCTATGACCGCCTTTGATATTCGGCTCGTCAACGTTGACAGCCCCACAGAAGTCGACCGACTCTACGATATTTGCCTGCTCACCGGCGACGCAGGCCAAGACGCCTCCGCTTTGTATTCCGAACCGCGACTCTTAGGAGACCTCTACCTTGGGGCCTACCTGAAGCTGTACCCACAATTTTCTTTTGCCCTCGTCGACGACACCGACACTCCCGTGGGATACGCAACGGGCGCTCCAGACTCACTCAAGTTTGATCAAGAACTTGAAGAATCATGGTGGCCGCCATTACGCGAAAAATATTCGAACGCATCGTTCCCCGAAGGATCCGGTGATGCTCGACTCGTCGGAAAGCTTATGAATTGGGGCGCATCAGATGCTGAGATCGCCAAAGACTACCCCGCACACCTCCACATAGATATCCTTCCCCATGCTCAAGGTGGCGGACGCGGCAAGAGCTCCTCTTCACACTCCTCGATGCTTTTCGCGATGCGGGAGTTGCAGGTGTTCATCTGGGAGTTTCGGGAACCAACACACACGCAATAGGCTTCTATGAGCACCTTGGTTTCACCGCAATTCGTGAACCCGAGTGGGGAAAAACTATGGGGATGCGTTTTCTGTAGAACCGTCATAACAAGATTTCCAAAAGGAAGCATTCTTGCCTTATGTTCGAGGTTTTTCGATTAACCGGACACAAATCTCAACTTTCTTAGCCATTCTTGTGGCGCCAATGGCGATATGTCGCTAGAGTTGTCGGCGTAGTTGCAGTGCCTCGCACGTCGTGCGCCGCTTGTTTTGCAAGTCCGCATTCTTGGTCCTCAAGAGTTTGACGACGATCACCGTGACGTCCCGCCTTTCACTTTGGAAGGCGTCCGCACACCTCTTGAAGGAGACCTAAAATGGCAGTTGGAACAGTAAAATGGTTCAACAACGAAAAGGGCTATGGATTCATCGCCCCATCAGACGGATCAGCTGACGTGTTCGCACACTACAGCGCAATCGTAAGCAACGGCTACCGCAGCCTCGAAGAAAACCAGCAGGTTGAGTTCGAGATCACCCAGGGT
This sequence comes from Timonella sp. A28, assembly GCF_051200815.1. GTDB lineage: Bacteria > Actinomycetota > Actinomycetes > Actinomycetales > Cellulomonadaceae > Timonella. Next base: position 2,251,919 of record NZ_CP195159.1, on the reverse strand, counting down.
CCAAAGGGTCCACAGGCTGAGAACATCCGCCCACTGTGATCAAGAACTAGTCTTCACTAGTACTTAGTGGTGGCTGCGCACAGAGTTTCACTCATGTGCGCAGCCACCACTTTTTTATGCCATCACAACAGCCTCATTAACCCCTGATTTTTCTGCACGCCTGTCAGATACATAAACCGCGCAGAACCGCATGATTCCGTGCTTCACAGCACCACAAACACCAGAATAATGGGGAGGTTTCCCCGAGGAATCAGTGTTTCCCCTTATTTTCCAACACATGGGTAGTTGGACTGATAACTTTCACCCCGGAAACACTTGAGTGCGGGTGGAAATCAATTTACGGTAATCGGGATGAACAGGAAGAAAAAATTCGGGTTCGACCGCCTAAAAGGATCGTGGCTACCTGTCCAAGGACGGTTCGGTGCGACCTTGAAAAAAGCTGATCTAACAACACACGTGAAGCGCGTGTCCGCAAGAGTGCTCTTCACCCCAGAAACCTCTGCCCCCGCCACTAAACCAGAGGTCTTCACACCGGCACACGGCACTCATATTAAAGCGCGCCCACTTCCCAAACGCGTCTCCCACATCTAACAACACAATCACTCAACAACAGCCGTAGCAACTGCTCGACGATGACGCAGTTTCACCATGTATCTACGAAGAGCAATGCCCCAACGTTGCCGCGGACCGCACACATACGCAGCCAGAAAATGCACTCCCAGCATCAACACGATCGTTGCTCCTGAAGCAACATCCGCATAAAACGACACGGTAATTCCCACAAACGCAGATGACACTCCCACAACCGGGGCAATCCACAGCATGTGAGTAAACCTCTTTGTCCACAACAAGGCCGTAGCACCCGGGGTAATAAGCAACGCAACAACAAGAATTACCCCAACCGCTTGCAACGCAGCAACAGACGTCAAAGCTAACGCCCCCAAAAGCACCGCCGAAAGCAACGAAACATTCTTGCCTAAAGCATTGACTTGCCCCTTATCAAAGGCAAACAAAGTGAGGTCTCGTCGCAGCACGAGAAGAATCACCAACACACTCAACGACAAAGCAACCACCTGAATTGCGTCAGATGTTTGCACACCCAAAATGTTGCCAAACAACACGTGAGTCAAATCTATCTGGCTGGGATACCTCGAAATAAGCACCAACCCGAACGCAAACAGCGAAGTAAACACCACGCCTATAGCAGCATCCTCGCGCACAATAGTGGTCGTCCGAACCCTACCGATCAACCCCACCGCAATAAAAGCCAACACTGTTGCACCAACAGCAAACGGCAGCCCCAGCATGTATGCCAACACGACACCCGGCAGCACCGCATGAGAAACAGCATCACCTAACAAGGACCAACCCAAAAGCACCAACCAGCTCGACAACACTCCACACACGAGCGCCGCACTCACAGCCACAATCAACGCACGCTGCATGAACTCAAATTGAAAAGGCTCAACCAGCCACTCAAACATGAATGTCACCACCCATAAAAAGGTTAGAAATATTTGCGTCTGTCAACACTTCGCGAGTTGGCCCTTGCGCAAGCACACATTTACGTAACAGCACCACTTCGTCGCAAAGCCGGCGAGCGCTTTCCATGTCGTGTACTGAGACCAGCACCCCGACACCGTTGTGCGCCAGTTCCATGATTGCGTGCTCAATGAGCTCTGCCGATTGCACATCGACGCCGGAAAAGGGCTCGTCTAAAAGCAGGAGCTTAGGAGCGTCACGTTCGTTCTGTGTGCTAGGCACGGAAGAGTCTAAAAATTGGGCGCATGCTCGTGCCACAAACACTCGTCGTTTTTGCCCGCCAGATAGTTCACCGATTTGCCGGTCTGCAAGTTCTTCCAAACTCACTCTGATTAAGGCTTCTTGCACAATAGTTTTGTCATGTGGGGTTGCAGAGCGCAGCCTTCGTTGTGGACGACCTTGAGACACGACTTCGCGCACGGACAACGGAAAGTCCCAGTCGACGTCTTCGGCTTGTGGAACGTACGCTATTTTTCCTGCTTTACGTGCCTCGAGGCTGCTCAGCCCTGCCACCTGTATGGTGCCGCGGCTTGGGGTAGCGCCCATGAGCGCTTTAAACAATGATGATTTTCCAGAACCGTTTGGGCCCAAGAGGCCGCAAATGATGCCTCGTGGCATTCCAGTGGAAGACGTAACGTGTGCAGGTAATGTCATGTCGGCGTCTGCTAATGCTGTGATATGGCCGTAGGAGACAGTTAAGTTTTGTACATTTAACAGCACGCTAGGCTGTGAGTCGTGTGCTGTATCGGTTGTGTGCACCCCAGTCATGTGTTTTTTCCTGCCTGTGTGATCGTTGCGAGATTGTGTTTCATGAGCGATAAAAAGGTAGGAACGGGTCCGTCCGTACTGGATAGCGAATCCACGTATAGGGTTCCACCAAAAGTTGCTCCTGATTCGTCTGCTACGACGTACATAGACGACGGGGAAACTGTCGATTCGCAAAAAACGGCTTCGATGTTGTTGTCTCGCACGGCGGTGATTGCTGCTGCTACTTGTTTTGGTGTCGATTGCCGTTCTGCGTTTACTGGCCACAAGTAGTGTTCGTGCATACCAAGGTCGTGGGCAAGATAGGAAAACGCGCCTTCGCATGTCACAAGGTGTGTGATGGGGGTGGTGCGCTGCTGTAGTTGTTGAACTGCGTGCTCTCCTGCTGCGCGGATACGTGTCGCATAGTCGCGGGCGTTGCGCTGGTAGGCGGCACTGTTGTTCGGGTCAATGCGTGAGAGCGCGTGCGCGGCGTTATATGCGTATGTTTCGGCGTGTGCTGGAGACATCCATGCGTGCGGGTTGGGTTTTCCCTTGTATGCGTCGCTAGCGATGTTGATGGGTTCTATACCTTGGCTCAGAGTTGCTGTTGGCACGTCGATGTCTGCGGTGAACTTATTGAGCCATATTTCTAGACCCAACCCGTTTTCGACGATGAGGTCTGCTTCTTTTGCTCGTTGAATATCGCCGGGGGTTGGCTCGTAGCCGTGTATTTCTGCACCTTGTTTAATCAGCGAGATAACTTCAGCGTGGTCGCCCGCCACGTTTTGGGTAATGTCTTGCAGCACTGTGAAGGTGGCAAGCACAGTAATTTTTGGGTCTTCTTCAGGTGTTTTGGGGTGTGCATTTTCTGATGATTCGCTGCATCCCAGCACAAGTGAAGAAGCGAAAAGTGCGGCCATAAGGCACACAATTTTTGTGGTTTTCATGCGAGCGCTCACTTCAACAAAACAAAAGTTCGGGTATCCGAACAATATAGTTCTTATACCCGCATTCGGCAATCGTCGAAAAATTTTTGCTTCACCCACATTTTTTGCGTAACACTTCACCAGAACAGCACTCTTTACAGGTGTACGCACCTTAAGCAGTCCACTACCACCCCCACATGCGGCAGTCGCCCCCACACTGCCGCACCACTAGCAGGCGCGGCAGTTGCCCCCACGCTGCCGCGCCACCCACTGCGAGTCGCAACATGCCTTTATCTCCGTATTACGCCCCCGCTCTTGCCCGTTATTCAATTACTGGGCAAGCCTTTGAAGCGTTGCCCAAAATTAGTAAATCTGTGCTGTGGTCCAGACACATTGAACGGCTCAACGCCAAAGAAATCGGTGTACTCCACAAACTCAAACCACATGAAGTTGCTTTCGAAACTGCACGCGCCCAAAACGAGTTCAGAAAAGCGTGGGTGCAGCTTCACGCGCATCACAACAGCACCTCACCTGAATGTGCGCACTATGCACACACGTTGGCCGCGGCCACACCCACTATCGAGGGAGACGAGCGCGCAAGGAATATTAGCGACCACCTCATTACATGCTTGCGTTGTGCCATACTCACCGAAGAACTCGACCACATTGAAGAGCACCTGAACATCATGCTGAAACCGCTCCTACACGCGCCTAACCCTGACTCACATGATAAATAGCGCATAAGGTTGAACGGGTATAACTACAGCAACATGACAAAGCACACGCACACAGCATGTTCCCCTATATCGTCCGTCGTGAAACAATCTGGTGGGCACCCCCTTGAGTTCGGAACGACAGAGAGCAATGACTGAGTCCATTTTTCAAACACGGCTCGCACAACTTCCCGATTCCGCTTTGATTAATAAGCTCCGTCAAGGCGACGAGTCCGCATACGCAATCTTGTGGGAACGCCACCATCAAGCAGGCATCCAGGCTGCGCGTGCTATTACTTCACGCCACGACCCAGAAGACCTCGTCCAAGAAGCATTTACGCGCATATATCAGGCCATCCTCAACGGCAAAGGCCCCACCGAAGGTTTTCGTTCATACCTGTATGCGACGATCCGTAGTGCCTCAATGGCGTGGTCAAACAATGCGATAACTGCCGTTGAGCTGACGCACGTTGAATCAGAGCTGATCACCGACACAGACCTTGCCTCGCTCACCGAAAACAATGCTTTTACGGCCCGCGCCTTCCGCGATCTTCCAGCGGATTGGCGCACCGTCTTGTGGTACACAGAAGTTGAAGGACTCACCCCAGCAGAAATTGCCCCGCTCATGGGTGTCAACGCTCGAGCGGTCTCAGCACTTGCGTTCCGCGCACGCGAAGGGCTCCGTGAAGCTTGGCTCCAAGCCCACATCTCCACCACACACACTGCGGAGGATGAAGAGTGCCAGTGGACTGAGAAAAACTTGGGCGCGTACACCAGGGACAACCTGTCTCATCGTCGCACTGAACGACTACAAAACCACCTGTCCGAGTGCAACAAGTGTGCCGTGTTATGCGCCGAACTGCATGATGTAAGTTCGTCGTTGCGGGGCATCCTCCTGCCACTTGTGTTGGGGGTTCCTGCTGCTTCTGTTGCCGGTTCAGGTTTATTTGTCGCACCAGCCGCGTCTACTGCGGCTGCCGCTGGAACGGCTGGCGCAGCTCATGGCACGCAGGTTTTTAGTGCAGCGAAAAAATGGGTGCAAAATAACCCTGCCACAAGTGTTGTTGTCGCGTCTGGTGTGCTTGTTGCTGTCGCGGTCGCGGTTGCTTCTGGTGTACTGACCTCGCCGCCGGAAACTGTCGCGGTGCAGGCTCCCCCTGCCGCACTATCGACGCCTTCAGCTGGTCCTTCTGCTCCTTCAACGCAGTCCACACAGTCAGCATCGACAGAGTCCAACACTGAACCACAAGAAACCCAACAACCATCTGAGGGAACGTTGTCAGAACAGACGACGCGCCCTACCCATGTAGGCAACCTGTCCACACCGACAACTGCGCCAATTGTCTCTACTCCTACAGTCAACCCTGACGAGAATGACAAATCTGATGAGCAGACCTCTACTCCAGATTCTTCAGATGACTCAACACCTAGTGCTGAACCGACGCCAACACCAACAACGAGCACTCCCGTAGAGACTCCCCGCCCAGATCCGTCCTCACCAGACCCAACGCCAGCACCAACCCCCTCGACTCCTGTGGTTACCCCTGTAACTATTGATACCGAATCGGTCAACGATGGCATCTTCATGCCGCGATTTATGGGGCGTGGCGAACCTGGCTCAACAATCGAGGTTATCGACGACGTAAAAATTCGTGGACGATCCGCTGCTGCCGCTAACGTTGCTGCTCCCGCTGTTGGTCAAACGACAGTGCCGGACGACGGGCTATGGACCGTTGATGTGAGTTCGGATGCCGCCACACAAGGCACACGACGTTACATGGTTCTACAGCGAAATGAAGACGGAGACATCACCTCTCGCGCTGCTATCACCACCACGTACACGTTTACGCCGGCTAGCACAAACATGTTCTCCATCGAGCATGTCTACTATGACGGTGCCAGATTCGATAATGGTGACACAATCGAATTCGATGATGACGAGAGGTACCCTACTGTCAATTTCACGTTGGTGTCTCAGCAACGAAACACAGTGAACTTCCGCCTAAACGGCGAAGTGCGTAAACACCATAACGTAGGTGAAAGTTCCGGGTTTCAGTGGACCATCGATACGGTACAAGAAATCAACACTATTGAGGCTCGGCAAGTCGACCTCACAAATAAACATCACCCTCGATACGGCCCATGGACAACACTCTTTACTTTTAAAGCGACAACTGAAAACGACTGAACTGCTTAATTTCAGATAACACACGAGGCGCTAACGTACGCGCATACGTTGCGGTAACGTGCTGGTCATCGCGATACACCATCACGTTACCGATAACAGCCGGGCACGTGTCGTCCGTGCAGAACCAGCCACGCGTATCAACGTACTCAACCCCATGCACTCCATCAGCGGCTTCTGCTTGATAGTCCATGACGAAGCTTTCGTCACGGTCGCGGTCGCACACTTGCGGTTCTTCAGGGCTCTGCGCAACACAGTCACGCGTACTATCCCCTTTCAACGCACGCGGGTTGTCCCCAAACACGTACACGTCTTTTCCATCATCAACGAGCTGCTTCCATATTTTCCTAAACCCTGTTTCTGGATCTGGTTTTTTGTCGCTCATATTCCACGAAACATCCGTGCGGT